>CADARM010000036.1:0-2520 GCA_902790275.1 uncultured Lachnospiraceae bacterium
AAAGAAATACGCTGCCGAAGTAAGACTTTTCGATATCAATTCCATCATGCTCGACAAGCAGGTTGATGCGGTTGATAACATGGAAAAGATCTCGTATAAGTACAGAATGAGATCAGCATTCTATTCGTTCTTAATGAAGAGCAGTTATTCGATACTTGCGGGTATCGTTGCATATCTTTACGTTGTATTTAAGGTTAAGCTCGGAAATGTTTCAGATGTTTCCAGTTACGTTGCGATGATCACAGCGATGTCTTTCTCGACAAACCAGTTAAAGCAGGCTGTTGAAAACAGGATCTTTTTAAGCAACGAATCCAAACTTTTCAGAAACCTTGAAGAGTTCTTAACGAGAAGCTTTGAGAAAACTGTCGGCAAAACGGATATCGGCGAGATCAAAACGATCGAACTTCAGGATGTTTCGTTCATATATCCCGGAGCGAAGAAAGAGACTATCAAAAACGTAAGTTTCAAATGGAACAAGGGTGAAAAACTTGCGATCGTCGGATATAACGGTGCAGGCAAAACAACACTTATAAAGCTTCTTATGGGCCTTTATGAGCCTACATCCGGAAAGATACTTGTAAACGGTGTGGATCTCGGTGAGATCGATCTTAATCTTTACAGAGAAAGATTCGGCACGGTATTCCAGGATCTTCAGGTATTCGCAATGCCTCTCGTTGAGAACGTTCTTATGAGAAGACCCGAAGGCGAAGAGGATTATAAAAAGGCTGAAAAGGCTTTGATCAACGCTCAGTTTGAAGTTGATCACAGAGGCCTGGTAAACGGACTCGATACAGTGGTAAGCCGTGAGTTTGACGAGAACGGATTTGTTCCTTCGGGCGGTCAGGCTCAGAAGATAGCGATAGCGAGAGTTTTTGCTGCCGAACCCGATATGGTCATTCTCGACGAGCCTTCAAGTGCTCTCGATCCTCTGGCCGAATACAATATGTACAACAATATGATGAAACTGTCCGAGGGCCGTGGCGTGATATTTATTTCCCACAGACTCTCGTCCGCAAGGATGGCAGACAAGATATATCTTATGAAAGACGGCGAAGTGGTTGAGAGCGGTACGCATGAAGAGCTTATCGAAAATAAGCGTTATTATCATGAAATGTTTACGCTTCAGGCCGAGAATTACCAGGAGAGTCTGCCCGAAGAAATGCTGAAAGGAGCTGAGGCGTTTTATGGCTAAGGAAAAGAAAAAAGACAAGATCTCAATAAAACGACTGATAAGCAACACGGCATTTATGATCAGGTATGCTGCAAAATACGACAGACCTCTTATCGTTAAGATCTTCATTATGAATGTAATCTTAAAGAGTGCACTGGCTCTTAACGGTACATTCATCTTAAAGATGATCATCGACGGACTTATCGGAGACGCAACATTTAAGGATATCATTTTTATCCTTCTCATATCTCTTGCACTGGTTGTCTGCATCGAATGGATCAGCCAGCTTCTCGAAGAATGGGCCAAGGCGAAGATCATCAAGCTTGACGGAAAGATCCAGAGAGACTTAATAGAAAAGAACAGTAAGATGGATCTTATATATTACGATAATCCGGAGTACTACGACACATATGTTTTTGTTGCAAACAATGCCGACCATATGATTGAAGGTGCGGTCGTGATCTCAAGTAAGATCTTCGGCGGAGCCATTGCACTCCTTGTTGCAGCAGCTCTTATTATCACGATCAATCCTTTTCTTGCTTTATTCCCGATCGTCGGATTTATCGTCAATCTTGTGACACGTTTCAAGATGGAAGAGATCGAATACACATGGTGGCTTGAATTCAAAAAGCATTTACGAAAAGCGGATTATTCGAAGAGGGTTTTCTATCAGCCCGAATATGCGAAAGAATGCAAACTGACAAATGTCAAAGAACCTTTAAGACTTCAGTTTGATGAGGCGCTTGATGCGGCATCGGCAGCAGGAAAGAAATACACTCCGGCACTTACGTGGATATCACTTTTGAACTGGATAACCGTATTTACCGTATTGTCATTCTTTGCCGTACCCGCATACCTCGGTTATCTCGCACTTGTGCTTCATAAGATCGCACTCGGCGAAGTTGCATCCGCAAATAACGCGGCAAACTATGTTAGAGGAAACCTTAACGAGATCAATTACTGTCTCGTGGATTTCCAGATAATCGGACAGTATGCCGAAAAGTTCAGAAAGCTTCTCGATTACGAACCCGTAATAGAAGTCGCAGACGGTATCACACCTTCCAAAGAAGCGGGCTCGCTCGTATTATCGAACGTTTCTTTCCGTTATCCGAATTGTGATAAGGATACGCTTAAGGACATCTCGATAGAGATAAAACCCGGCGAAAAGATCGCGATCGTAGGTGAGAACGGTGCAGGAAAGACCACATTCGTTAAACTGCTCATGCGTCTTTACGATGTAACGGACGGAAGCATCCGGTACAACGGACATGACATCAGGGAATACAATACGCATGAGTATCGTAAAAAGATAAGTGCGGTATTCCAGGATTACAATATCTATGCTGCAA
>CADARM010000036.1:2578-19161 GCA_902790275.1 uncultured Lachnospiraceae bacterium
GACAATATGATGAAAAAGACGAAGAGGATGTTATCGCTGCACTTACGAAAGCAGACTTTTCAAAGAAACTTTCCAAGCTTCCGAACGGTATATTTACGGAACTGACAAGAGAATTCAGTGAAGAAGGCGTAAACCTTTCGGGTGGTGAAAGTCAGAAGATCGCGATCTCGAGAGTGTTCTTAAACGATGAAGACAGAGCGATCTCGATACTCGATGAGCCTTCAAGCGCACTTGATCCCGTATCGGAATACAAGCTTAACAAAAACCTCATCGATCACGCCGAAAACGATACGGTAATCTTTATCTCGCATCGTCTTTCCACTACGAGAATGGCTGACAGGATATACCTCTTTGAGAACGGTTCGATCATTGAAGAGGGCAACCACGAAGAACTGATGCAGTTAAACGGAAGATACAGAGAGATGTTTGACCGTCAGGCAAAGAATTATATCCAATAAAAACACATAAAAAAGGGCTTCGTAAACGAAGTCCTTTTTCTTTATCTTTGTATTATACGACTTTTATAATATCTTTGGGCTTGCCGCCTCTGTATCTTACCGCACCCTTGATCTTGCCGTATTTTACATTCTCAGCGATCAGTATCTGCTCTTTTGTAAGATTATCCAAAGCCACAAAATCATAAAGGTTTTTGGCTTTCTGTACAGCAAGATAAGAAATGTCCTGAACCTCTTTTGATACCGGCTGACCGATCATTTCGGTTGCCCGGTATTGCTGGATATGGTCTCTGAATCCGCAGATGGGACAAATGGTGTTGTAAACATCCTGATCTTTGTGATGAGATATAGGAATGTAATTGATGTGAAAATATTCGGCTTCGCGAAGCAGGTTGGGACTGTATTCCCTGTGACACTGCCAGCATTTCATTTTGTCTCCTTTTATTCCGAAGCTCTTTGTTCTTGTCATGGTTCCCCAGATGATTGTAGCCATATTCTTTCCCTTTCGATATGAATTAATTTAGGTAATGATATCATCCGAAACCCTTTTTGTCACTTTATATTTGTTTTTGTTCGTTTTCGTAAGGTAAAAATATATGGTTTGTCGGGGCAAATACAGTAAAAATATGCTTGTTTTAAGCATGGATTTTTGCAATAATAAAAATTGGGTAAGGCTCGAATTTTACTAATGTTTATGGGGAAAGCATGGATATCTTATTTGCCGAAAATTCAAAGAAGGATGTCGTTGAACTTAAAAGTGAGACCGTAAAGGATCTGGCTCTTAATGAGATCATCGGAAGTATCGCAAAAAACGAGGGTGAAAACTATATCTTAAGAGATATATTTACTCATATCCCGTCAGATACGGAAGATATCAGATACAGATCCGAGATAATGAAAGATTTTCTCGATAATGAGAAAATGACGGATGAGATCTCGGAAGCGTTGAATCTGGTCAAAACTTTAAAGGAATACGGAAGAAGCATGACGCTTTCCATGGAAAGTGACAACTCTTTGTATGTGCTTCTCGAACAGCTTCGTGAGCTTTCGGTATATGTCAATGTATCCGAAGATATTGTCAATTGTCTAAAAAAACATGACATAAATTCACGCGGTCTTAAAAACGTGCTCGATCACATGGAAAAGATCGTTCACGATGAAAAATTTGAGGAAGCGAAAAAAGATATCAATACACTTCTTGAAGATCTGTCTGTTGTAAGAGGCGCCATTGTCGGTGTCAACTTTACCGCAGACCTTAATGTCGAAACGGTTTCTTCCGTTGAGTTCGTCCCCTACAAGATACGTTCAAAATATACGATCGCCGAGATAGCAGCTACGGTGCATAATGCGATCTCTTCGCCCGCCGCTTCCAATACGAACGGTCTGCCTCCCTCGTCCGGCGGATCATACGGCGGAACGGTTCATGTCGTAGACCCTCTTTTGGTATCGATGACGCCGCTTATGGAAAAGCATATGAAGCGTCAGTATAAAAAAATGAAGATGGTCATGAATCAGTACATAAAGCTTGACAGCACATCCGTTACCGAGATGTTTGAAGGACTGACTTTTTATGTTGCGATGGCCAAGTTCGCAGCGAGGATAAAAAAAACCGGTTTTGAGATATGTATGCCGGATATCCGCGATACGGAAGGCATTTCGATGACTGTTAAAGATCTTTATAACGTAAGGCTCTTTCTGGCGAATGAAAAAAATATCGTTAAGAATGATTTTTCGTTTTCACCCAAAGAAAACATATTTGTTCTGACAGGTCCAAACAGAGGAGGAAAGACCATTATCGAGCAGGCTCTCGGTATCATTTCCGTAATGGCTTCCATCGGGTCTTTCGTTACGGCATCTTCTTTTGAAGGAAGACCTTTTAACAATATCCTTACACATTTTCCGATCGATGAGAATCTGACGATAAATTACGGAAGACTCGGAGAAGAGGCTGTAAGAATAAAAGAGATAGTTGCAGAGTCGGACGATAAGACACTTATCCTTTTTAACGAGACATATTCGACGACCAGTGCCGTTGACGGTCTGTATCTTTCAAAAGATCTGATCCGCGTATTAAAGGAAATCGGAACCGCTGTTATCTTTAATACACATATACACGAACTGGTCAGTTCCCTGGATGAGATCAACTCCTGGGAAGGCGAGAGCAGTGTTGTCAGTCTGGTAATGGAGATAAAGGACAACGTTAATACATTCCGCGTTAAGAGAAGTATTCCGGAATCAAAATCCTATGCAAGAAATATTGCCGAAAAATACGGTATTACATATGAACAGATGAAACATTAACTTATTTTGCAGATGACAGGATCAGAAAGGAGCTTTTATGAGAACTGCAGCATTTACCCGTGTTTTAAAAAGAAGTCTGTGTATGCTTTTATCGATCGTTTTTTCGTTTTCGATCCTTATGGTCGGAGGCTGTAACAAAAAGGTAGTCATCGATGATTATCCCGAATTGTCTGCACCTTCAACCTCCGGTGACGATACGCAGGCAGAAGATGTCGATGCTTCGGAAAATACCTCTTTGGGAGAAGTCGATTCACTTTTCTCGGAAGGAAAATTCCACTATAATCCCGAGGCCATCAATCCGACATATTTGAAAGAACTTGAAAAGAAGCCCTTAACGGTTTCCATAGCAAAAAAGATCATGAAAGCAGTTTATGACTGTGAAACGGAATTTGTTCTTACCGGAGATGAGAAGGATATACATGAGTTTGAAAAAGGGTTGAAACTTGCATGCTGGTCAAGTCCTCTGGTTAACTGCGTAGACATAACCACTGATGATTATGAAACCTTTAAAGTTATATATTTCCCCGAATATTCCGATGACGGAATGACAGAGGGAGATGTTGATGAAGCGAAAGCAAAGTTCGAGGAATATGAGGATTTCGTTGAAGGTCTCATTAACGACAATATAACCGATACTGACAATTATATGCAGAGAGCCGAAAAGATCTACAAAGCTTTGATCGAAGAGATCGATATCGAACATGATCTTGAAAACCTGGAGATTACTGTTTTCCAGACCAATCCCATGGAAGGGGCTGCGGCAGGACTAAATTATGATTATGTAGATGTGATCAATACAAAGAAGTTGACGATGTGGGAATTCGTGCAGCTTTACAGTTTCTTCCTGGACGAATTGAATGTCGAGCATATTACGATCTTCGGTGGCGGAACAGGGTATAACGAGCAGGAATGCGAATTGATCAATGAGTATATGACTAAATTGAGAGGAACCTGGGTTTGGACTCTCGTAACAGACGGCGAGAACGTTTACAATTGCGATATCCTGATGGATGAAATGGTACTTGAAGAACAAAGAAAAGTTAAACCGGATTATGAATCCGATATGATCTATTTCGGAATGAGTGATGAAACCAGAAAAGAATCCATCATTTTTACGAACAGAAGATATTCGATGACCATGAATCAGGCTCAGCAGGCGCAAAGTGCAAACCTTCCTGAGTGTAAAGAAGACTATAAATGAAAAAAATGATATAATAAGAGAATGAATGATCAAATGAGAGAATGAATGATGATCGGAGGGGAAGATTTTGGATTATCAGGCTTTTATTAACACAGTAAATAAAATTGCGTGTGTTATTTCGATAAAGACCGATCCGGATGGCAAACAGGGGGATATTTGTATTGAGGCAGCGAATGATCTGTATTTAAGATCGATAAATGTCGATCGCAAGGATTTCGAGCCCGGGCACCCTTACTATGAGTATGTTTTCAAAACAAGAAGTTTTGAGGGCCTGACCATAAGATGCTGTTTTCTGAACATACTGCTTCACAACTATGTGTATGATCAGAACTATAACAAGTGGCTTGACAATTATTTCATACCGCTTGCATCCGACAGGGAAGATACTAAATATATGCTTTTCACATATGATATGACTCCCGAGTCCGATGCCGAAAAACTAAGCGATATCACTCCGTCTGCTGCGGTCAGAGCCATAAAGACCAGCGTTATGTTAAGAGAAGGACATAACTTTGAAAAGACCATTCAGACCGTTATAGAGAATATAAGGGAAGACTGCAAAGCGAGCGGATGTTCTTTAATACTTACTGATTTTGAAAAGAGAACGTTTAAGTTTCTCGGAAACAGCATAGTTGCTGATGAAAATATCGATAAAGCAAAAGACTTTGATGAAGATTCGTTTTTCTCGGTAATCGAAACCTGGGACAGACTGATCGCCGGCGGAAACTGTTTCCTTATAATGGGAAGCCTTGAGGAATTCAGGGAAAAGAACGAAGAGTGGTATGAATCGATGGCGATGCTGGGAATAGAAAACATAGCCCTTTATCCACTGAGATCAAAAGGAAAAACAATAGGCTATTTCTGGGTCACCAATTTCGCTACCGAGAATATGCTTCATACCAGACGGGTGCTCGAACTGACATCATTCTTTCTTGCTTCCGAAGTAAGTAATTACATACTTTACAAGGAAATGGAAAAGATAAGCGTTACGGATCTTCTGACGAATACATACAACCGTAATGCGATGAACAACAAGATCACGGACATCGTTGAAGGAAGATATGCTTTAAGCGATTATTACGGTGTTGTCTTTGTGGATATGAACGGCCTTAAAACCGTAAACGACAAGAAAGGACATTTAGCCGGAGACAATCTTTTAAGAGAAGCAGCCGACACATTGAAAAAGATATATACAGGATGTGATGTTTACAGAGTCGGCGGGGATGAGTTCCTTGTGATCGTAGAGAACAGATCCCAAGAAGAGTTTGATGCTCTGCTTGAAAAGATCAAAACACTTTCAAACAACTCGAAAACGATGAAATTTGCTATAGGTGCTTTTTACGGAGAATCATCCTTCGACATAAGAAAAGCCATGCATGAAGCGGATGTAAAGATGTACGAAGACAAGGAGCATTTCTACAGCAAATATCCCGAGTTATCCAGAAGAAAGATTTAAGTAAGAATACATAGAAAAAACCCGTTGCCGTCACGGCAACGGGTTTTTTAGTTACCATATCTTATAATTTTTTTCTTTGGGATCTCCGTCAAGTTTTTCCGATCCGCCGTCGCCGCCACCGCCGTCACTTTCCTGATCGCCGCCTTCACCGCCTTCGCCGTTCTGATCACCGTCTTTACCGCCCTGGCCACCGCCGTATTCGTCGTTTGATAAATCCTCGACATCATCTCCGAACCAGTCTTCCAATTCCTGACGTTCTTCAGATCTGGCATCCTGAACTTCATCTTTAAAATTCTGGAGAGAATTCTTTATATTTTCCTCTCTCTCTGACATGCTCTGACCCTGGTCGCCATCGTTTTCATCGTTGTTTTCTTCCTGACTGTCACTGCCTTCGCCGCCCTGATCGTCGTCACTGCCTTCGCCTCCACCACCGGCGTTTTTCAAAAGTTCTTCGATCTCATCCTTTAAGATCTGGGCCTGTTCGTCATGACCGTTTTCGTCCTCGTCGTGGGCACATCCGTCTTCGATAAGGATCGTTTTTGCCGTGAGGAGTGCATTCTGAACGGTCAGCGCCTTAGGGTCGTTTTCTATGTCTTCTGTCTCAAAAAATGCTTCCCATTCATCATCGCTGAGCTCATTGATCGTGGCAAGAGCCAGATTGATCTTGACGGGACATTCTTTCTCGTAAGGGATCCCGCATACGATAGCTTTGTAATAATCATTCTCGGCCTGTTTATAGTCGCCTTTTTGGAAATGATAATTTCCGATGTTGTACCAGACTTTATATCCTTCGGGGAAGTTTATGCCTGTAAGCATCTCCTCAAATACCGGAATGTATAATCCGTTGCCGGCTGCGACTGTGTAAATGGTATTTATGCACCATCTTGCGATCAGATGAAAAGAGCAGACTAATGCTGCGATCGCCGAAATAAGCGCAGTATACCAAAGCCATCTCGGAATGGCCGGTCTTTTACTTTTTTTGTTGTTTTCCATCTGTTTTTTTGCCATGTTTTTTACGTACTTTTGCGTTCTCTCTGATTCGGATCGTGAGTTCCATTGCAAGAAGGATTACCAGATACGGAACATATTTGTAATATGTATCATGGTAAACGACATAACTGTTATTTCTGTCCGTGATCATTTTGCCCGATGTTTTTATCTTGACGATAAGCGAAGTAAGCATTGTTTTATTTGTTCTGTGAAGATAATCGATATCAAGTCCGTCTGCGATATTCTTAAGGTTCTCTTCATCGATACGTGAAATAGCGATCGATCCGTCGGATTTGTCAACGACATCTCTTCGATCCTTATCTTTCATCTTTCCGCCTTCGCTTGTTCCGTATCCTAAAACGATGCCATCGTAAATGAGTCCGTTCACGCGTTCATAATCATAAGGTGTAGCATCAGGATGGGTAACTTCACCGTCCGAAAAGAAGAAAACGATTGCCTGCCTGTTTTCTTTTTTTGAGGAAGAGATAAGAAGGTTCTCCATATCATAAAAAGGCATTTCCATATCGCTTCCCTTAAGGAGTGTTGTCCCGGGTATACGGATGGAATTCAGCAGTCCCATCACTGTTTCTTTATCCTGTGTAAAAGGAGACTGCACAACGGATTTATTCTGGAATGTGATCAGTGCAAAGTTTGCCCCGGGAAGTCCGTCCATTATCGTTTCGATGTCATTTTTTGCTGCACTCATCCTTGTATCGCCAGTTGGACCGTCCTGGGCCCACATACTCAGAGTTGTATCCAATACGAAAAGAACGTCGAGGTTACTGAGCTGGACGTCTGCGCCGAATTCTTCTCTCATAGGTCTCAATGCTATGATGAACACAAGAGATAAAATGGCAAGTCTTCTTAACAATCCGAATGTACTTTTTAATCTGTTTTCCTTGCTCCTGATCCATGCATAAAGCATGAGCAGACCCGCTATGACTGAAAGGGTGATCAGAACAGGAACAGGAAGGATAGGGTTTAAATTACTCATATTATTTTCCCTTTAAGAAAGTCGTGCAGATGATCGAACCCGCAAGACTTATGATCAAAACGATAATGCCGGGAACCGGCAGATCCTTCTCCTGCCTTGTAATGATATCATCTACCGTCATGGCTTCATGAGAGCGTATCTGTTCAACGATCTGGGAAACGGTATTTGACTCACTCTCAACGTAAAATTCGCCGCCGGTAGACTCTGTTAAGCTCTTAAGTTCAGCAGACCATTTAATATAATCATCACCGGTATACCATGTAAAGAAATGCTCACTGTTGGGGTATACTGCAAATACCTTAACATCATTTTTCTTACAAAGCTCAAATGCTTCAGTTACGGTAGGTATCTGACGATCGGTATGTGAATCTTTCTCGTTATCCGTTACCATTATTATTATTCTGGTTCTCTGTGAGTCGCCGATCGAAGGAAAACTGTACAGACAGGATCCGAGTCCTTCACCGACGAGCGAGCCTCCCTTTTCATCGAGTTTATAAAGGGTTCCCGCTTCAAAATAATCAAGCTTACGCTGGATTCTGTTAAATTCGTCGGGTTCCGTATCTCTCAGATCGTTGAAATAGAAACCGCTTTCATAACGGAAGTCGCCCAAATAGAAGGGTTCCGGTTCATAATAGATATATCTTTCCCAGTAATACTTCTGAAGAAGGAAATACTCTTTGAGTTCTTCCAGCCTCATTACTACATAATCGTAGTCGTCGGTCAGCGGAACATATACGACCGAAGCGGAATTGTACATCGTAATGCCGAATCGGTCACCTTTAAGTTCTGTTACAACTTCCTGGAGACAGTCTGCGAGAGCGTAGTTGAGATCGTACATTGAATAAGATACATCGAGGTTTAAGAATATATCCCTCTTCTGTACGCCTGTCTTTACGGTCTCTACTTTATAAGGTCTTGCGATGAGAACGAGTGCTGAGATGATCGCTGCGATAACGAACGCCTCGTTGACGATCGTAAGGATTATTTTTCTTATATAGATTCTCTTATATAAGGGAAGGGATTTGACTATCGATGCTGCACCGGTTCTCAAGCCGCCCATATATTTCTTCCTGAATGCAGGAACAATATGAAGGACGATGCACGATATAACGAGCACCGGGATCCCTATATATAAGACTGAAGGATGCATTAACTCCATGATCTCACCATTTGTTTTGCCTTCTCGGCATCTGCATTGAAGTTTGCACTTGATTTTAATGCAAACTCGGGGTTATACCAATAACCGATATTTTCGAGTATTTTCTCAAGATCCATTTTCTTTTTGATCGCAAGTTCGTGAGCATAGCTGTTATCAACAAGTCCGGGGATCTTTTCGAGGTCCATTTCCTTAAAATCCGAAAGTGTCTTGGTCGTAAAATCAACTCCGGTCATCTTGGAAATAAATTCTCTCATGATAAAACTGAGTCTCTGATAAGCCTCTCTTTTATCGATTCCTTTTTTATTCAGTTCATCGACCGTTTTGTCGATGGAATATATAGCCTCTTTTCTGTAAGTTTCCCAGGTTTTGGGAAGGGGTTTTACAGGTTTTGGCTCTGGTTTTTTTCTGGGAGCTTTTCTGCAGACGAGGATAACAACGAATGCGGCAAGTGCGAACAGTAAGAGTACCAGTCCGATGATTACCCATATAGCGTTCATCATAAGCTCCGGCTGCATTTTAACCGAAAATTCCATTGCGTCCCCTCTCAAACAAATTAAGCACCGTATCAACAACATCCGCCTTCGTCTTTACTCGCTCGAGTACGACACGGCTTCTTGTTGCATCATGTTTAAAACGGTTCAATATATTATTTATTTCTTTCTGCTCAGCCTTTCTTAGCGAACGGTTTCCGGCTAAGAATCTGTCAATGTATTCTTCGCACATTCTGTCGTATACTTTTGATCCGGTAAATGGCGCATCGTCGATACAGATGAAATATACATCGTTTCTTTCGGTCATTCTGGAAAGGGTCGCATTTTTGACTGTTCTCAGCCCTGCGATATCGGTGATGACGAAAACGATCATGCGGCGCATCGGATACATCTGAAGTACATCCTGCAAGAGATCGTTCATATTCGATCTGTGATCTTCGAAAAGAGATTCTCCGTATGTATGAAGCAATTCTTCGACGCATATACTGCCTGTTTTAAACGGTGTGGCAAGAACTCCTTTTTTATCGGCGCATACCAATCCGACATCGGATCCCTGCCTTGAGAGGAGATAAGTTATTACTCCCAAAGACATGAGTGCGATGTCTGATTTGCTATCACCTGTGGGAGTATCGGCGTCCATTTTGGTACCGGTATCCCCGATGATGAGTATACTGTGCTTTTTTTCTGCAATGTTTCTTCTGACCAGGAGAGTATCGGTTCTCGAGGAAGTCTTCCAGTCGATCGATGAGAAATCATCGCCGAACGAGTATTCCTTGAAATCAAGTAATTCGAGACTTTTGCCGTGGTAAACCGAGTTATATTCACCGTCAAGAATGTTGGTTGTCTTGCGGGAAGTATAAAGTACTGCGTCTTTACTTATCCTGGCTAAATATTCGTAATCAATTTCCATATTAAGGTGCCGTTATTTTCGATGTTATTTCATCGATGATATTCTCTACGCTTACTCTGTCTGCGATAGCTGAATAGTTAAGCGCAATACGGTGACGAAGTACAAGATGAGCCATTTGCTTGATATCATCGGGAGTTACATAGGCTCTTGCGTGCATAAGCGCGGTAGCTTTGGCTGTACGCATAAATGCGATCGATGCTCTGGGACTGGCTCCCATTTTTATATATCCGGCCATATCACGTCCGAGGATCTTATCGGGATATCTGGTCGCGGTTACGATCGAAGCAATATAATTTTTGATGCAGTCGTCTATGTAAACTTTCTCTGTGATATTCTGCATCATGTCGATCGCCTTAATGTTCATTATCGGAGGTTTTGTCTCAAATGCATGATCCTCGATCCTGTTAAGAACTTCTACCTCATCCGCTGCGGTGGGATAGGAGATGACTTCCTTTAACATAAATCTGTCGGTCTGTGCTTCGGAAAGAGGATATGTTCCTTCCTGCTCGATAGGGTTCTGGGTAGCGATAACGATGAAAACATCCTCAGGCATTTTGTAACTTTCGGTACCGATGGTAACCTGATGTTCCTGCATGGCTTCGAGCATGGCAGACTGTGTCTTTGCCGAGGATCTGTTAACCTCATCCAGAAGTACGAAATTGGCGAAAACGGGACCAAAGACAGTATCGAATTTGGAAGTCTGTCTGTTATAGATCTGAGTTCCGATGATATCGCTTGGAAGCAGGTCGGGAGTACACTGAATTCTTGAGAATTTACCGTCAACAGCTTCGGAGATAGCCTTTGCTGCAGTGGTCTTGGCAAGTCCGGGAACGGACTCGATCAGAATGTGGCCGTCAGCTAATATCGCGGTAAGAAGTGAATCCTTTAAGTGCTTCTGACCGACAACCACGCTTTCGAAGTATTTGGATAACATCTGAATCCTGTCATAGGTGTACTCAAACTCTTCGCGTGACACCTTGGACTGGTCTGTATCGTAATGCATATTCTTTTCCCCTTTTTTAAAAAACTACTGTTACAAAAATTATTATACTAAAAAAATTGTTCTTTTAATATGTATGTAGCAGAAAAATATGAAACAATAATTTCCACCGATGAATAAAGTATGTTATTCTAACTTATAGTAGGATATATTCAAAGAATCTGAGGGTATATCATATGAACGAAAAACAGAACTTACAAAATGAATATTTTGAGATCGAAGAAACTTATGATCTTGAAAAGCTGAGAGCCGAAAACTATAAGAAATACAGAGAATTGTACAAAAATCTTTTAAACCTCGGCCGTTATCATGAAAAGATCGATAAAGACGTATTAAATGAAATACGCAGCTCCGAATTATATTACGCAGCATTAAAGACCGGTTTCTTTATTGACAAATATGCCGAGAGCATTAAGGATCTCTGCATCGGTACAAGTTCGTACAAATTACTGAAAAAGGATATTGCCGAAGTTCAGGGAGATGATCCGTCAAAGTACAAGGATTTGTTACATGCAGTAAGAACAGCTTATTTTAGAAAAGCTCCTCTTGATCCGAAATGGGTTCGTGCCTGTGTGATCCATGTTTTAATAGTTGGAACGGTAATGTGTCTGCTTCTCTATATAGGCAGTGTGACTGAAATATATTTACTCATGTATTTAGCATCGATCTTCTTTGTTTTGTCCTTAATCCCATTTGTGATCTGGTGCATAAAAAACAGGCATTTATTTGATTATTGATAACAGGATCAAAGTCTTTAAAAACAGCTGTGTTTCAGAGGCGGTTTGACAAATATGAAAAAAATATACAAAACAATATGGAGGACGACATGATACTTTCAGACAAAACAATGGACAGGATGATAAAAGAAGGGACGCTGGTTGTAAAACCCATTACAGAAGGGCAGATACAGCCTGCAAGTATCGATATAAGACTTGGAAATACCTTCAGTATTGTTGATGACACTCCTTCGGGGATCATCACTCTCGAGAATGAGATAAAGTATAAAACCATCACGACAGATACATATCTGATCATGCCGGGACAATTTGTTCTCGCTACAACGATGGAGTATTTCGAACTTCCGGATAACCTTACTGCATTTGTGGAAGGAAGAAGTTCTCTTGGAAGAATGGGCCTTTTTATTCAGAATGCCGGATGGGTGGATCCCGGATTTAAAGGCGAGATCACTTTGGAATTGTTCAATGCCAACAAATGTGCGATAGAACTGAAAGCCGGAAGAAGAGTCGGTCAGCTGGTGTTTGCACAAATGGATGATCATGCACTGAATCCTTACAAAGGAAAATATCAGGGCCAGATGGGAGCAACAGGATCCAGAGTATTTATGGATAAGGAAAATAAATAACGTTTATAGGACATAAAATGAAAACATACTTAAATGACGGAACAATCACGGTAAGGAGTATGATGCCGGAAGATGTCAAGGTCCTTTATGATACATATTTATCGTATGGCTGGCATCCGAATATAGAGACATACGAGAACTACTATAAAGAACAGGAAGAAGGAAAAAGACTCGTATTCATAGCGGAATATGAAGGCAGAGTTTCAGGACAGTGTACTCTCGTTCTGAATCCGGATGAAGGCCCCTGGAAAAACAAGGGGATTCCGGAAATAGTCGATCTGACAGTATTTTTTGACGTTCATAACAAAGGCATCGGGAGCAGATTGTTAGATGCTGTTGAGGCAGAAGCATCGAAGATATCCAAGCAGGTTTATCTGGCTGTCGGTGTTCATTCGGGATACGGCCCCGCACAGAGAATGTATGTAAAAAGAGGCTATGTTTTCGATGGAAGCGGAGTCTGGTATCAGGGGAAGCAGCTGGAACAATATGCTCCGTGTGTTAATGATGACGATCTGGTTCTTTTTATGTTGAAAGAATTATGATGTGAAGATAGTTACAAGGAAGAGAAACATAAAATGATAATTCTTATTACAGGAGCATCTCATACGGGAAAAACGATTCTTTCTCAGAGAATGCTGGAAAAATATAAATATCCGTGCTTTTCGATGGACCATTTAAAAATGGGACTGATCAGAAGCGGCAATACTGAATTGACGCCTATGGACGATGATAAAATGACAGAATATCTCTGGCCCATTGTATCCGAGATGATCAAAACCGCGATCGAAAATAAGCAGAATCTCATTGTCGAAGGATGCTATATTCCGACGGATTGGAAAAAGAGTTTTGATTCTGAGTATCTGAAAGACATCAGATTGATATGCCTTGCCATGACGGATGAGTACATTGAATCAAATTTTGCAGATATCATAAAACACGGATCAGATATCGAATGCAGACTGGATGATTCCGATTGTAACGCAGAATGGCTTAAAGAAGAAAACCGGTATTTCATCGAAGGATTTAAGGACAGT
Organism: uncultured Lachnospiraceae bacterium; assembly: GCA_902790275.1. Lineage (GTDB taxonomy): Bacteria > Bacillota > Clostridia > Lachnospirales > Lachnospiraceae > UBA3766. The sequence continues at coordinate 15,933 of CADARM010000036.1, forward strand.
TCGGAAGAATTCTGTTTAATTAACGATGATTATCTTAGTACGATTGAAAGTATTTTGTAAATTTGTTTAACCTATGAAAAAGATAAAAGTCATATTACCAATTACATTTGTATTTTTGATTATTCTTGGATGTCTTGGCAATCCGAGTTCTAATACTTCGGTTTCGAAAGAGGAGACTTTAGAAGAGGATGATGGGTTACCGGATATTTATATAAAGAATTATTATAAATCAATAAGTAATGTTACAAATGGTGTGGTTTTAAGCGCTCCCACATGGACTGATGAAGATAATCTTCCTAAACGTGTATGCAAAAACGGGGAGGAAATTTATGTATTAATCAATGATGCAGTATATTGTATTAAAGATGGTGATAAGAAATTAATTTTTGATGGCGATTCTACTATTGTTTCTTTGGAATATGCAACGGATGATTATATAATTTATTTATGCGAACATCCCAAAATATCAGACAACGGAGAGGCTAATAATGCAGTATGGAAATATGATCTGAATACCGGTAGTAGCAACCAGGTTTTTCAAAGTTCAATGACAACGCGATACTTCAGATTAATGTATTTGGAAGATTATTTATTTGATGAGAAATGGCCCAATTTATACATAGCAGATTTTATATCCGATAAACAATACATTATTAATGACTTTGAAGAGATGGATGATGATCTGGCTCAGTCGCATCTTCCGGATGGGTTTGAGATATCCGAAAAAACGTATCAGGGGCATCAATACAGAGAGATATTAAAAGATGGTGAACCAATAGAAAAATATGACAGATATGAAGACAATGAATATGTGGGATATTCAAGCTATTCAAATAGTTTAGCAGAAGGTTATTTCCAATACAGTATTTATTACGATCAGAATATATATTGTTCATTTAGTTGCGGCAAACTGGAAGAACAAGGGTTTGGCTATCATGGGCCGAGAATATATTACGGTACATCTGAAAAGATGAAATCTGAGCAATGGGCTATGGATTATATTTCAGTCAGAAAGTCAGGTGAATTATCTGAGAATAGAGATGAATATTATTATACGGATTCAGAAAACAGAATCATAGGATTTAATCCTGAAGAAAATGAAGTATATTTATATGTATACAAAGATGGTACTCTTTGCGCAAAAAATTTGGATGATCAATCAATAACAGTTTTGGAAACGCTTGAAAATGCTCAGATTATTCAGTTTGAATGGATAGATACAAATCTTTATTGGATATATATCAATGACGGGAATGAAGAATACGGTGGGTGTCATACATTCGATGATTCCTTGATTGATTCTTCATCCGGCTCAAATCAATCCGGCAATAAATACCCTTCAGGCAGGGATATATATTTCTTCGAAAAAATCGATCTGGGATCAAGATCGGACGGATACTATTATTCTGTAGCCAGAATGGGTAGTCGATTTGATGATGAAGAAGGAGAAGGTGAATACGTGGTTTTAAAAAAGTATGGAAGTTATCCGGAGGTGGATTTCTTTGAACTTCGTATGCCTGAAGCCCCGCCGGCTAACGGATATCGCATTTCCTATACTCTGGCTGAAGAGGACTTTTCTGATCTGATAGATGATGATTTCAGAAATGCCTATCCGGAAGTATTTACAGGAAAAACGAATGATGTTTTTTCTGTCATAGATATGGATAGCAATATACTTATGACATTTAAAGAACTTGAGCAGGAAAGATCGGACAGAATAAACGAAGGCATAGGTAATCTTTTTATGTAATTTTTTGACAATAAAAAAAGAGGTAAGTAATGGACTTTCAAAATCAGAAAAAATATAATGTGATCTTTAAGGACAGAAAAGCTGTTCTGACCGGCTATAATGATCAGATTTGCTTATTATTCGATAAAAAAGACGGTGTATTGGATCTGGGCGATATTAAAGTTTTGGATAATTATCCCGAAGGATCTTACTGTGTTTTCTTTTCAAGTTTATCAATGGAAGAACGTAAGCAGATCACGTTGGATAACGGTGATCCTTTATTCAAAGATTGCGAATGTTCTTTGATCTTTGATGATAAACCCAATAGTGATCTTCTTAAGGATTATATCGAAATAACTGACGATACGATCGAATATTATGTCCCGGATCTGCTTTTTGATCCTTCAAAGTATGCCACGGTAAAATGTAAAAACTGTGGGAAGAAATACAAAGTAAATCGTAAGATGGGATACAGATCATCGTTTTTTGAATGGAATGTTATAGCACCTGAGAATAATGCGTATGATTTTTCACTGATAAAAAACATAATTCCTGCACAGTTACATGATAAAGTTAAACAGCTGATCGAAGACTATTCATCATTAAGTGATGAAGATATGTGGTACAAGTACAATCTCGAGGAGTGTTGGCTTTCTCTGGAAGAATATGAGGATGAAAAAGAAGAGATCGATCTGATCGGTTTTTTGATCGTCAATCTTTTGGTAGAAAACGATTTTATAGCCGGGTGAACACATAGACGATATTCGTTCTTTCTGGGATTGCGAAGAAAAGATCGTAAGTTTTGAACTCGATAATGATCAATTATACCTGGCAAAAGTTCCTAAAGATGCCGTATGCGAAGATCTCTTTGGCGTTGAGATAGTTGAGGATATCGCGCTTACCGAGAAAAATCTTTTAAGAAAGAAATCGAAGAAAGAAGAGGTTATTCAGCCGGCAGTAAAAGCACCCAGTGCATTAAAGAAAGAACGCACGATATGGCAATGGGAAAGATATGCCAAGGTTCGCTATCCGAAACAGACGAAAGTAACATTCTTTTCACTTTGCCTGGTTTTCCTGGCATCACTGATAATCTCAACTGTTCTTATGTTCTGCTTCGATCCGAGAAGCGTGATAAGTATAGTCAGCTACTGTGTCAGCGTTTTTTCTCTGATCGCTTTAGCCGTTACAGCGGGAAGTTTTAAGAGCCATAATACATGGCAGCATGTGTTTATCAAGGATGAGAACGGCGATGTGTATTATATCGATTATACGGATGCAAAACTGGCAAATGACCTTCATTTCTACGGGCTGATCCCGGGTCCGTATAAAACCGGCCCCAAAGCTTTTCATTCGCAGCCTCTGCAGGTGGCCGGAGCGTTATATTATATCTTCGTTTTCCCGAAGGAATGCAAACAGTGCTTGAATATGATCCGTGATAACAAGGTCGATATAAGAGTAGCCGATGCGTGCCATCAGTATGGCCATAAAATAGTCTCTGTT
>CADARM010000037.1 GCA_902790275.1 uncultured Lachnospiraceae bacterium
AAGGCTTTTGTTGACGGTGAGATTCGCGCTAAAGGCAAACTTGCTTTCTGTGCGGTTGATAAAGCAAATATCTACGGATAAAAAAGACATAAATAAAGGAGAACAAAAATTATGGGCAAGCGTGTATTTATGTTTCCGGGACAGGGATCCCAGTACATCGGAATGGGCAAAGAATTCTATGACAATTTCGAGTGTGCAAAAAAGGTTTTTGACAAAGCTTCAGAGATCACGGGACTCGATGTTGCCGGTATGTGTTTCGAAGAAAACGACAAGATCAACATTACCGAGTATACACAGATCTGTATGCTCGCCACAGAGGCAGCTTTATTTGCGGTATTAAAAGAAAAAGGGATCACATACGATCTGACCGCAGGATTATCCTTGGGCGAATACGGTGCTTTGATCGCATCAGGTGCAATGAGCATGGAAGATGCGTTCGCAGTCGTTCGTAAAAGAGGGATCTACATGCAGAATGCGGTTCCCGAAGGCGGCGGAATGAGCGCTGTTATCGGTCTTGACGCAAACGTTATCGAAGATGCGTGCAAAGAAGTAATGGATAATAAGGATATGTACGATAAAGGGGACAGCAGTCTTCCTTTCACTGTATCCGTGGCAAACTACAATAACCCCAAGCAGTCGGTTATCACCGGAAGAAAAGATGCGGTACTTGCAGCAGGAAAGATCTGCGAGGAGAAAGGCGCACTCAAAGTTGTTGAACTTAACGTAAGCGGTCCTTTCCATTCATCGCTTCTCGAAGGAGCAGGCGAACAGCTCGCAGAGGCACTTGAGAGTGTGGAACTTAACGACATCGAAGTTCCTTACATCGCAAACGTGACCGCTGAATACGTAAAAGACAAGAACGACGTAAAGGAACTTTTAAAGAAACAGGTTTCGTCATCCGTAAGATGGCAGCAGTCGCTTGAATTGATGATAAAAGACGGTGTGGATGAATTTATCGAGATCGGACCCGGACATACACTTACCGGATTCGTAAAGAAGATCGACAGAGGTTTAAAGACCGTTAACATCGATACACTCGAAGATTTAAATAAGTTCATCGGATAATATTTTTTTCAAAAAGGAGTTTGGCTATGGGATTGTTTAACTTTAATAAGAATGCTCCAAAAAAGAGTTCTGATATTACTATTTCACCGGAATCGATAATATGTCCGGTATGTAAAAAGGAAATATTCAAAGAAGAAGCCAAGCGAATGAAATACATCTGCCCCGAATGTAATTATTACTTCAGGGTAAGAGCGAACAACAGAATTCGTATGGTTGTCGACGAAGGCTCTTTTGAAGCATGGTTTGACGATATTCGTACCGAGAATCCTCTCAATTTCCCCGACTATGAAGGAAAGATCGAGGATACAATGGAAAAGACCAAACTTTCCGAAGGCGTAACAGTCGGAAGTGCACTTCTTCGCGGAGAAAAGATCGTTATCGGCGTCATCGATTCCAGATTCCTCATGGGAAGTATGGGACATGTAGTCGGCGAAAGGATCACAAGTGCGGTAGAGCGTGCTACTAAAGAGAGATTACCCGTTATTCTCTTTTGCTGTTCCGGCGGTGCCAGAATGCAGGAAGGTATCGTTTCACTTATGCAGATGGCAAAGACTTCGGCTGCACTTAAGAAACATTCGGATGCGGGACTTTTATATGTATCCGTTCTTACAGACCCTACAACGGGCGGTGTGACCGCATCGTTTGCGATGCTCGGAGATATCATCCTTGCAGAGCCAAAAGCACTTATAGGATTTGCGGGCCCGAGAGTTATCGAGCAGACCATCGGCGAAAAACTTCCCGAAGGATTCCAGCGTTCGGAGTTCCAGCTTGAGCACGGCTTTGTCGATGCGATAGTTGAAAGAAACAATCTTCGCGATACACTTGCAAAGATCGTTAAGATGCATATCGAAAAAGAGGGTTATGCAAACTTTGATCCTCAGTTTGACAATGTAAGATATGATGCAACGGAACTTATGAAGGAGAGAGCCGCAAAGAGCAAACCTTTAGGCGTATGGGACAAGGTTTGTGCCGCAAGACAGCTTTTCAGACTTCAGGCAGAAGATTATATCAATACCATATTTGATGATTTTACCGAACTTCACGGCGACAGATATTTCAGAGATGACCCCGCTATCATGGGCGGTATCGGATACCTTGACGGTCAGCCCGTTACAGTCATCGGTGTAAATAAAGGAAAGAGCCTTGAAGACTGCAAGAAGCACAATTACGGCATGCCTTCACCCGAAGGATACAGAAAAGCTCTTCGTCTTATGAAACAGGCTGAAAAGTTCCACAGACCCGTGATCACATTCGTAAATACATCCGGTGCTTATCCCGGACTTAAAGCCGAGGAAAACGGACAGGGCGAAGCGATCGCAAGAAACCTCTTTGAAATGGCAGGATTAAAGACGCCGATCCTTACGATCATGATCGGTGAAGGCGGAAGCGGCGGAGCACTTGCTCTTGCTGTCGGAAACGAAGTATGGATGGAAGAGAACGCCACATACTCGATCCTCTCACCCGAAGGCTTTGCATCGATCCTCTGGAAAGATTCAAGCCGTTCGACGGAAGCTGCAGAAGTTATGAGGATAACAGCTCACGATATGAAGGAATTAAAAGTCGTCGAAGAGATCATTCCCGAATACGGAATGGCCGATGAGGCTGCACTTACATCCATCGCTTCATATATGAAGGGCCATATGAAAGAGTTCCTCAAGAAAATGAATACAAAGAGCATCGAGGAAATCGTTGAAGAGAGGTATTCACGATTCAGAAAATTCTGATATAATACAAAGTGTCTGGCGTCTGACAGGCACTTTGATTTTTTATAGAGGGGAATAAAAATATGAAAAGGAATTGGGTAAGAATACTTTCATCACTTCTTTGCGTGGGGTTGTTAGTCGGATGTACTTTAAATAATAATCTTTCCATGGATACACCTCTTAATGAGATTTTCGTGGATCAGCAGCCGGACCCCATAAAAGACAACAATAACGAGCATGCGAATATTACCGATACGGATAAACCTGACACTAACAATGAAGACGGTTCCGAACCGGGTACTGAAACCTTGGCAAGCTCGGATTTAAACGAGTTTGATACTGTTGCACCGGACAATACCGTTTTCCCTGAGCATTTATATACATGGGACGAGACACACGAAGATTTTCCTTCGATGGATGTTCATGTTTCGGGTGCGGACAAAAACGATGAAGTTATATGGGAAAGAGTTTTTCCGGATATTAATATAGGTCAGTATGATATGTATACGGACATGTTCTTTATTGATGACTATTACACCATAGTGGTAGACGGAACGCTCTATGCGATCAACTGCTATACCGGCATGACGGAATGGAGCGTTGATCGTGTCGGATACAGCTGTTCATATACATATAAAGACAATAATTTATATATCACGGGAGTCGAAGGTCCTGCGCTTGTTGTAATCGATTCCTCAGGTAATGAGGTTTACAGATACGACAGCTTTACCAATGCGAACGATCTCGGCGATTATTACTGGGCTTGCGATCTTTTCTTTGAAGACGGAAAACTATATAAAAAATATGACAGTACGAATTTCTGTCTTTTGATCAATCCGAGAACCGGTGAGGCAATCCCCGAAGAATTTGCGGAAGGTTCCGAAGAAAAGTTTGAAAAACTTTTAAGAGAGTGGGAATTCGGAAATTATCAGGGAAGAACCGATCTTGAAAGCACTTTTGCGGCAGATATTACCGGTGAATGTGAGTTGGAGATTCATGACGGATACTATGTAACATTCCATTTCGAGGATAAGGATATCAAGCTCGACGCGGACTATGTCAAGGGATATTTCAGACCTAAGGATCTGTATGACGGAGTCAGAGACGATTTCTACGGTGAATGGATTCTTGAATGCGAGGTTGATCCCTGCAACTACTTTGCAATGCAGATGACAGAGCCCGATACTCTGGAAATGATGTGGTTTGTGACCGACGGATCATCACCTCTTGAATTCTATAAATTTGAATTCATGGATGCAGAACTTTTGCAGTATTACAAGGACAAGCTGGAATTAAATAATAAAAACAATTAAAGAAAAAGCATAAATTGCTTTAAAAGAAAGGAATAAAAATATGGCAGAAAAACCCATAGTAACAATTACAATGGAAAACGGAGACGTGATCAAGGCTGAACTTTATCCCGAGATCGCACCCCAGTCCGTAAACAACTTTATCTCACTTATCAAAAAAGGATTTTATGATGGACTTATCTTTCATCGTGTAATCAACGGATTTATGATCCAGGGCGGATGTCCCGACGGAACAGGAATGGGCGGCCCCGGATACAGCATCAAGGGCGAATTCGCAGCCAACGGATTTGAGAACAACTTAAAGCACACTGAAGGTGTTCTTTCCATGGCAAGAGCAATGGATCCCAACTCAGGCGGAAGCCAGTTCTTCATCATGCATAAGACATCTCCTCATCTTGACGGATCATATGCAGCATTCGGAAAGGTTATCGAAGGCCTTGAATATGTAAACCGCATTGCAGAATGCGATACAAACCCCTTTAACGACAAGCCCATTACACCTCAGGTGATGAAAACCGTTACGGTTGATACATTCGGAGTTGATTATCCCGAACCCGAAAAGCTTTAATTTTTGAAATTAATACAAAAATGAGGGATTTGAAGGGCTGAAAAAGGACAAAACTTATGTTTACCGGTTTTGTTCACAATTTGTTCATATTTTAATAACAAATTGTTAATGACTTAATCATTGTTTGTTAATCTGCATCTCATATAATGAATATCGTAGAAAGCAGATAATCATGCAGAGATTACACTAAATAATACTTATGTCACAGTTTTTCAGATCTAATGCCCGAATACGAAAGTGTTCGGGCATCCTCCTTTTTAAGGGGCATTTTGGGACGGGGTTTAAAATTTTTGAAAAAAGAAACTATGGACAACAGTGTTAGAAAAAAGAGAAGAAAAGTCTTTATAATATTAGCGATAATTGTTTTTGTATTATAGGCGGGACTATTGCTTTTTGGGATTTTCTCCTGAAACCGGCCCGCAAAATCCTTACAGAGTATCTGAAAAACTACAGGTTATGGATTTGTCAGATATCATTACCGAAGATAATATGGAAAATAACAGCGTGATGTTGGCAGGTTTGGATGGATTATCATTCAGTGTTATTGATATGGATAATGATATAATAATGTCAGCGCAGGAATATCAAGACAAACGGGATGCCAATATATTTGGCGGAATTGCTTTGATTTTACTTCTCTATGTAGTTCTTCCCGTTGTCGTGATTATAGCTCTAATAATCCTTGTAATAAAAGTCGCAGTAAATATTTTTCAAAGAGATTAAATTTATAAATACCACCGGAAACGGTGGTATTTGTTTTATAAGGTTTTTGGTATAATAAGGAAAAAATGGATTATCATTTCAATTGAAGAGAAAGATTAAGAATTCATAAATGTATTGACAAAGGTGCGATTATGAGCAAAAAGAAAGTTGAGCATGTTGTCTTTGATGGTATGCGAAAGATAAAAAAGAAAATCAATGTCAGCAAATACAACACGAAAACTCATTCTGAAAAAAGAAAAGAGAAAGAATAAATATGCGAAAAAAATTGTTGATTACGATTGGCATCATATTATTATTTTTATTATTGGTATCCGGGATTTGCACACCGTTTGTTCAATCTGTTTTCTCTTTCATACCAATGACTGTCGGATTGATTACAGGGATGGTGATGATTGTTTCTTCAGTGATGAAGTACAATAAATAATGACGCCGGGAACTAAATTTTGTTGCACTTCCCACTGCACCGGGCTTCCGGCTTTTGATATAATGAAAAATATTATGGGCGACAAACTTGAATATGTTCATTCCGGAGAAGAAATATCGTTATGTGAGATTTAACTGCGCTCCGGTATAAAAAAATTTGCATGACTCAGCTTTTTGGAGATATTTATGAACTTGACGGATAAACTTGAAAAAAACAAAGATTTAACGGATTCGGAATTTGAGGAACTTATAGCTGCCGAAGATGAAGATACAAAAGAATATCTTGCTTTGCGTGCAAGAGCGGTAAGAGAAAGCATATATAAAAAAGATGTATATTTAAGAGGTCTTATCGAATTCACGAATTACTGCAAAAACGACTGCCTTTACTGCGGCATAAGAAGAAGCAATAAAAATGCCGCAAGATACAGGCTTAGCGAGGAGCAGATTTTAAACTGCTGCGATTCGGGATATAAGCTCGGATTTCGCACCTTTGTTTTGCAGGGCGGAGAAGATGCGTATTTTACTGATGACGTTTTAATTCCGCTTATTGAGGAAATAAAAAGACGCCACCCCGATTGTGCGCTGACTCTTTCCATAGGCGAGAGGGAGAGAGACAGTTATCAAAGACTCTTTGATGCAGGTGCCGACAGATATCTTTTAAGACATGAGACGGCAGACAAGGCGCATTATGAGTCGCTTCATCCAAAAGAGATGTCATTTGAACACAGAATGAAATGTCTTTATGACTTAAAAGAAATAGGATACCAGGTCGGATGCGGCATGATGATCGGCTCACCGGGACAGGAGATTAAACATCTTGTAAAGGATTTAAGATTTCTTCAGGAATTTAAACCCGAGATGGTCGGGATAGGACCTTTTATACCTCATCATGACACGCCTTTTGCAGACAGAGAAACAGGCAGCGTGGATATCACTTTACGTCTTCTTTCCATAATAAGAATCATGCTTCCCGAAGTTCTGCTTCCGGCCACGACGGCACTCGGTACCGCAGACGGTCTCGGAAGGGAAAAAGGAATACTGGCGGGTGCCAATGTAGTGATGCCGAACCTTTCACCCACAGATGTCAGAGACAAGTATCTTTTATATGATAACAAGATCTGTACGGGCGATGAGGCGGCCGAATGCATAAGATGCATGACCTTAAGGGTACAGAAGGTCGGATACGAAGTGGTCCAGAGCCGTGGTGACCATAAGAATTTCGTTAAGAATTAAATCGTTGACCGAATATATAAAATAATATATGATACAGAAGAACAATTAATAAACGGAGGATTTAAAGATGGCAGAAATTACCAAAGATATGACTATCGGTGAGATTATCAGTTTAGATCCCAATGCAGCACCTGTTTTGATGAGTGCCGGAATGCATTGCCTCGGATGTCCCGCAGCTCAGGGCGAGACACTTGAGGAAGCAAGCATGGTTCACGGAATCGATGTAGACGCATTGGTTTTTGCTCTTAATCAGAAAGAACAATAGATTCATAATACCAAGTAAAAAGGACCGTTGTAAAACGGTCCTTTTTTGATATTAAAATCTAGGAGTCGGCAAATTTTGTTGTATGGCTAGCCGAGTCTTTGTACGGCATCATTTTTAGCGAGAAGTTTTGCATGTTCAGCTAAGTAGCTGTCGAAAAACTTGTCGTTGTTTAAATTGTTACCGTACTCGAGTAAGTTGATGCAATTCTGTCTGAAGTTTCCGTCCGCTTCTCCGTTTGTGAACATCTTAAGGTAATAAACCTTTCTTGATTCATCAAAGTAGAGAGAACTCAAGTGGTCGTATGTTGCGCTGATGGCTTTGCAGGCATCGATCACATCGCCGACCTTGTCGAACGAAAATACGATGTTATTGTCCGTTGCGAAATCATTGCTCTTGGGAGGTTCTGCGGGAAGAAGTCCTTCTTCTGCAGGGAAGAGAGCATTGATGAGGCTCTTAAAACTCTCCGAAAGATCGGAATTGTCTTCCTTTGCGGGATTCTTCATTTTCTCGTATACAGCGGGAGAAAAATGTGAATACGAAGGGTTAAGTTCTTCGGGCTCCTCAACCTTTGTAATAAACAATACGGCTGAAGTTCTCAAGGGAATAACATCTATCTTTAAAGGAACATTGTTTGCGTCAAAATCAAGGTTTTTGTACGCATAACGAATAACCTCCGCAAAGAGATTGCGTATCTCCGCAGAGTTGTAAGACATCTCGCGAAGATTAAGGTTGCGTTCCGCTAAATCCTTCTCGGTCAGTATGCACTTTATTTGATTGTCATTGATCTTATCGATTCTCATATTTGACCTCTCGTGCATTTAACTGCAGGTTTCTTTTTTCTTATTTTAACATATATCGGCCGAAAAATCAAAATTTATTATATGTTACAATTGTCTAAAATCAACAAAAGAATTAAATTATTCTTGTAAAAATGCACAATAATGTATATAATACAAATAAGGTGTAGGAAATCTCGTACGGAAGGGAGGCGAGATGTTTCATACATTTACTCCGCGTTTCAGACGGAGGTCTTTATAAGCGATGTGCGTTCGCACATTTTATTCCACCTAAGCTTTGTTATTTCAATTAAATACTCACGGTACGTTCTTGCACCCCAAATAAAATGTGGCGTTGTCTTTTTGGATTATTTCATCACGTTCCTTTTGGCCGATTTTACTTAATTTATCCCCTCGAGCCGGTAGATTCTGCCTAACGAATGCCAAATACGAAAAGATAATGACTACATTTTATTTTTTTGATATAATGGGCAATGGTATAAAAGGAGGACTTGAAATGAGACCTGAACCAGGCAGAAGGAATTCGCGTGATGATGTACGTCGCGGAAGTTCTGCAAACAACCGAAAAAGAAAAAATTCAAGAAATCCCCGAAGAAGGGTAAGACGCCCCAACGAAGTGGCTAAACGCAGAAGAAAAAGAAAGTTTAACGAGGCACTCGGAAAATTCATTCCGGTATTCGTAGCCGTCGTTTTGATAGTTGCACTTGTAGCAGGATTTTACGGCAACAAGCTTCTCGAAAGATACAGATATTCAGGCAAACACGCAGATCTAAATGAATATTTCGGAGTTTATTACGACTACCAGGTAGCAATGGTAATAAACAACGCAAAAGCTGAAGAAAAGGGAGTTTATTATAAAAACGCCTATTATATTTCGCATGATGACGTCAAGAAGTATTTTACAAATCAGTTCTATGTAAATATTGACGAACAGATGGCTCTTTACACCACACAGGATGAGATAATAAGAGCCGATCTTAATCAGCCTTCGGATTACTGCTATTACAAAGGCGGTGAAAAGAAGGAACTGACATGCGCGCCCGTTATCACCAATGACGGAAAGACTTATTTTTCACTTGAATACATCAAACTCTTTGCGGACTTTAACGTTGAGATATTTGACGAGCCGAAGAGACTGGTCATTTATACCGAAGACAAGACTCTCGATACGGCCAAGATCATAAAAGAGACCGCAGTCAGATACAGAGGCGGCGTAAAGAGCGACATCCTCGAAGAAGTAAGCGAGAACGATACCGTTTACATCCTCGAAGAGATGGAGGACTGGGCCAAAGTTCAGACCATGGACGGCTTTATCGGATATGTCGAGATCAAGAAATACGAGAAGTCCGGTACGCAGCAGATAACCATTGAAAAATGTGAGATACCGCTTGAATATTCTTCGATCAAAACGGAAGGAAAGATCAACCTTGCATTCCATCAGCTCTTTGATGCGGGAGCAAGTGACTTTTCGGATGTTCCGACCGATGCGGGCATAAATATCGTGGCACCCACCGTTTTCAGAGTTACGGATAACGAAGGTTCCATTAAAAATACCGTTAACGCAAATTACGTTAATAACGCTCATAATGCGGGCGTGAAAGTCTGGGGTGTCTGGACCGATGTTGACGATGACGTGAACCTTTCGGGTGTTTTCCATACACTTGAAGCCAGACAGAACTTTATCAATACGATGATAACCCTTACACAGGAAAACGATCTCGACGGTATCAATATCGACTTTGAAAAGATACCTTCTGATTCCGGAAGTGACTGGGGAGAGTTTTTGAAAGAACTTTCCGTTGCCACACATAAAGCCGGCATCGTACTTTCGGTAGACGATTATGCACCCACCGCTTCAACCGTGCATTACAACAGAGGCATTCAGGGCAGTGTTTGCGATTACGTCATCGTAATGGGATACGATGAGCACTGGGCTTCGGGCGGAGTAGCCGGAAGTGTTGCTTCGATCGGCTTTGTGGAAGACGGTATCGTCAATACGATAAACAGCGGCGTTCCCGCCGAAAAACTTATAAATGCGGTTCCTTTCTACACACGAGTATGGAAGACAAAGGACGGCTCCGTTACGGCAGATACGATGGGCATGGGCTCGAGCGCCGAATGGTGCACGAAGTATGACGTGCCTTTGAACTGGAGCGATGAGACCTGTCAGAATTACGGTGAAAAAGAAATGAACGGCACATTATACCAGGTATGGCTCGAGGATGCGAAATCCCTCGAAGCAAAGCTTTCCGTAATGGATGCCCACGAATGTGCCGGCGTTGCCGAATGGAAACTCGGACTTGAAAATGCCGAAGCCTGGGATGCAATACGTAACTATTTAGGGATCACTCAGTAATAATGATTACGAAAACCGTTCAGATAGATGAGAATAAAATAGATGAGTCTCTGATAAAAGAGGCGGGTGAGATAATAAAGCAGGGCGGACTCGTGGCTTTCCCCACGGAAACCGTATACGGACTCGGGGGCGATGCCCTTAATCCCGAATCTTCAAAAAAGATCTATGCGGCAAAGGGAAGACCTTCGGACAACCCGCTTATCGTACATATCTACCGTCTTGAAGATCTCGACAGGATCGTTAAAAATGTGTCCGAGGATGCAAAGAAAGTGATGGATGCTTTCTGGCCCGGACCGCTTACGCTTATCTTTGAAAAGACCGATGTCGTGCCCAAAGAAACAACAGGCGGACTCGATACGGTAGCCGTAAGGTTTCCGATACATCCGACGGCGATGGCATTCATCGAGGCGGCAGGCGGGTTTGTTGCGGCACCGAGTGCCAATCTTTCGGGAAGACCGAGCCCCACTCTTGCCAAGTATGTATGCGAGGACTTAAACGGCAGGGTCGACATGATAATCGACGGCGGAAATATTCCGATCGGACTCGAATCCACGATCGTCGATATGACGAGCGAAGTTCCCATGATCCTTCGCCCCGGATTCGTTTCGAAAGAGATGCTCGAAGAAGTTCTGGGTGAAGTAAAAGTCGATCCCACAATACTCGATGCAAACAGTACCGAGAGGCCCAAAGCCCCCGGAATGAGATACAGACATTACGCTCCGAAAGCCGATATGGCGATAGTAAGGGGCGAAGATGAAAAGGTATCAGCAAGGATAAACGAGATGGCCAAAGAGCATAAGGAATGCACGGTCATCTGCGTGGACGAACACGTAAAAGATTATCCCGGTTTAAATATCAAAAACGTCGGCAGTGCGAAGGACTCAAACGAAATAGCGTCCAATCTTTACAAGATACTTCGCGAGTGCGACGATGAAGGCGTGGAATTTATTTTATCCGAAAGTTTCTCGGATAAGGGTATCGGCGCGGCGGTAATGAACAGACTTATCAAAGCGGCCGGACATAAAATAATAGATGTATAACGGAGGTTTAAATGAAAGTATCAATCGCAAGCGATCACGGCGGATTTATCTTAAAGGAAGCCGTTAAAAAACATTTAGAGGAAAAGGGTTACGAAGTAGTTGATTTCGGTACGGACAGCCTTGCTTCCTGCGACTATCCCGATTTCGGAAGACCCGCAGCACAAGCCGTAGCAAAGAAGGATGTTGATTTCGGTATCCTTATCTGCACGACAGGTATCGGCATGAGCATGCTCGCCAACAAGATCAAAGGCATCAGAGCAGCACTTTGTTCGGACAGTGTATCAGCAAGACTTACAAGAGAACACAATGACGCAAACGTACTCGTTATGGGTGCGGGAATCGTCGGCGAGATCCTTGCGATGTCTATCGTAGACACATTCCTTACAACGGATTTCTCCAAGCTTGAAAAGCATCAGAGAAGGATCGACAAGATCGAACAATAATATTTTTACAAAAAACATATAATGGAGGTAGCAAAAATGGGCAAAGTTGTGATTATGGATCATCCCCTGATTCAGCACAAGATCGGTTACATCAGAAGAAAGGATACGGGTACAAAGGATTTTCGCCAGACAATAAGCGAAATTGCCATGCTTATATGCTATGAAGCAACAAGAAATCTTCCTCTTGAAGAAGTTAATATAGAGACACCCATCTGTCCCACTACGGTAAAGGAATTAAAGGGTAAGAAAATGGCCATCGTTCCCATTTTGAGAGCTGGTCTCGGAATGGTTGACGGTATGCTTAATCTTATTCCCGCAGCAAAAGTCGGACATATCGGTCTTTACAGAGATCCCGAAACTCACGAACCCGTTGAATATTACTGCAAGCTTCCCGAAGACTGCTCACAGAGAGAAATTTTTGTGGTAGACCCCATGCTCGCAACGGGCGGCAGTGCTTCTGAAGCAATCACAATGCTTAAGAACAAGGGATGCAAGAACATTCATTTTATGTGTATTATCGCCGCTCCCGAAGGAATCGAGAGACTTACGGCGGATCATCCCGACATTGATATTTACATCGGTGCAAAGGATGAGAAGTTAAACGATCACGCATATATCGTTCCCGGACTCGGAGATGCCGGAGACAGAATTTTCGGTACCAAGTAAAAACGGTTGTTTAAACGTATATGCTGTAAATGAGTGAGTAACGGAGAATGAATATGGATAAAAGAGAAGATTACATCTCATGGGATGAATATTTTACCGGCATAGCGATGCTTTCCGGAATGCGTTCAAAGGACCCCAACACACAGGTCGGCGCATGTATAGTTGACAAGAACAACAGGATCCTTTCCGTGGGCTATAACGGATTTCCCAACGGCTGCAGCGATGATCTGTTCCCCTGGGCAAGAGAGGGCGAAGTGTTAAACACAAAGTATGCTTTTGTGGCACACAGTGAACTTAACGCCATCTTAAACTACAGAGGCGGCAATCTCGAAGGCGCGAAGATCTATGTTTCGCTTTTCCCCTGCAACGAATGTGCAAAAGCCATCATTCAGGCCGGGATAAAGGAAGTTGTTTACGATTCCGACAAATATAACAACACACCTACGAACATTGCGGCAAAGAAGATGTTTGAAGCCGCAGGCGTAAAATGTGTTCAGTACAAAAAGAGCGGCAGAAAGATAGTCCTGGAAGTATAGCCGCCAAAAAGAAAGTATGAAGAAATCTTTACTGAATGCTGTTTCATTCATTGCGGTATTAAGTCTGTTCGTTAATACGTTTCCCCTTGCGGTTCATGCTTCGCCGAGTTCCCTTCTGGATCAGATAAACGCGGCGGAGAAAGAAAAGCAGCAGGTCGAAGAACAGAAAGAACAGGCCGAAGGCGCAAAGAACGAAAAGCAGAACGAACTGAATCAGCTCACTTTTCAACAGGGTACTTTAAAAGCCCAGTTGAATTCTTTTAATGCGGATTTACAGGCAGAAAACGAAAAATACGAAGAGATCCTGGATGAGATCTCCGATAAAAAAGAGGAGATCGAATTAAAGAAAGCGGAGCTTGTAGAAGCGAAAGAGACCGAAAAAGATCAGTACGAGACCATGAAAAAACGTCTTCAGTACATCTATGAACAGCCTCAGAACGCTTACCTTGACATGATCCTCTCAAGTAAGGATTTTTCGACTTTTTTAAACATCACCGATTACATCTTCATGATCTCCGAATACGACAACGGAATGCTTGAAGATTACAAGCAGATAACACTTGATGTCGAAGCAAAGGAAAAAGAGCTCGAGACGGAACTTTCCGATCTTGAGGCACTCGAAGATTTAAGCGTCCAGGAACAGGCCAGGATCACTGAGCTTATCAATACCACCAATACTTTCGTAAATGAGTATTCGGCTCAGATAAGCGATACGAGCAGCGAACTCGCAGAGATCGAAAAAGAAATCGCCGAGAAGGAAGCTCAGATCAAAGCCCAGGAAGAAGACATCGAGGCATTGAAGGCCAAGTACGAAGAGGAATTGAAACTCTCACAGCTTGCAGCCAATTCTTCAAAGAGAGATATTTCCGAGATCTCTTTCTCGGATAACGACAGATACCTTCTGGCAAACCTTATCTACTGCGAAGCGGGCGGCGAACCTTATGAAGGCCAGTTAGCCGTAGGCGCTGTTGTAATGAACAGGGTAATGTCGAGCTGTTATCCCGATACGGTATACGGGGTCATCTATCAGAGAAGCCAGTTCTCACCTGCGGGAAGCGGAAGACTCGATCTCGCACTTGCGAAGAACTCCGCGACGGCATCGTGCTATCAGGCCGCAGACGAAGCGATGAGCGGTGTCACGAATGTCGGAAGCTGCGTATACTTCAGAACTCCGGTACCGGGACTTAACGGTATCCAGATCGGAAATCACATTTTCTATTAAAAGTATCAGAAGAAAAAAGATAAACAAAAAGGAAGCCGGATGAAGATTGGCTTCCTTTTTGTTTCAGGAGATTATAAACATAGCATAGAACTATTTGATATACGAATTGAGAAGATCCGCGTATTTGGTAAAACTTCCGGAATATGCGATCTTTAAAAGTTTGTCTGCACGTACAAGCGATTTGTGCAGAAGCTCATCGTCGATGAGTCCGTCTTTGTGAGCGGCTGCGAGCTCGTCCATATCCAGAAGATGGATCTCGCCTTTTTCGTTTATCGTGACGTCGAGGAGAAGATCGAGCGTTGTTAAACTTCCTTCTTTTTCGTCAAAATAAAACTCAACGATATCGCAGTACCATTTGTAAAACGAACCGTCTTTTCTTAAAAATTTGCTTATTTTAAATCCTTCTTCGGGAAGATATAGCGAATAGCCGTGATCTATGTCTTTTCTGGGGTTTATCGTATTCCATCCGGTGACCATCATTTTCTCGTCGGCATAGAGCACCGTATCCCTGTCTAAACGAAGATTTTCGTTGGGAATGATTCTTTTACGATAAATGATCAGGTCTGCCATATTGCTACCCCACATATTGTGAAACCTAATTGAAAAATACACTATATGTAAAGATATTACACATAAATGTTGAAAAAGTCAATTATTTGGGACGCTTTATGAAAAACGGATAAAAAACATGGAAAAAGAGGACAGATGAATCTGCTAAATTTGCTGGACAAAACCGCTAAAAATTTGTATAATTTTGGTAGTTTGCGATATTAGTTTTAATGAGGTAAGAATGTGTCAAAGATAGTAAAAATACTCTCTTTTGTATCACAGTTTACGCTGGTAATGTTAATACCGATAATAGGGTGTTTTTTCCTGGGGTATTATCTCGACAAGAAATTCGGCACATCTTTCCTTGCGATCATATTCTTTTTCGTGGGAGCTGCCGGAGGAATGACCGGCGTGTACAAACTGGTAAAGAGTA
>CADARM010000038.1 GCA_902790275.1 uncultured Lachnospiraceae bacterium
TTAAGTAAGGTCCAAGAACTTTCAAAGTAGCAATTTTCTCATCCATCTTTAACCCCTCCTTTATATCGACGCCGTGCAAATCGCGCGGCAGTTTTTTACCTTAATCCCGTGCTTTGCGAATCACGTATAATCTCGTGAAAGATTGCAGTGTCGTATGTTGCGTTAGCGGGTAATTGGCAGCCGTCGTCACTTAATGAGCAGAGCACGAAGTGCGAATGCGAATTTAGTGATCGCTACGTGATGCCACTTTAGCGGGAGCGTGCCCGCGGTGTAACATGCGACGCTGCAATCGTTTAAGCTTCTTTGATGCGTGATTCGCAAAGCACTGTAATAGTTATATTTCTGCCGCACGATTTGCACGGCGATACTCTGACTTACATTTGATGTCTTACGATTTTGTATTCGTCGCCACACTGGTAATACGGGCACTGATAGTGCGAGTCGGTGTTTAAGCGAATGTAGTCGTCTTCGTCCATGCTCACGCAGCAGACATATTCTTCTTCGTCATCGTCAAATACAAAATTTGCGCATTCTTCACAGGATATATCCATATTGATTCCTTTCGAAATTTAATTTTTGGCACTGCTCGCCGGCGGGAAATAACAAAAAAACGTCCGGCGGTGTCAAAACAGTATGCCCTTCATGCAAAGGTTCGGTTCCATCTTATCGAAGTTCCAGGTGTGGAACGAATCCGAATTGCAGAACTCGTAATCGGGACAGTCGGCACATTTGCCGGTCTTTCTGAAATCGTTTCTGAATTTTTCAAAACGGTTTTCCCAGACGTCCTTCAAATTGTCTTTCCTTATATTACCCTGTATGAGCTCGGGTCTTCTCTCGATATCAAGGCATCCGCCGATATCGCCGTTGTACATGATGCTCGCGGTGTATACGCCGGCATTGCAGAGGAAATACCACTTTCTGACTTCTCTCTCCATATCCACTCCGAGATAGTGGGAGCATCCGTAGGTTACTTCCATTTTATTTGCAAATCTGTTTCTGCGGATAAAATCGAAGAGTTTTTTATACTCGTCCTTTGAAAGCATAAGATCGGGATTTTCTTTTGCCCTTCCGATCGGCTCCATATTGATTACTCGCCATGAACGGACTCCGACCTTCTGAAACTCTTCGTACATTTTGTCGAGTTCTCCGATGTTTTTATGATAAACAACCGTAGTTATCTGAACATGGGATATTCCGACATTTATCATATTTTTTATCCCGTTGATGGTTTTTTCGTAACAGCCGGGTGACTGTCTGAACCATTCGTGATTTTCCTTTAAACCGTCCACGCTCACGGATACGGTCTTAAGGCCGGCTTTCTTTAATTTCTTTGCACACTCTTCGTCAACAAGCGTACCGTTTGAAGTCATGCCCCAGGTAAAACCAAGCCTCCTGGCCTCTTCCATTATTTCAAAAAACTCGGGACGAAGCAGAGGCTCCCCTCCCGTAATGCAAAGGCGCAGCTTTGAAATATCGAAATCATTTTTTACCTGTTTTAATACTTCAATAATCTCTTCTTTTGTAAGCATTCCGGACACATCTATGTCGCCGCATCTTGAACCGCAGTGAAGACAATGCTCGTTGCAAAAGGGTGTTATTTCCAAGAAAAGAG
Organism: uncultured Lachnospiraceae bacterium; assembly: GCA_902790275.1. Classification (GTDB taxonomy): domain Bacteria; phylum Bacillota; class Clostridia; order Lachnospirales; family Lachnospiraceae; genus UBA3766. Next base: position 1,613 of record CADARM010000038.1, read on the forward strand.
ACCTGAGATCCGGATTGGGTCTCAGTGTCTCTTCTCTGTATTTTGCAAGCTGGTGCATATGTTCTTTTTTTGTCTTTGCGTTCAGTCCGGAGTTATTTTTCTTGAACATTTTTCTCTCCTGTAAGACTGTTTTTATTCATCGAGCCAGTCGGGAGGACCGTAAACATCCATATTCTGATTGGCATCGGGATCGAAAATATAATCGTCCTCTTCAAACATATCGGGCGGACCGTATAATGTCGCGGGAACGTTGTCATCGCTGTTAAATTCGAAATCTTCGTCCTCATCATAATTCCATATGGGACCGTAATCCGTATCGGGTACATTTTCGTCCGGATCCCACATGGGCGGTCCGTAAACATCACCGTTCTGATTATATGAAGGATCCAGCATTTCGGGCGGTCCGTAGATCGCTTCCGGATGATTTACCGCGGGATTGAAAACTCCTGCGAATGAAGAACCGATCGTACAGATGAACAAAAGGATGATCTGTCCGACACCGAGAAGCAGGAGGAGCAGAGTCCACCATGCGCTCTTTCCCGCATCACGAAGTCTTCTGACCGTAAGCGCGATCCAGGGGATCAGTGAAAACGCAAGATATACAAGTTTGATCACCGCAAGAACAATGAAAACATAATGAGCGACTCTTGCGATATCTCCGATATTCCAGTCATCAATAAGAAGAAGCGTCAGAAACGATATCGCGATATTTATGAACGCGAGTATTCCGATGAGCACATGGAATATAAAAGCAAACCAGTACTCTTTTACGGTACTTGTTCCCTTGTAATCGATTATCCTCGTCCAAAGCCTTATCTGGGCTGTAAAGAAATTAGCGTCTTTCTTTTCCAACTTGATCTCTCCTTCAATAAAACCGATAAACCCTTAGTTCTCTTTTGTTTCTTTTCCGTGAGTGATATTGTCGTAGATCAGTTTGTAAGCATGTTCGGAAAGTCCTGCCGTCTTTAATTCGGCAACTTTATCGGCGGGTACAACATCAACGATCCTGATGTAGACATCCGATCTTCTGGGAATTCTCTTCTTTACGAATTCCGTACCGCTGATAGCGATGATCACTACGGGGCATTCAGCCTTCGTAGCTATCTTGAAAGCACCGTTCTTGAATTCAAGAAGGGGCTGCTCAGTTCTGTTTCTGGTTCCCTCGGGGAAGATAAATACGCTTGACAGATCGTTCTTTATATAATCTGCGGCTTTGTTAATGGTAACGATCGCATTCTTTACACTGTCTCTGTCGATCGCCATAAAGCCTGTTTTATGCATTATCGCTCCGGTAAGAGGAATATTGAAGTTCTCGGGTTTGCTGACAAACACGAGCATATGCTGTCTTAACGCATACATAACGCTCATGGGGTCATAGTTTGACAAATGGTTGGCTACGACTAAGAATCTCGTTCCGGGTTTCGGAAGTTTTTCTTTTCCTTCAACATGTACATGTACGTTTAAGTAGAAAAGTGCTATACGTACCGATTCGACAAAGATCCATCTGTAAAACTTTGAAGGCTTTGTAACTTCCTTCTGCTTGTTTACTGTAAGTGACCAAAGGAAAAGGATGACCCAGTAGATAACTTCCCAGATAATGATCCACGCGAAGAGCATTCCTGCAAATACAAGGATATGCCAGGGCGATGTGTACCATTTGAATAAAAGCTGTGTTCCTATTGCACTTAGAATTCCCAATGCCGTTAAAATATAAAGCATTTCGTTTTCCTCTTTTCGGTTAGTTTTTTATGTGATTTTTAAGAGTTTAATTGCCAAGACACAATCCGGTATCTTCGGCTAATCCTAATCGGATGTTCATGCACTGAATGGCTGCGCCCGATGCGCCCTTGCCGAGATTGTCGAATATCGACGTGATAAGGATCCTGTCTTCGTTGCCCGTAACATAGATCTTTGCGTCGTCTCTTCCGGCAAATTCATTGGCATGGAAGAAACCGCCCATTTCCTCTTCGGAACCGAAGGGCATTACTTTAATGAATTTCTCACCTGCAAAGAACTCGGAAAACATTTTCTGAACGTCTTCGGGAGTTGCTTTTTTCTTTAAAAGATGTGTATATACGGGGAATGTTACGATCATTCCGCAGTAATAATCATCAACCACGGGAACGAAAAGCGGATCGCGGTCAAGTCCTGCTATCGCTTTCATTTCCTTTAAATGCTTGTGCTTCTGTCCGAGTGCATACATTCTCGGTGCGTAAAGATCGTTTCTTTTATCCTCGCTCTCATAAAGCGCGATGGTCTTTTTGCCCGCACCCGAATAACCCGATAACGCATTGACGCAGACGGGATAATCCGTACCGATAAATCCCGATCTCACCATGGGATATACATCAAGTAAAAAGCCCGAAGCATAACATCCGGGATTTGCTATTCTCTGGCTGTTTGCGATCCTTTCCCTGAATTCTTTTCCGAGTTCGGGAAGACCGTAAGCCCATCCGGGTTCGGTTCTGTGAGCGGTCGAAGCATCGATGATGACCGTATGATCGTTGTCCTTGTCCACGAGGCTTACAGCTTCGATGGCTGCCGCATCGGGAAGACAGAGAAATGTAAGATCGGAAGCATTGATGAATTTCTTTCTTTCTTCGGGATCTTTTCTTTTTTCGGAATCTATCTTTAATATTTCAATATCGTCTCTGTCGGCGAAACGTTCGTTGATACGAAGTCCTGTTGTTCCTTCGCTGCCGTCAATGTAAACTTTGGTCTTCATTTATATAAGCCTCCTGATAAAGATCGTTTGCTCCCGCCCTAATACATTATTCTCAAACCTTTGGGATAGTGGTTCTTAAGGCTGCCGTTAACGGCCTTGCACCACCCGAGTGAAACTTCTTTAAAGCATACAAGAGTCCACCCGTTTTCGCAATCTTTTTTTAATTCTTCTCCGTGTCTGAATCTTAATGCCTCTTCATCGTCAAGCTCAATGCTTCTTTTTACTTCGTTTACCGAAATGAGCATGGCGAGCGAGTGCGACGGCTCGAACCTCTCTTTTTTGATGTCTCCGAGATATATTCCCGGACGGATCACTTTAAGCCCTTTTAAGTTCTTATCAAACCCTTCGGGCAAAAGATAAACCGCATCCTTAAAGCATACCGTGCGGTCTTTGTCGAAACCGAAATCCTTAAGATTCTCTTTTATGAACGACTCTATGAGCATGCAGGCTTTTTTGTCCGCACGGTCGTCGTTCTTTTTCTTTTTGCCGTTTTCCTTTTCCTCTGCCCTCTCGCCGGCTCTTTTAAGGATACACATAAAGTGTCCTTCGCCGTCGATCTTATGAGGCCAGAGTCTTGCGCATTTTTTAAGGCTTTCTTTATCGTCGGATAAGTCCTTCGAAAGCCATTCCTTACGGCCTGTGTCGAAATATTTAAATTCCGGAACTTCCGTTACTTCAAATTCCGGATAGTTTTTAAGAAATCTTATTATCTGCTCTTCGTCTTCGGAGGGTGCGAAGGTACAGGTCGAATAAACGATGTATCCGCCGGGTGCCACGGTTTTGACGGCTTCCCTTAAGATGTCTTCCTGCCTTTTTGCGCACATCGCAACGTTCTCTAAGCTCCACTCCTTAACGGCTGTTTCGTCTTTTCGAAACATTCCTTCGCCGGAACATGGTGCATCCACGACCACCACATCAAAGTATTCTTCGAACACATCCGCTATCCTGTCGGGAGTTTCGTTCAATACCACGCAGTTTCTTATCCCGCATCTTTCAATATTGGAAGAAAGGATATTGGCTCTGTCCCTGTTGATCTCATTCGAAACAAGAACACCCTCATTTTCCATATACGAAGCGAGCTGGGTGGATTTTCCGCCGGGGGCCGCGCAAAGATCCAAAACTCTTTTTCCCTTAAGATCGACCTTTTCGGCGATACCGGCCGCCACCGCCATCGCGGAAGGCTCCTGCATGTAGAATGCTCCCGCATCGTGAAGTGCACTTCGGCCGAACTTTTCGTCACCCGCTGCCATAAAACCTTTGTCGCACCAGGGGACTTTTATAAGTTCTCCGGGAAAGACCTTTATAAGATCTTCCGTTTTGATCTTAAGTGTGTTGACTCTTATTCCCGTCTTTTTCTTATCGTCGTATGATGCACGGAACTCATCGTATTCGGCGCCGAGCATTTCCTTCATTCTGTTTTCAAATTCAACGGGCAGGTTAGTCATTTTCTTAATCTATGATGTTCTTTACACCCATGATGGTGTTGTATGTTGCATTACCGATGTATGTGTTCTGACGGCTGTTTGCCGCATGAACGATCTTGCCGTCGCCGATGTAGATAGCGGCGTGAGTGCAGACTCCGTTCTTACCGTAGATGATGATATCTCCGGGCTGAGCTTCCGCATACGATACAAGCCTGCCGTTATTGTTGTACTGTCCGGAAGGAGTTCTGTCAATACCGTATCCGAAGTGTGCGTAAATAAGCTTTGTAAATCCTGAACAGTCGGTACCTGTCTCAAGCGAGTTACCGCCCATTACGTACTTAAGGCCAACGAACTGACAAGCGTAGTTAACGAGTTCTTTTCTAAGCTCTGTAGTATCTTCAAGAGAATAGGAATTGCCGGCTTCCATGGCTTTCTTTCTTGCAGCTTCCTGCTCCTTGGCGATCCTTTCTCTCTCTTTTCTCTCTTCCTCTTCCTTGGCGAGTCTGATGGCTTCCTCTTCTTCAAGTGTGATTCCGACGGAATAGCTCTTGTCTACAAGAAGTTCTTCTCTCGTATAAGGCTCGTCCATTAAGATCTGCTCTGCGAGATGCTCTCCGTAAAGGAAATACTGGCACATTACGTAGCCTTCCGCATTACCGGATTTGATCCTGAACCAGTCGCCGTCTCTTTCGCTGATAAATACGACCGCACCGTCATAGATCTTCGCCGTGGGTTCCGCTTCCGCATTCGGAGCAGTTCTAACGTTTACGTATGAATCCACGCAGGCGATACCGATCTGTCCGCCGAGCGTATTGCTTATATCCATAAGAAGCTGTGCTTCGGGGCTTATAACCTCGATATTGCTTCCGTCTTCGATCTCCATTTTTCTGGAAACCCCGGTAACTTCGGCCTCAGCAACTTCGTAAGAATCGATACCTATCGAAGTTTCAAAAACAGCCTCCTGTCTAATGCGGGTGTTATCCCATTGTTTCATTTCATTGTCTCCGGCAGCCATTGCGCTGTACGAAGAAATAAAAATCGCGAAAAAGAGCGTACTTAATGCCGCTGTCTGTATCGCACTTATTTTAGTTATGATGAATGCCTTTCCCAATCTTACCATTTTCCGTCTCCTTGCGTTAACGCCGATTCGATTGTTTTTGAGTTACTGCTTACGGGTGTTGTATCCCGTTGTCAAAACCGTAGCCAGAAGGTTATCGTTCTCGTCTGTCACGGTCATTTCATAAACACAAGTCGTCTTGCCGTGTTTTATCTTCTTTGCTTCGCAAATAATCTTTTCGCCTTTGGCAGCCGCATGAAAAGTGATCGTGGAACTTAAGGATACGATCCCGGGCTCTTCATGGTTGGTCGCTACGGCAAATGTAAAATCCGCAAGTGTAAAATACACACCGCCCATAACGTTTCCGACAGCGTTCATATGCCTTTTCGAAACCGTTAAGCTGCAGATCGCGGTCTTCTCGCCGACCGATTCGATGATCATTCCGTTCTCGGTTGCAAATCTGTCGTTTTCAAAAAATTTTCTGACTTCTTCAATGTTGCTCATTCAGGTATAAACTCCGTTGTCTATTCTTCTTTTGCAATATATCTTGCAACGTATACGCCGCTCGCCGATGCGTGAGAGAGCGAATGCGTAACACCCGAACCGTCTCCGATAACAAAGAGGCCTTTGTTTCTCGTCTCAAGGTTCTGATCTATCTCAACTTCCATGTTGTAGAACTTGACTTCAACACCGTATAAAAGCGTATCGTCATTGGCCGTACCGGGGCAGATCTTGTCGAGTGCATAGATCATCTCGATGATACCGTCGAGGATCCTCTTGGGGATAACGAGGCTCAGATCGCCGGGTGTGGCTGCAAGTGTGGGTGTAACATAGCCTTCCCTTATTCTTTCGGGATTGCTTCGTCTTCCTCTTACGAGATCGCCGAAACGCTGTACGATAACACCGCCGCCGAGCATATTCGAAAGACGTGCGATGCTTTCGCCGTATCCGTTACTGTCTTTGAAAGGCTCCGAGAAATGTTTTGACACGAGAAGTGCAAAGTTGGTATTCTCGGTATGTTTTTCGGGATCTTCGTAACTGTGTCCGTTAACGGTAACGATCCCGTTTGTATTCTCATTAACTACTGCACCGTGAGGATTCATGCAGAACGTACGTACAAGATCCTCGAATTTTTCGGTCCTGTAGACGATCTTGCTTTCGTAAAGCTCATCGGTAAGTGCCGAGAAGATCTCTGCGGGAAGCTCTACTCTGACACCGATATCGACACGGTTGGACTTTGTGGGGATATTGAGATCAGCGCAGACCGACTCCATCCACTTGCTTCCGCTTCGTCCTACGGAAATGATGCATTTTTCGCAATCATATCTGCCGTCGGCCGTGACAACCGTATATCCGCCGTCGTTCTTTTCAACCTTTTCAACGGGTGTTCTGAAAAAGAACTCAACCCTGTCTTTTAAGTAATTGTAAAGATTCTCAAGAACCACGTAGTTTATGTCGGTACCTAAATGACGGACCTGTGCATCCAGAAGATGAAGGCCGTTCTGTAAGCACATTTTCTTTATCTTCGTATCGGCTGTGGAGTATAATCTCGTTCCTTCTCCGCCGTACTTAAGATTGATCTCGTCGACATACTTCATCAGATCGATGGCTTCGTTCTTACCAATGTACTCGTAAAGCGAACCGCCGAACTGATTCGTGATATTGTATTTTCCGTCCGAAAAAGCGCCTGCGCCGCCGAAGCCGTTCATTATCGCACATGTCGGACACTTGATACAGTTTTTAACCTTAACGCCGTCGATAGGGCATTTTCTCTTTTCAAGAGGATTGCCCGCCTCAAAGATGGCGATCTTAAGTTTATCGTTTAATTTCGTCAGTTCGTATGCCGAGAAGATACCTCCGGGACCTGCGCCGACGATTATTATGTCATATTTCATTGTAAACCCCCGATTATGTCAAAATTTTATTCCGCAAATTGATAAATATGCTTCAAAACAGCAATACTATGCACATTATCCATTAAATTATACCACCAAAATCAAATATGTTCCACAATTTATGTAAACTTTTTTGCTGTCTCTTCCTCTTTTATATGCATTTTTTATCAAAAAACAAAAAAGGCAACATCCCGATCAAAGGATATTGCCCTTAAAACAGCTTTTCTTTTTTATTTTATCCTCTTTCCGACTACCACGAATCTTCCGTCTTCCACGTGATAAGCACAGCATGAAAGTGTGATGAACTGATCGCCGAACTGTGCCTCGACACCCGTGTCAAAAAGCGAGAGTTCTTTTATGTTGTCGTACCAGTCATCAAATTCCGCCTGATTGGCGGCATCGAAGAATTTGTAATACTTGAAGCAGTCGTCCGTGGTGTAGTATACCTGCGAATAAAAGACCGCGATCACTTCGTATTCCCTGGACTCATAGAGCGAATCGAATCTGATTATCTTATGAGCGTCGGCATAGGATTTGTCTTTGTATAGGTCGAGATCTCCGAACATCTCTCCGTTTTTCATCGTATGTCCGTGAATGATGAGGTTGTCGGTAGGTCTGTCGCTTCCGCCTTTGTAATCGTCCTCAAGTGTTCCCGTTCCGACATTCGAATCGGTATCCATGATAAGGCATCCGTTATCGCTGTACTGCCTGTCGAATCCGAGATGCAGGTAATACTCCTCATCGTCCGGAGTCTGCATTACGGGATAATCTATCACGGTATCATCGATGGTAAGCCACCCTATGATATCCGGATTCTCCTCGTATAAAGCCTTGTACTTCTCCATTATCTTTGGATCTTCGATGTCTTTCTTAATGAGAGTGTCATCGCCTGCAAAGTTTCCCTCAAGAACCGATTCGGCTCCGCCCGAAAACTCCGCATCCTGGCCGGATAAATCTTTTAAGTTCCTAAGTCTCTCCATTTCTGCCTGAGAGTTCTTAAGTTCTCTGTTTCGATGGATAATCGTCACAAAGATGCCTGCCAAAGAAGCGACCAGTACGATCGCGCAAAGAGCTATGACCACAATGCTTAAGAGACCTTTTTTCTCGGCATTGTCATCTTTTTGAAGAGTAAACTTAAATTCCGGTCCGCTTACGCGTGCGCTTGATCTTTTTTCTTCTTTAGTTGTTTTGGAATCTTCGTCCGTATTGTCTTCGAATAATCTTCTGGAAGTATTTTCCGGTTGTTCGGGTATTGGATTTTCTTCTACTGTATTCTCTTTTGGTGCATCCACTTCATCCCATATGGATCTTGCTTTTTCTTCCATTAGTTACTCTAACACCTTTTTTAGGATTAAATCTCGAACAGGTCGCTGAATTCTTTTAAAGCTCCGTCGGTATCGTGTGCAAGAACTTTCTTTGCAAGTACTTTACCGAGCTGAACGCCTTCCTGGTCGAAACTGTTTACATTCCAGAGGAAGCCCTGGAACATGATCTTGTTCTCAAAGTGGGAAAGGAGTGCGCCCATTGATTCGGGTGTAAGCTGCTTTCCGATGATGATGCTTGAAGGACGGTTGCCCGCAAACTTCTTGTTGTTGTTCTCGTCGTCCTTGCCGCATGCGAATGCGATGATCTGAGCTGCAACGTTAGCGCAGAGCTTCTTCTGGCTTGTGCTGCCCTGGATATTTACATCGACGCCAAGCTGGCTGTCGTTAAATCCGATGAACTGTAAAGGAATGATATCTGTTCCCTGATGAAGGAGCTGATAGAATGAGTGCTGTCCGTTTGTACCGGGCTCACCGAAGAGAACGGGGCCTGTGGGATAGCTTACGAACTCGCCGAATCTGTTAACGGACTTACCGTTTGATTCCATGTCAGCCTGCTGAAGGTGTGCAGGGAAACGGCTCAGTGCCTGTGAGTAAGGAAGAAGTGCTGTTGAAGGGAATCCAAGAACATTTCTTTCGTAAACACCGATCAAAGCATCGAGCATAGCGGGGTTTTCTTTGATACTCTTGTTTGTGGCAAGCTTGTCTTCCTCAGCCGCACCGTTTAAGAAACGTGCAAATACTTCGGGTGTGAACGCAAGTGAAAGTACTGCGCCGCCTACTGCGGAACAAGATGAGAAACGTCCGCCGATGAAGTCATCCATAAAGAATGCTTTAAGGTATCCGCTGTTGGAAGCAAGAGGTGAAGTCTCGCTTGTTACGGCTACCATATGATTTGAAGCGTCAAGGCCTGCCTTTGCAAGAGCGTCCTTAACGAAAGATTCGTTTGTAAGTGTTTCAAGTGTTGTACCGGACTTGGAAACAAGAACGAAGAGTGAGTGAGCTACGTCGATTCCGGCAAGAACGCCTGCAGCGTCGTCGGGGTCAACATTGCTGATGAACTTGGCTTCCATGTTGAAATTTCCGGTCTTCTTTGCCCAGTTTTCAAGAGCGATGTAAATAGCACGGGGGCCAAGGTCGGATCCGCCGATACCGATCTGAACCACTGTTGTGAACTTCTCGCCTGCAGCGTTTGTGATCTTACCTGCATGAACATCGTTGGCAAATTCTTCGATCTTCTTCTGCTGTGCAACATAGAATTCTCTCTTGTTTACGCCGTCTTTAACGACATCGTTACCCAACTGTGATCTTGTAAGATGATGAAGAACGAGTCTCTTTTCACCTGTATTGATAACTTCTCCGTTGAAAAGTTCTTCAAACTTTTCTGTAAGTTCAGCTTCCTTTGCGAGCTTTTCGAATACTGCAAGGATCTCATCGTCAACAGCCTTTGCAGCGTAGTTGTATGTAAGGCCTGCTGCCATGGGAACATTGTAGTTTTTAACTCTCTTTGCACCGTTTTCGCCGCTCATCACTTCTTTTACACTGACTTTCTTTGCGCCTGAAAGCTCTTTGAAAGCTTCGAGGGTATCAAGGTTTTTCCAATTTGCCATCGTTTATTCCTCCGATTGTTTTTATTTGATTTATTATGATTCAAGTCTGCTACTTTTTTAACAATATGGATTATACTTTATACCCGCTCTTTATTCAAGTGCGCCCGGCGGATTTCATATATTTATGTATTTAGGGTCTATACTTATGGAAATGCTTGGATCTTTTTGCTATAATAGCATGTTGAAAAGAACAACATCGAGGTTTTATATATGAAAAAAATAGTTCTTACCGGCGGCGGTACGGCCGGTCATGTTACTCCGAACATAGCACTTTTGCCGAAGCTTAAGGAGCTCGGATACGAAATAACATATATGGGGTCACTGGACGGGATCGAAAAGAAGCTCATCGCGGATTTTGACATTCCCTACTACGGAGTTCCCGTAGGAAAATTAAGAAGATACATAGATCCCAAGAACCTTACCGATCCTTTCAAGGTTGTAAAAGGATATTTTGAAGCCAAGAAGTACTTAAAAGAGATCAAACCGGATGTAGTCTTTTCAAAAGGCGGTTACGTAGCGGTTCCCGTTGTCAGAGCAGCCGCAAGCCTCAAGATCCCCTGCATCATCCATGAATCGGATCTGACTCCCGGCCTTGCAAACAAGCTCTGCATACCCAAAGCATTAAAGGTATGCTGTAACTTCCCGGAAACTGTGGAAAAGCTTCCCAACAACAAAGCGGAACTTACAGGTTCACCCGTTCGTGCCGAACTTTTTGAAGGAAATGCGGAAGCCGCAAGAGAAATGTGCGGATTCAATAAAGAAAAGCCCGTTATCATGGTTATAGGCGGAAGTACAGGTTCCGTTGCCATCAACAAGGCAGTCAGAAAAGCACTTCCCGAACTTTTGAAAGATTATCAGGTAGTTCACCTTTGCGGAAACGGAAGGATCGACAACCTCCTGCTCACGACCGAAGGCTACAAGCAGTTCGAATATTTAAAGAGCGAATTAAAAGACGTTATGGCTTTGAGCGATCTCGTGATCTCCCGTGCCGGAGCAAATGCGATCTGCGAACTCTTATCATTAAGAAAGCCCAATCTTCTCATTCCTCTTTCCAAAGCAGCCAGCAGAGGAGACCAGATCTTAAATGCCAACTCTTTCGAGTCGCAGGGCTTCTCACTCGTGCTTCAGGAAGAAGACCTCGATGAGATCACTCTGGTAAACAAAGTTAAAGAACTTGACGAAAACAAAGACAAATACATCGCCGCAATGACTGAGAGCAGTCAGATAAATGCCATCGACAGGATCGTCGCTCTTATCGAGGATGCGGTTATCAACAGACCATAACAAATTTTTGAATACATCAAAAAAACACGATTTCGATATCGTGTTTTTTTATGCTCAATTTTCAATTACATACAGTCTTCAAGGATCTCGATCCACTCTTTTATTATCTTGACTTCTTCGTTCGCTTCTTTGACAGCGGTGGCTTTTTTGATCTTCTTGTATACCGGAGCTTCCATTGCATCCTTGCTTCTTCTTATGATGATGCTGACTTCATCCTTATCAAAGAAAAGTGCGATGGGGCCGCCTGCCTTGAACTTAACGATCTTTGCGGCAAGCGATTCTTTTAAGAATTTCTGTCCGTCGTCCTGTTCCTTTGCGTATACCGAGAATTTGGAATCGAATTTCTCGTGGGAACTTAAGATCTTACAGTATGTCTCGGGCTGTTCGTATTCCATTCCGCCGATCTTAAAATCGTTTCCGATGATCTGTACTTCGGATCTTAAGTGGGTGTTTATCTGGGATACGATCATTACGCAGTCGGAGCCGGCTTTTTTCTTTCCGTATCTGAGTGCAAGATCGTAACGAAGGAACGGGATCTTTTTATATGTTCCTCTGATACAGTCATTTGCAATGGCACTCTTTGCTTTCTTAAGCATCGTGTTTCTTGTAAGATCCCTTGTTGAGATCTTTTCGAAATCATTGTATTCGCCCTTGGCAAATGCCTCTTCGAGAGTCGGTTTTAAAAATGCTTCCTTGTACTTTGTCATGTACTCTTTATGCTTGGAGTTCATCTTCAGGAAATGAGGAAGAAGATAAACGCATAAGAAAATGGCTATCAGAAGAGCAAGTACGATAAGTGAATTCGTAAGGAAATTGAAATTGATTATCCTCTTGAATACAAGTACCACATAGGCTCCTGTGATAATGAACACTATCACGGAAACAAGTTTCCAGACAATGTCTGCTTTAAGATATTTAATTCGAAGTTCGTTGATCTTATCCTCAATGGAAAGATTTTCCGTAACATTCTCTTTATTGTCAGCCATAATTTTCACCACCTGAAGTAAAATTACTATTTGGTAAGTATATCCTTAATCTCCGCAAGTTCTTCGGCTGAAGGAGATGTGGGATCCCAGAGGAGATTCTGTCCGTCGTTCTCATATCTGGGAATAAGATGTAAGTGGAAATGGAATATAGTCTGGCCTGCGCATTCATTGTTGTTCTGAACAAGATTGAATCCGTCGGCACCGAGTTTGTCGGTCATTTTTGTTGCAAGCTTCTTTGCAAGGATCATTGCCTTTCCCGCTGTTTCTTCGGGAATCTCAAAAAGATTTGCATAATGTTCCTTGGGAAGGATGAGTGCGTGACCTCTGGTCGCGGGACCAAGGTCTAAGATAACATTAAAGTCATCATCCTCATATATCGAATTTGTAGGGATTATTCCGTTTGCAAGTTTGCAGAAAATGCAGTCGTCTTTCATTTTGGTCTCCTTTTTATTTCAAAAATGCTTTTATTTGTTATACCGAAAACGGGAAAAGATTATCGAGTGCTCTTAAAAGATTGAAATCTCCCTTTGAGGTCATCTTTCCGCTCATGAACATTCTCTGGAATGTGTTTTCCCCGGCAATGATCTGATCCAGGATCTCCGAATTCATTTCAAGCTTAACATCACTGTATTCGCTCTGTCCGTAAAATACATCAAGCTTCGCATTCGACACTTTAATGATCAGGTCTTTTTTGAAATTCTTTATCTTCAGTCTGTATATCGCATTGATACCGGCCTGAGGAGTAAATCTTTTCTTAAAGTCGTCGATGTACTTGTTTTCGTCATCAACTTCCTGATTCTCGAGTTTGTTATGGAAAATACCCGTAAGTTCCCTGATATCTTCTTTCTGTCTTGCGACATACTCTTCATCCGCAGCATACATTGAAAGCTGTTCTGTTTCCTGAGGAGTAAGATCGACATTCTGGGTAACGGATACTTTCTGCTTGACCGCCTGGTTACTTGAAGGGAAGGACGCTAGTTTCTGAGAAATGCTTCTGTACATATTTTCAGCCTTTTTCTCGATTATCCTGTCGTACTCTTCTTTGTATTCAAGAGATGCGATATCCGGAATATATCCGCATATCCCACTGATGGGTTTTCCGCCTAAGATCTCCCATGCGGTGGTCATGTTCATTTTTCCTTCGCGTTCGCCGTATGTTGTCGACATACAAACCTTCCTTTTCAAATCTCGGTTCAACATATTCAATATCAACTATATCTTTAATTTT
>CADARM010000039.1 GCA_902790275.1 uncultured Lachnospiraceae bacterium
CGACGGCAGAGCCGACGGCGGAGCCGACAGCGCTTTCTCGATGGAGCCCGAAGAATTCAGGCAGATGTGCATCGGTGTACGTCAGGTGGAAAAAGCTCTTGGCAAAGTCGGATTCGACCTTTCCGAAAAGCAGATAAAGGAAAGAGAGCATACGAGAAGCCTTTTCGTATCTTCCGATATAAAGGCCGGAGAACTGTTCACTGAGAAAAATATAAGATCTGTACGCCCGGGATACGGACTTCATACGAAATATTATGAAGAGATCCTTGGTAAAAAGGCACTCTGCGATCTCGAAATGGGAACCCCGATGGACTGGAAGTACGTGGAAGGCTTTGAAAACAGAGAGAACACGGACTGCCCCGCAGGCGTAAAAGTACAGTAAAAAACAAGTAAAAATCGGTAAAAAAAGAACAAATCACCCTATAAAATACAGTAGGCAAAAGCAAACTATATTTTATAGGGTTTTTTATAGAATTTTATAGGGTTAACAAAAAATGTATCAAAAGTATAATTGGAAGTACGATTAGCCGTATTGACGGTATAGTTTTATAGGAGGTAAAAAAATGAAAATGAAGAAATTCATTGCACTCGGCATGGCTGGTATGCTCAGTGCAGCAACATTGGTTGGCTGTGACAACGGTAACACTGGTGTTGTAACACCCGTTGATGGTGAAGAAGTTGGCGGCGGCGAAGATGTTAGCGGCGGAGAAGCAGATGGTAGCGGTAACCTTGTTACAACTACAGAGTACGCTGATGATGAGATCGTAGATTTCACAATGTTCGCAGCAATGCCCGGTTCCGAAATCAATGACGGAAACGACATTCAGGAAATTATCGCAAAGAAGACCGGTGTTAGAGTTAAGGAAACTTGGCTTACAGGTCAGACAGCAGCAGAAGCTGTTGGTTCAATCCTTGCTTCAGGTGACCTTCCTGACTTCATCGATGGTGGTGACGGAATGAAGGAACTTTACGAAGCTGATACTCTTGTAGCATGGGATCCTTACTTAGAGAAGTATCCTAACCTTAAGGAAATGTTCTCCGATTATGAGTGGGATATGTTCCGTCAGGACGATGGAAAGATCTACTGGGCTAACGTATTCAACAACACATACGGCGAGTCCAAGGCTACAGGTCATAACGACGAAGCATTCTGGATCCAGGTTAGAGTACTTGAGTGGGCTGGTTATCCCGAAATCAAGACTATGGACGAATACTTCGATCTTCTTGAGAAGTACTATGCAGAGAACAAGTCATTCCAGGATGCTGAAGGCAACACAATCAACATCATCCCTTACACAATCCTTTGTGATGACTGGAGATACTTCTGTCTTGAGAACGCTCCTCAGTTCCTCGATGGTTATCCCAACGATGGTTCTGTAATCGTAGATCCTAAGACAATGAAGATCGTTGACTACAACACAACTCCTACTGCTAAGGTTTACTTCAGCAAACTTAACGAAGAATACAACAAGGGTATCGTTGATAAAGAGTTCGCTACTCAGACATACGACGAGTACATCGCAAAGCTTTCTACAGGTGCTGTACTTGGTATGGTTGACCAGAACTGGGACTTCAACTACACAATTACACCTATCTTTGCTACATCAGGTTTAGCAGATCTTGGTTGTGAATACGTTCCTTTGGGACTTACAGTTGAAGGCGTAACAGAACAGAGATGGCATACATATGGTGATACAGTTAACCAGTCTTCTGGTTGCGCAGTTACAACAAGCTGTGAAGATCCCGACAGAGCATTCCAGTTCTTAAACGACATCCTTAACCAGGATATTCATGATCTTCGTTTCTGGGGCGTTGAAGGCGTTGACTACTTAGTAGACGAAGACGGTATGTTCTACAGAACTCAGGAAATGAGAGACAAACTCAACGATACAGGTTACAAGGCATCTCACGTATGTAACTACTCATACATGCCTCAGTGGCTTGGAACAAGCAAAGACGGAAAGAACGCTATGCAGCCCGCAGAGCAGGCATCCGAGTTCTATGCAGGACTTTCAGAGCCTCTTTCAAACTGCTTCAAGGCATACAATGCCGGCGGTTATCCCGACATGATCGGTTCTGTTGAAGATGATATCAATGCTACACATCCTTGGTTCCCTATGTGGTCTTGGTCAAACGAACTTAACAACGACACAGCCGGTGGCGTTGCTTGGGGCAAGATGGGCGAGACAAAGCATAAATGGCTTCCTAAGGTAGTTATGGCATCTGACTTCGAGAAGGAATGGTCAAGCTACATGGATGCATACAATGCATGCAAGCCTGAAGACTTCCTCAACGAAGCTCAGGAAGTACTTGATGGACGTATGGAAGCATACGAAGCAAGCAAGTAATTCATCTTGTAAAAGATAAAATATAATTAGGAAATGGCAACCATGGTTGTTTATGCTGTGGTTGCCATTTTAAAAGAAAGGGAGGCTTTACAATGGCATACGAGGACCAGTTTGTCAACTCCGGAGCAGCGGGCGAGACAGAATACAATTCCCAAGCCGAAGTAAATGAGGCGGAAGCAACCGCTGATGCATATGTAGTTGAAAATTATGCCAAAGAGGCATATGAACACAAGTCATCGCTTAATGACGAACAGATTAAGCAGTTATCAAAGAAGAGAATATCAAAAGGCGAATTAAAGAGACAGTCGGTTTTGCTCATCATCGGAGCAATATTCGTATTATACGGAATATTATTCTATTATCTTCCTCTTGCAGGCTGGATAATGGCATTCCAGAATTTTAAACTCAAAACCGGTTTGCTTCATTCGAAGTTCGTAGGTTTTGACAAGTTCAAATTCATGTTTGAATTTGACACATTTGAATACGCACTTGAAACATCAGGAAATATTTTCAGTGCATTTAAGACATGGATCAACAATGTTGTATTCGTAAGAACGATCAGAAATACCATCGGTATGGGCGCTCTTAACCTGGTTACAACATTTATCATGGCAATCGTATTTGCCATCTTACTTAACGAAGTAAAGAATAAATTAGGAAAGAGATTAGTACAGACAATTTCTTACTTACCTCACTTCCTTTCATGGATCATCGTTTGTGGTATCATTCATGATTCACTTTCAAGTACAGGTATCATAAACGACGTATTAAGATTTTTCCACATCGTGGATGACAGCTACAACTTCTTCGCCCACCCGGCGTGGTTCTGGCCGATCGTAGCTTTCTCCAATGTTTGGAAAGAGACAGGTTGGAATGCGATCATTTACCTCGCAGCTATCACAGCTATCGATCCTTCACTTTACGAAGCAGCTGAGATCGACGGTGCAGGCAGATGGGGAAAGATCAGATACATCACACTTCCCAGTATTTCACCTACAATCGTTATCCTTCTTGTTATGAACATCGGTTTCCTTCTTAATGCCGGATTCGAAGTTCAGTACTTACTCGGTAACGGTCTTGTACAGGACGTATCGCAGACTATCGATATCTACGTTCTTAACTGGGGTGTAGGACAAACGGACTACTCGCTCGGTACCGCAGCCGGTATCTTCAAGAGTGTGGTTGCTATCCTGTTGATCGTAATATCCAACAGTGTAGTTAAGAAATTAGGCCAAGAGAGCCTGTTCTAGGAGGGAGAGAATACGATGAAAATGAAAAAAGACGAATTCGCTCTCAATTACGGCGGCTCACACGGCCAGGAAAAAGAATTGAGTGCGGAAGAAGTAAAAGCATTAAAGAGAATGGCTCACAAGCATACCAAGAGAATGGATGCATGGGGATGGGCATTCGTAATCTGCAATACAATCTTCCTTGTATTGTTCACAATAGTTACACTTTATCCCGTTTTGAATACAGTAGCGTATTCATTTAACGACGGTCTTGATGCGGTTCGAGGCGGAATTTACCTCTGGCCCAGAAAATTCTCTGTTGAGAGTTATTCAAAAGTTTTAAATATCCAGGGATTCCTTGTAGGTGCCAAGATCACTGTTTTAAGAACACTACTCGGTACATTCACATCCCTTATCGCTAACGCATTGCTTGCATTTATCATAAGCCGTAAGAGATTCCTTTTCAGATCATCTCTTTCACTTTTCTGGGTAATCACAATGTACGTTAACGGCGGTATGATCCCTGTAATGTTACTTTACAAGTACTTACACCTTACAGGTTCATTCTGGGTATACATTGTTCCCGGTATGGTAAGTGCTTTCAACGTAATGGTTCTTAGAACTTACATGGAAGATCTTCCTATGGAATTGGAAGAATCTGCACAGCTCGACGGTGCGGGATATATCACGATCTTCATCAAGATCATTTCCCCGCTTTGTAAACCCGTTTATGCGACGATCGCATTGTTCGTAGCAGTATGGCAGTGGAACTCATGGTTCGATGCTATGCTCTACAACCGTATGAAATCAGAATATACAACATTGCAGTACGAATTGATGAAATTGCTCAACTCGGTAATGCAGCAGAGCGGTAGTGCAAACGGAAACAACACTACAACTACTTCAAAACAGGTAACACCTGTCAGCGTAAGATCCGCTGCTACAGTAGTTACCATGGTACCTATCATCTGTATCTACCCTTTCTTACAGAGATACTTTGTAACCGGTCTTACAATCGGTGGCGTAAAAGGTTAACCAAATTTCAAAAATATATTTTGAACCGCTTCGGAACTGCTTATTCCGAGGCGGTTTTTTCTCTGAATTTTCACATTTGATCGATTGAAATAATTTTGGGATATATGATATAATGCCCGAAGACCAAAGAAGCTTGGAAGGTTTCATTTATGAACATTTTTAAATTTGACAGTCCCGTAATGAACTTTATAGGGAAGGTAGCCGACTTTATAATACTTAATATCCTTACCCTCGTATGCAGTATCCCCATCATCACATTCGGTGCTGCTTATACGGCAAAGTATTATGTGTCGATGAGGATAATAAGAGGCGAAGAAGGCACGGTTTTCAAACCTTACTTCAAAGCATTTAAAGACAACTTCAAACAGGCTACTTTTATATGGATAATCCAGCTCTGGGTACTCGTCTTACTCGGCGTTGACTGGATCTGGATCTACAACAAGGGATTTAAGAATGTTAATGAATTATACCTTATCGCACTTGGTCTGCTCACACTTTTCGTGATCTTCATTACGATAACGATCTTCCCTTTCATAGCAAGATTCGACATGACGATAAAAGAAGCTTTTAAAGGTGCAGGAATCTTTTCATTCCTTTATTTCATCAAGCTTTTACTGATCGTCGGTCTTGAGATCATCACATTTATCTCATGTATCTGGTATGCACACTGGCTTCCCGCGATCCTTTTGTTCGGAACCACCACGGCTTTCTATTTTATGAACCTTACACTTGTCAAAGGCTTTAAAAAGCTTGAAGACAAGCTTGCAAAAGAAGGCGGAAGTAACAAGGATGTCGAGGATGCGTTTGCCAAAGATGATTCCGAAGAGAATGCCGAAGAGGCCACAGAAGAAAAGACAGATGCAACAGACGTAAAAGAAAAGGAAGAGAAAGAAGAGAGCAAACTCGGAGATACCATCGTATTAAGACCCGACGAGCATACTCTCAAAGGAAAATTCGAAGCAGAGAAAGAGACATTCAAATCTCTCGATACCAAAGAAAAAGTCAGATTCATCAGGGATTACTACGGACTTAAGATATTCCTTGGGATCTGTGTTGCCATATTTGCGATATGGTTCATATACGATGCGTTCTTAAGCCAGAAAGAAATGATCTATTCGGGCGGACTTTTATTCTGCGTGGCAAGCGAGGAAGGAAAAGAATATCTTACAGATGATTTCCTTGATAAGGTTGCTACGAACAAGAGAAAACAGCAGGTTAATCTGTCGGACGATCTTACAATGACCCTGGTAGAGGGAGTCGAAGGCCAGGAATTAAAGACGGATCCTTCACAGGATCAGTACCTGTTCCCTATGATCGTTGCGGGATATTACGATTATTTCCTTATCGATGCAAAATTCATCGACCATTATATCGAGCTTGACTGCTTTAAGGACATCACTTCTTACGCGGATATGTACAATATCCCCGAGGAAGACAGATATGTTTATATTCCTGAGGACGAGGAAGTAACGGAAGCTGATTTGACAGAAAGAGGAATTTCTGCTATAAAACTTCCTGAAGATATATGTAAAAAAATAGGAGTAGACAGTTTAAGCGGTGAGGGAGTTTACCTTGCGCTTATACTTAACGATAAATCGTCTGAAACAGACGACACATTTATGCAGTATGTGTTTGGGGATAATTAAACATACGGCATAATAAGGGGAATTCATTAATTTACGGGTAATAAAGGGAAATCTTTGAATCGGTGTAACGGAAATCATTTAACAGGAAAGAAAACCGATTATGAGCAAAAACCAAAACAGAACTACCGAAATAAATGAAAAGACGCCGCTTCTTGTGATAGCGGGCCCCATGTTTTTCGAGATGCTTCTCGGAATCATGCTTAATAATATCGATACGCTGATGCTGAGTCATTATGACGAATATGCAGTCGGTGCGGTCGGTAATGCCAACCAGATATTATTCATGGTAAATATCCTTTTCAACATCATCGCAACGGCTACCAGCGTAGTTGTAGCCCAGTACCTGGGTGCAAAGATGTATGAAAAGATGAATATGATATATTCGCTTGCGGTGATATTCAATGCCACCTTCGGAGTCCTTCTCAGCGGACTCATCGTACTGGCCAATCCCGCATTCATGGCATTTCTTCAGATCTCCGATGAAATGCGCCCGCATGCCATGACATATATTTATATTGTCGGCGGCGGAAGTTTTCTTATGGCGATGTATAACGTTCTTATACAGATCCTTCGCTGTAACGGATATCCCAAGATCGGAATGTATATTTCCATAGCAATCAACGTGATCAATATAGGCGGAAACTATCTTTTCCTCTATGGCGGATTAAAGCACCTTAATATGGGTGTTGCCGGTGTTGCCATTTCAACGGTCGCTGCCAGAGTCATCGCGGTTATCGCAGCCTTTGCGTTCTTCTACATCGCAAAGATAGGAAAGATTGCTATCAAATATATAAAACCTTTCCCGTTTGACCAGCTTGTGAAGATGATAAAGATAGGTCTTCCTTCGGCAGGAGAAAATCTCTCCTACACGATGTATCAGATGTGTCTTTTGTCGTTTGTAAACATGATGGGCAATGATTCGGTAAATGCGAGAGTTTACTGTAACTCGATCATTTCCTTTGCGATCGTATTTTCCAATTCGTCCGCAATGGCTACCCAGATCATTACCGGTCATCTTGTTGGTGCGGGAAAGGAAGAAGCGGCATATAAGAGAGTGTTTAAGACTCTTCTTATATCGATGCCGATAACCATAGCTTTGGCGACCATCAACAGGATCATCTGTCCTTACACTTTAAGGATATTTACGGATAACGAAAACATCATCGCACTCGGATGCACGATCATGTTCGTCGATATCTTCGTAGAGATCGGAAGGTGCTTAAATATGACATTCATCTGCTCCTTAAAGGCTGCAGGTGCATATCTTTTCCCTCTGATAGTCGGTCTTTGTACGATGTGGGGACTTGGTCTGACTTTGGGATATGTATACGGTGTCGTACTTGGCATCGGAATCGCCGGAGTCTATATGGGCACCGCAACGGATGAGTGTGTAAGAGGACTCATCGTTATGTATTACTGGTACAGGAAAAAATGGTACGGAAAATCCGTAGTAGAAAAAAATAAAGAAGAGATCACTCAGACTGAAGAGGAAGAGACACGATAAAAGTACTTCCTTTATCGGGTGAACTCTCGACGGAGATACGGCCTTCCATCATCTCGACGATCCTTTTGACCAAAGAAAGGCCGAGGCCGTTTCCCGCCGTTGCATGCGAAGAATCGCCCTGATAAAACTTCTCAAAGATGTGATTTTTTGTATTTTCGTCCATGCCAATGCCGTTATCCGAGACTGCGACGAATACCGCATCGTTAGCGGTATGGCATTTTACCGTGACCGTTCCGCCCTCAAGCGTAAACTTGATGGCGTTTGAAAAAAGATTCATCCAGACATGGTATAAAAGATCTTTATTCTGATAATATTCTATTTCATCAAGATCCATATCTATCGTAATGTTCTTATCGCTCCACTGTTCCTCTAAAAGAAGCATACAGGTTCGAAGCTGCTCATCGAGGCTGAACTTTTCCCTGTCGGAAACGATCTCCTGGGATTCGAGTTTTGAAAGCAGTAAAACGTTTGAACTCATATTGGCGAGGTGCTCGCTCTCATCAAGGATTATCTTGGCAAATTCCCTCTGCTGCTCGGGCGTAAGATCGCCCTTATAAAGCTGGTTTGCAAAACCTCTTATCGAAATGATGGGGGTCTTGAACTCATGCGAAAAATTGTGGATGAAATCGTTTCGAAAGATCTCCGTTGAAGAAAGTTCCTGCGTCATATCCTCAAAGGATTCAACCAGAGTACCGAGGTCGGTTCGCTCGGTAAAAAAGTTTGTGATGCCTTCGGTATTGATGTCATAATTCCCCTCACTTACCTGTTTTGTGAGCTTGGTAAGCTTACGAAGAGGCATAAATACGTTTCGGTTTATGACGATGGAAAGAGCGGAAGACGAAACGTATGAGAATATCAGAACTATGATCGTGAGTTTAAGGGGATTGATGCCGAGACGGTCTTTAAGCGGGGTCTGGTAAAGGATCATCATGATGCCGCCGGCCAAAACGTTTGAGACCG
This sequence comes from uncultured Lachnospiraceae bacterium, assembly GCA_902790275.1. Taxonomy (GTDB): domain Bacteria; phylum Bacillota; class Clostridia; order Lachnospirales; family Lachnospiraceae; genus UBA3766. The sequence continues at coordinate 8,723 of CADARM010000039.1, forward strand.
TAAGTGCGAACACCATAAAAAAGCTGATTCGAAAGATTATGCTTTCTATCAGCTTTGTGAAAACGCTTACGATCCAGTTTGAGAGTTTTTTAAACGCTTTTCGCATTTTAATCCTTTTTGACAGCTTTGTAACCTAAGCCTCTTACGGTCACTATCTCAAAATCCTCATTGGATTTGAAACGGTCTCTTAAGTGGTTGATATGTACGTCAACCGTACGCTCTTCGGACTGCGTTTCCGAATCCCAGAATTCTTCCATAAGCTGTTTTCTTGTAAATGTTTTGTTGGGATACGAGAGAAGTTTGAAAAGAAGCTGGAACTCTTTTCTCGGAAGCTCGTACTCGGTCCCGCCTTCACGGACCAGGAACGAATCATAGAAAAGAGTGGTGTTTCCGATAATGAGTTCGTGCTCCGCCGCGATGTGGGCTCTTCTTAAAAGCGCCTGGATACGAAGCAGGAGTTCGACTTCGTCGATAGGTTTTATCATATAGTCATCGGTACCGGTCAGGAAACCTTTTCTGATATCTTCCTGACGGTCCTTTGCCGTAACCATGATGATGGGTATCTGAGAACCCGAGTTTCTCAAAACTCTGGTAAAAGTGATGCCGTCCATAACGGGCATCATGAGATCCACGAGGATAAGATCCACGTGATTTTCGTCGAGCATCTTAAGTCCGACTTCGCCGTTTGGCGCAAGAAGAGCAGAATAGCCGTTCTGAGTGAGGACGACTTCCATGAGTCTGGCTGTATTCTTGTTGTCTTCAACAATCAGAATAGTAAACATGCACCGCTCCTTTTATAAAAAACAATGAACTGATCAATCTGCTTTATTGGACTGATCGGCATTCTTCTGCATGGAAGGAATGTTTAAGTATCTTACGATCTTCATGCTGGCATTCTTGATGAACTCTTCCTTACGAAGCTTTACGACTGCGATACGCTTAAACATAGGTCTCTTGTTGTTGATCTTTTCCTTAAGCTCGTTGAAGTAGTCGATATTGTCCATATAATCGTCTTCGGGATAGATCTCTGCAACGATCTTGCCGTCTTCGTCGTATACGAGAACTTCTTTTACATGAGGATCTCTTGCAATGTTTTCTTCGAGTTCTTCGGGTGATAAGTTTTCACCGTTTGAAAGGATGATAAGATTTTTCTTACGGCCCGTTAACATGATGAATCCGTCATCGTCAACGAAACCTAAGTCTCCGGTATGATACCAGCCGTCTTCGATAGCGGCATTTGTTGCTTCCTCGTCTTTGTAATATCCCTTCATGACATTGTCGCCTTTAAAGAGAATCTCACCTTCATCGGATACTTTGACTTCCATACCGGGAACAAGCTGTCCGACGCTTCCGTCTCTGTGGAAGAAAGGTCTGTTAACGGCGGTACAGGGTGAACACTCCGTGGTTCCGTATCCGTTTAAGATCTCGATACCCCATGAACGGAATTCTTTTACATACATGGGATCGAGTGCTGCGCCGCCGCAGATGATGTATTCAAGGTTTCCGCCGAATACCTTGTGGATGGCGGAATAAGTTCTTCTTCTTACGTCAACACCGGTTGCAAGAAGCACGTCGGTGGAAGTCATGAGGCCTTTGATGGCTGTTGTTTTACCCTTTTTCTCGATCTCGGACCAGATCTGCTTGTGGAAGAATTCCACGAACATCGGAACGAGGAACATGGTCTGGGGCTTGAAGTCAGCCATATTCTTTTTAACGAACTTGGGTGACTTGTTGATGTATATCGACTGGCCGTAGTTCATAACCATGAAGATACCTACCACGAGGCCGAATGCATGGTGGAAAGGAAGTACGGCGAGTACGCTTCCGTCAAGTTTGAAAAGCTGACATGTACGGTTGATCTCAAAAGCGAGGTTGTGGTTGGTAAGTTCAACACCCTTGCTCTTTCCGGAAGTACCGGATGTGAAGAGGATCGCAGCTGTCTTGTCGGGGATGATCTGATATTTAAGGAAATCGGTATTCTTTTCGCGAAGAAGCTTTCTTCCTTCGTAAAGAAGAGTATCGAAAGTTCCGAGGTCTATTACTTTTTTAACGTTTCCTTCTTCGATCTTGTCAACATACTGATCGGTAACAAATGCGTAATCGCATTCGCCGAGCTTGATAAGTGCGTTGATCTCGTCTGCGGGAAGGGATTTGTCGATCGCTACCGCAACATTACCGCCGTTAACGCAGGCAAAGAAGGTTACGAGCCATTCGTAAGAGTTCTTGCCGATGATGGCTACATGTTTGTCGATGATATCGTTTTTGTACATCCATGTACCCATGGCGTTGATATCTTCTTTAAGATCCGAGAAGGTCTTTCTCATTTCACCCGTTTCGCAGGGGTAAACAAAAGCGATCTTGTCGGGAAGGTCAGCAGCTTTCGTAAGTACTAAATCTTTTAAGTCTGTAATATCTTCCAGCGTATCGTAAAGAGGATATTTTTTATTTTTCATCAGTGTGGAATTCCTTTCATAAATGAATGATCGAAATGCGAAAAGTTGACAGTTCAACATATCGCACGATTAACTATAATTATACTTGATTTGGCACTTTGAAACAACATTTTATTCCTAAAGTTAATGACTTTTTAATAAAGAAGTGTTACATTATTAAATGGTGTTTTGTTTTCGAATCGATATGATTTGAAAGAAATAAATCGTTTGGAAATAGGTAAGCAGTATTAATGAAAACAGGACTCATACTTGAAGGCGGCGGTCTCAGAGGCGCATTTACCGCCGGTGTATTGGATGTTTATATAAAAGAGGGCATAAAATTCGACTATGCGTGCGGCGTTTCCGCCGGTGCCGGAGTGCTTTATAACTACGTAGCTGAACAGGAAGGACGTTCCAAGAACGTATTCCTCTGCCCCCGTGATCACTCGTATTACGGTTTCAGGGAATTTTTCAGAAGCGGCAAATTCATGAATCTCAAAAAGCTTTACGGCGAGATGGCATATGATGATCCGGCTTTTGATTTTGATACATTTTTTTCATCGATAACCGAAGTGGAAGTCGTGGCGACAAACTGTGTGACCGGAAAGCCCGAATATCTTAAGGACGACGGAACGGTTGAGTCACTCTTCGATGCGGGACGTGCGACAGGGTCACTGCCATTTATAAGCGGACCGTATAAGATCGGGGACAATTACTACATGGACGGTTCGGTCTCGGATCCCTTACCCATTCAGAGGGCCATCGACAAAGGATGCGAGAGGATAGTGGTCCTTTCCACAAAGGCTGACGGAATGAACCCTTCCAATCTGAAAAAATACACCCCTTTCATGAAAATAAAATATCCCAAGTTCAAAGGATTCATCGATGCGGTCCAGGTAAGGATCCCGCTTCTTTTGGGTCAGTACGAGATGATGGAAAACCTTGAAAAAGAAGGAACCGTTCTAAGCTATCATCCGGCCGGACACTGGGATGTTTCCCATATGGAAAAGGATATTGAGAAGATACATGCTCTTTATGACGAAGGCGTCAGGGAAGCAGAAGCAAGACTTGAAGAGTTGAAGACATTTCTTCAGGGATAAACCGAAAGAGAGAGAAATATGCAGTCAGAGATCAACGTTGGAGTGGATATAGGATCCACGACCGCCAAACTCGTGATTCGAGACGGTAACGAGGTTATATACAAAAAGTATGAGAGACATTACTCTCAGGTTCGTCAGAAAACCCTTGAACTTTTAACCGAAGCAGAACCGTATCTCAAGGATAAAAAAATAAGGATCGCCATCTCCGGATCCGCCGGAATGGGTGTTGCAGAGATCGCAAGACTTCAGTTCGTACAGGAAGTTTATGCGACTTTTGCGCTTGTTGAGGAAAGAGAGCCCGATACCGAGGTAGTTATCGAACTCGGTGGCGAAGACGCAAAGATAATCTTCTTAAAAGGCGGCGTCGATGAGAGAATGAACGGAACCTGTGCCGGCGGTACGGGTGCGTTTATCGACCAGATGGCATCGCTTTTAAACGTGACTCCCGACGAACTCGACGAGATGAGCCTTAAATGCGAGAAGGTTTACCCCATCGCTTCAAGATGCGGCGTATTTGCAAAGACAGATATCCAGCCCCTCATAAACCAGGGCGTTTCCAAAAACGATATCGCTGCAAGTATCTACATGGCCGTTGTCAATCAGACGATCACGGGTCTTGCACAGGGAAGAAAGATCAAAGGAAAAGTAATGTTCCTCGGCGGCCCCCTTTATTACAACAAGGGCTTAAGAAAAGCATTCAAAGAGACTTTAAAACTTGATGACGAAAATGCCGTATTCCCCGAATACGCACTTTACGCCGTGGCACTCGGTGCTTCGATCTTTGCCGAGAAAGCTGAAAAAACATACGAATACGACAAACTCATTGAGATGCTTAAGGAAACCGTTGCGGCAAAGAGAGAAGTTGCCAGCATGAAAGCTCTTTTTGCAAACGAAGATGAGTTTAACGAGTTCAAAGACCGTCATGCAAAAGAGACGGTCGAGTTTAAGGATATCGCCGCATACTCGGGCGACGCATACCTTGGTATCGACTGCGGATCGACGACCACAAAACTCGTTCTCATAAACGACCGGAAGGATATCCTCTGGTATTACTACAATTCCAACAAGGGCAATCCCGTTGATGTCGTAAAAGAAAAATTAAAAGAAGTCCGCACACTCTGCGGCGACAGGATAAAGATCCGTGCTTCGGCAGTTACGGGATACGGCGAGCAGCTCATCCTTAACGCTTTCCATGTGGACAGGGGTCTTGTCGAGACTATGGCGCATTTCATGGCGTCAAAGCAGTTCCTTCCTAATGTCGATTTCATCCTCGATATCGGCGGACAGGATATCAAATGTATCAAGATCAAAAACGAAGCCGTGGACAGCATCATGCTTAACGAAGCATGTTCATCGGGCTGCGGTTCATTCATAGAGACTTTCGCCAAGTCGATGGGATACGATACAAAGGAATTTTCAAAGCTCGGTCTTAAGGGCAACGCACCCGTTGACCTCGGTTCCAGATGTACCGTATTTATGAACTCATCCATCAAGCAGGCGCAGAAAGACGGTGTTTCGGTAGAGAATATCTCGGCCGGAATTTCCGTATCCGTAATCAAGAACGCGATCTATAAAGTTATCCGTGCGAACTCGCCCACGGAACTCGGCGAGCACATCGTCGTACAGGGCGGTACTTTCTTAAACGACGCGGTACTTCGCGCATTCGAAAATGAGATCGGAAAGAACGTAGTAAGACCTGCGATCGCAGGTATCATGGGTGCCTACGGTGCAGCCATTTATTCGATGGGCTTAGGCCTCGAAGAATCGACGCTCATTTCCCTTGATGACTTAAATACATTCACACATACATCCAAGGCGGCAGTCTGCCAGGGCTGTACAAACCACTGTGCCCTTACGATAAACATCTTCTCGGACGGCGGAAAATACATCTCCGGAAACAGATGCGAAAAGATGACCGCCAAGGGTAAGATCGACGAAAAGTTAAACCTTTTCGAGTTCAAGAGACAGTATTTCATGAATCTCTGCTCACCCGCAAAGGAGGGAAAGAAAGTCATCGGTATGCCTCTTCAGCTCGGTATGTATGACCTTGCGCCTTTATGGGTAGGCATATTCGAAAGCCTTGGATTTAACGTAAAGCTTTCGGGTCTTTCCTCGAGAGATACATATCTTTTGGGACAGGACAGCATCCCTTCGGATACCGTCTGCTATCCCGCAAAGATCATGCACGGTCATATCGAACTTCTCGTTCGTGACAAAGTGGATGCGATCTTTGCACCCTGTCTTACATACAATATTGACGAAAAAGCCGGCGACAACCATTACAACTGTCCCGTTGTTGCTTACTATCCCGAGCTTTTGAGAGTCAATATGGATATCTTAAAAGATGTCGAATACATCGCTCCTTTCTTAAGCGTTTCCGACGAAGCCGAGCTTGCGAGAGAACTCGAAGTCAACCTTCCGAAGGACCTTATCAATGCGGATAAGAAGCAGATCCTTGAAGCCGTAAAAGAAGGCTTTAAGAGATATGCAAAGTATAAAGAAGATCTCTATGCCGAGACCGAGAGGATCATCGCGAGAGCCAGAGAATTAAACAAAAAGATCATGGTACTTGCGGGAAGACCTTATCACATCGATCCCGAGATCGGTCACGGAATAGACCTGCTTGCATGCAGTCTGGGATTTGCGGTTATCACAGAAGAATCCATCGCACCCAGGGTAGGAAGAGTTCCCACAAACGTACTTAACCAGTGGACCTTCCATCAGAGACTTTACAGAGCGGCTCACTATGCCGTTACCCAGAAAGACATGGAGCTCGTACAGCTCGTATCCTTCGGATGCGGAATCGATGCCATCACCACCGATGAAGTCAGATCCATCGTGGAGAACGCAGGCAGGATCTATACA
>CADARM010000040.1 GCA_902790275.1 uncultured Lachnospiraceae bacterium
AAAAATGCCGCTTGACGACCTCCACTACATCATCATTCCCGACGAGATCTACAAGCCTTTCCTTAATGATAAAGGCGAGTTCATAGAAAATGACGAGAGCTTCGAGAAAGTCTTTTCGGAAGCACTGACAGCGTTCAAACATTTAAAGACCAGCAAGATCGTCAATTTTTCCAACATATCCAACACGGATCTTAAACTCACATACGGTGCAGCCAATCTTCCCGAGCTCACCCTCTACGACCAGAACTTCGTGCTCCTCATAAGAACGCTCCAGGCCATGGCCGAGTATTTTATGGCCAAGGGCGATAAGGAAACCGCGAAGAACATGCTTGAATTCGCAGTATCAAGCGGCAGCGATTCCATCGGAACATACAAACTTCTTTCATCCATCTATTTGGAGGAAGAAGATACTTCAAAGATCAATTACCTTATCTCGTCTGCCTCACTCTTAACAGGCATCACGAAAGGTCCCATTTTAAACCATCTCCACGAGATCGCTCCTTCTGACAAAGAGAAGGAAGAGAGCATCCTCGAAATCCTCGACTGATCAGGAGACCGACATGATCGAACTAATGAAAAAATTCACACAGGCGCTCGCATATTTCAGCGACTGGTTCTTATACGGACGTAAAAAACGCGGCAGTGAAAAGGGCGACATGATAATCTTCTCCATCGTATGCATCGTGGGCGTTGTCTTTTTCGTGGGAATGGCACTCTATGTATTGCTGGGTATGTTTATATAAAAAAATAGCGCCCTGCCTGGCAAGCTGACGCTATTTGTAAATTAATAGATTAAGATTAGCCGGCGGTTAGCCGTATCCTAACTTTCGGCTCTCTTGTTAAGTTAATTATATGGTCTCGATTTCTCTCTGTCAATTGAAATCAGGCGTTTTCGACGCTGATTAAGCATTATTTCTTCTGCCCGGTCGGACAGTATTCGCGAAGGAAGCACTCAGTGCATTTGGGTGTGGGAGCCTTGCAGATGCTTCGACCGAGAGTGATGAGATGAATGTTCCAAAGGATCCAATGATCTTTGGGTATCTTTTTCATAAGGTCGAATTCGACATCTTTAGGATCTTCTTTCTTTGTGATCCCGAGTTTCCTGCTTATCCTTCCGACATGAGTATCGACCACAATGCTGGGTTCGTGATAGATGTTTCCTCTTATAACATTGGCGGTCTTTCTTCCGACACCCGGAAGCGATGTCAGATCTTCAAGTTTTGAAGGCACTTCACCGTCGAATTCCTCGCAGAGTTTTTTGCAGCATCCGATGATGTTAACGGCCTTTGCATGATAAAACCCGAGCGGGTGAATGATCTCCTCAAGTTCGGAAAGATCAGCATTTGCAAAATCTTTTGCACTCTTATATTTCTTAAAAAGCGTCGGCGTTACGGTGTTTACTCTCGCATCGGTACACTGTGCCGACAGTATCGTCGCTATCAAAAGCTGCAATGCATTCTCATGCTCAAGATAACAGATGAATTCCGTTCCGTATTCTCTGTCGAGCGCTTCGGTTATTTTTTTTATTCTTTCTTTTTGATCCATATTGATTAATTGAGTGCAGGTTCTGCATCTCCGTCTGCGTTATAAAAATCAACTGTGTTCGAGTAATGTTCAAGGATATTTCTGAATGTATCAAGTGCGTTGTTTCCGCCTGAGAAAGATCCGTGGAAAAGTTCCTCGCCCGAAGTACTTCCTGCTTCATAAAAAGTGAAAGTCCAGATTCCTCCATCCCATCCGTCGATCATGTAGTTTCCGAAATCATTCTTTTTTAAAGAAGCTTTGGATGCATCGTAGATCGCTGTAAGCTCGCTGTCCGTAAGTGTTGCGGTTGCATAAAACTCGCAGGGTGCACCTAAAAGAATGTATTCTTTTGTCATCTCGACCGTTCCGTCATATTTAACCGTATAATCGATCGTTGAGAGATAATTTTCTTCGACAATACCGCCGTAAACGTATTTGCCCTCGAACATCGTTCCGCTGTTCTTCTTTAACTCTGCAGGATCTGTGGGTTTTGCCAGACCGCATCCCACCATCGAAAGCATTATCATTATAGTTCCTAAAACTGCCACTATTTTTTTCATTTTTCAAATCCTCCGTTTTCTGATTACAGATACTATACGATCTGTTTTTAAACTTTTATGGATATTTTTAATACTTATTGAGATTAACGATCATCGTATCTTTTTTGTTATACCAGATATAATAATATCCCGCCGCTTCGCAGAAATCATCTTTAAACTCATCCGATGTGTACCATGTATCGTTTTCGTGATCGGAAATATCTGTCTGAGAAAATTCAGGAAGATATAATTCATTCAAAGTCCAAGAGTATTTACCATTCAGTTCATTTACAGTCTCTTCGTTAAGAGAGAGCACCACACGGTATGTAGCCTCGTTTCCGGGAGAAAGCGAGTATTTCTTTCCGAAAAACTCAAAAGACTGATATTCCTTTTCGCATTTGCAGCTGTCTATCCCGTTAAGACCTCTCATAAAAGATGAGGGAAAACTTCTGTCCGTGCTGTAATCAACAAAAGTTTTCGGATCGGGGCTGCATGCTGTGAGAAACAAACAAAAGATCAGCGAAAAAATAATGCCTGCCGTTCTTTTTTTCATATTCATTACCTCATATCCCCATTCATAAAACAGTAACATTATACAACATTAATCCTTTTCGTAAAATATGGTGTTGACAAAAGTGTTCTCGGGTTGTACTATGTATCAAAACGATATATCAAATTGATACAAGGAGGATCTATGAAAAGACAAAAGATACGTAGAACCCTGATCTTCTTTTCTTTCCTGTTATTTCCGATCACAATATGGTACTTCTCGCCCTACCTTATCATTCAGGCAGCATCGGAGCATATCATGAACGGCAGTTTCTTTGTTTTTATGAGCATGCTTGTATCATCGATGTTTTTCGGACGTGCGTGGTGCGGATATCTCTGCCCCGCCGGAGGTTTGCAGGAATGCGTGGCAAGATGCAATGCCAAAAACGCAAAACAGGGTTGGCGAAATTATATAAAATATGTAATATGGATTATATGGATGTGCGCCGTGATCGTGACTTTTATCCTCGGTAAAAATCATGTCACAATTGACTTTTTTTACATGACCGACCACGGTATTTCGGTCACCGAGATCCATAATTACATCATTTATTACGGAGTACTGCTGCTCCTTGTTCTGCCTGCATTGATCCACGGCAAAAGAGGTGCCTGTCATTACGTCTGCTGGATGGCTCCTTTTATGATCATCGGAAGCACGATCGGACGGTTCTTACACCTCCCGCAGCTTCATATCGAAGCATCAGCCGCAGACTGTATATCATGCAGGAAATGCAGCAAAGCCTGCCCGATGGGCCTTGATGTAGAATCAATGGTTAAGAACGGTTTAAATTCAAAATGCAGCGAATGCACTCTGTGCGGTGCCTGCGTGGATGAGTGTCCCAAAAAAGTTTTAAAATACAAATGGAGATGGAAATAGATGGGTAAAGACAGAAAGATCGACATGGTTATTTTAGGTCTTTTATCACATGAAGACTTAACCGGATATGATATAAAAAAGCAGATAGACGAAGCTATCGGATTTTTCTGGAAAGGAAGTTTCGGAAGCATTTATCCGGCTCTCGGTGAAATGGAAAAAGCCGGTCAGATAAAAAAGCTTCCCGACAGATCTTCAGGCAGCCGCGAAAAAATAAAATACCGTATTACCAAAGACGGAAAAAATGCCTTAAAAGAATGGCTTAAAGAAGAACAGTCAAGCAACGATCTTAAATACGAAACACTCTTAAAGCTTTACTTCGGAGGTGTGGAAAAGCCCGAGGTTTCGATACATAATATAGAACTTTTTGAAGAAAAGATAAAAGCGGATCTTAATGTTTTAAAATGGTATAAAAGCAATCTGGAAAAAGTACTTGATAACAATGAACACCTGCATTATTATCTGACGGTGACATTCGGGATCGACACTTACGAAGCATACCTTAAGTGGTGTGCCAGATCTAAAAAACTCTTAAAGGAGCGTGTATGAAAACTCTCATAGTTTACTATTCACTTGAAGGAAATACCGATTATGCGGCAAAGAGGATAAAAGAAAAAACAGGCGCCGACCTGCTTAAACTGATCCCCAAAAAAGCTTACGCCGACAAGGGATTCAAGAAGTTTTTCTGGGGCGGAAAAAGTGCTGTTTTTAAGGATAAACCCGACCTGGAAGAATATGATATCGACCTTTCTTCATATGAGAGGATCGTCTTCGGTTATCCCGTATGGGCATCAACATTTACTCCGCCTTTAAGGACCTTCATTGAAGACAATAAAGATGCTCTCGCAGGAAAATCACTGGCAGTCTTTGCCTGTCAGGGCGGAAGCGGTGCGGAAAAGTCTTTTGAAAAACTGGCTAAATGCATCGGTATCGAAAAGTTTGAGATAACAGGCATTTTTATCGATCCGCTGGCAAAAAAGAATGACAAAACGGACAGTGATATCGATGAATTCGCATCGAAAATCTCTGAATAAACACAAAAGATTTTCTATCATAAAAGAATCAAATTAGGAGCACAAATGTCTAAAATAAACTGGAAACCCGGAAATATGCTTTATCCTCTTCCCGCTGTTATGATCAGCTGTCAGGAAAAAGGAAAGAAGCCCAATATAATAACGGTCGCCTGGGCCGGAACGATCTGCTCGGATCCCGTGATGGTATCGATCTCGGTCAGAAAAGAGAGATTTTCCCATGATATCATCAAAAACTCCGGAGAATTCGTTATCAATCTCGTGACCGAAGATTTGACATATGCAACAGACTACTGCGGAGTCAAATCCGGCAGAGATACGGATAAATTCAAGAAATGCGGCCTGACACCGATTGCAATCGAAGGTGTAAATGCGCCCGCAATAAAAGAGAGTCCTTTGAATCTTGCCTGCAAGGTAAAAGAAATCAAAGAACTCGGAAGTCATGATATGTTCATCGCCGAGGTTGTAGGCGTGACGGTCGATGATAAGTATATGAATGAAAACGGTAAGTTCGAACTCAACTCATCGAAACTTGTCACATATTCTCATGGCGAATACTTCGGTCTTGGTAAAAAAATCGGAAAATTCGGATATTCCGTAAAGAAAAAGAATTAATCCAGCAAAATTTCATCAGATAATGTAATACCATTCATCGCTTTGTTTGATTTCTTCGGTTTTAACCACATTATCCCTTGTGCAGTACTCCATTTCGGGATTTTTGATGCTCACTCTGGTTCCCTCGGGCACGGATGACGTGATAAATGTATTGCCACCGATAATGGCGTTATTTCCTATCACGGTTTCACCACCGAGAATTGAGGCTCCCGCATAAATCGTAACGTTATCTCCGATGGTTGGATGTCTCTTCTTGCCGGATAACTTCTGGCCTCCTCTGGTCGATAACGCACCAATGGTCACTCCCTGATATATTTTTACATGGCTTCCTATAACAGAAGTTTCTCCGACTACTATTCCGGTCGCATGATCTATGAAAAAATAATCTCCTATCGTCGCGCCCGGATGAATATCCACTCCAGTCTTGGAATGTGCATATTCGGTCATAAGTCTGGGTATTATGGGAACTCTTAAAAGATATAACTCATGTGCCAGACGGTAAACCGTTATTGCCACCAGACCCGGATAAGCGAGTATTATTTCTTCAAAGCAGCCTGCCGCGGGGTCCCCGTCATAAGCCGCCATAAGATCGGTTTCAATAGTTCTTCTTATGCCGGGAATCTTATAAAAGAATTCCTTGCAGATACGATAACTTTCGATTTTTCTGTCCTCCTCGGTCATCTCTCCCCTCAGTTTACAAAAATCAAGAGCAAGCGTTACCTGTTTGTTAAGATGATAAAAGATATCCTCGACGGTAACCGCCAGTGAGTTGTCGGGATTGTATATTTTATAAGATTTATCCTTGTAATAACCCGGATATACCAGTCTGAAAAGATTTTTGACCAGTTCCGTTACTTCCGCTTTGCTTGGGTTGTTATAAAGGCTCATGACATCAATGTTTTTGCTGCCTTTATAATCGTCCAATACGATTTTAACTATTTCGCTTATCTCGTTTTCTTTTATGATTTCTTCCATTGCCATACCCGTTTTCTTTTTTCTTCGGTATCAGGCACCTTTCGATGCCCGATACCTTTTCTTTACGCAAATGTTTTTAATACTTTTACAAGTTTTATATGTTTTGCTTTGAGCATAAAAAAACCGGAGGCTTTAAAGCTTCCGGCTATATTCTCGCATTCATACTTTTCCTGTACAAACTATCGGGGCAGGCACGCAGGCGCCAAGACACCCCGATCCAAGAATATAGGCCGGGATATAAACATTCGCCAACAGTAAAACATATTCATTTGTCTAAAGATTATGTTTAACATTTCTGCCAAAACTCCGTTTCTTAATTTTGCCACTTTATATTATCGCCATTTACCTACTATGTCAATAGGTAAGTAAAAAATATTTTGTAAAAGATAAAAAAAGAGCAGCATTTTCATGCCGCTCTTCGTTCTTTCCTATAAATACGTAATTATCCGATCTGTGCTTTATAAAGGTTGTAATAGATTCCCTTATTGTTCAAAAGCTCTTCATGTGTTCCTATCTCAGCAATGCTGTGGCCGTCGATGACCATGATCCTGTCGGCTTTTCTTAAGGTCGAGAGTCTGTGTGCTATCGCAAATGTTGTCTTTCCTTTAGTAAGTCTCTCGAGTGCTTTCTGGATCATGAATTCGCTTTCGGTATCAAGGCTTGCCGTAGCTTCATCAAGTATAAGAAGTCTCGGATTTGTAAGTATCGCTCTTGCTATTGCTACTCTCTGTCTTTCACCGCCCGATAACGAATATCCTTTCTCGCCGACGTACGTATTGTAACCGTCGGGTGTATTGCAGATAAAATCATGTGCGTTCGCCATCTTGGCCGCTTTAACGATCTCCTCATATGTTGCATCGGGTCTTGAGAACCTTATGTTGTCAAGGATCGTACCCGAGAAAAGGAATGTCTCCTGTAATACAACGCCAAGCTGTGAATGATAAGATTTTGAATGGATATTTTTAATATCCACATTGTCTATCAGAAGATGTCCGTCATCCACTTCGTAAAGACCCATGAGGAGGTTTATGAGAGTGGATTTGCCTGTTCCCGAAGCACCGACGATACCTATCATCTCACCGGGTTTGATCACTACGTTGATATCCTCCAATACCGGCTGATATGATTTGTATCCGAACGTCGCATGATCGAATGTTATCTCGCCTTCGATCTGAAGGTCGACCAAAGTGTCTTCGTCTTTTTCATCGATCTCCTGAGACAGGATATCATTTATTCTCTCAAGGCTGCTCGTTAAAAGAGTAAGCTCTCTCGGAAGCCAGCTCATCCAGTTGATATACTGGAATAAAAGCGTTGTATACGTGATAAACTGATATAATTCTCCGGCTGACATTTTGTCTTTTAAGACATCGTTTCCACCGAAATACACGACTATCACGACACCCATTCCCATAAGGAACGAGATCATCGGATAAAAGAGTGCCCAGAAGGTTTCGTTCTTTCTCTGTGTTCTTGCAAACTCTGCCGAAAGATGCTTAAAACGGTTAGCTTCCTCTTCTTCCCTGCCGTATGTTTTTACGACTCTCATTCCCGAGATGACATCCTGAAGGTCACTTGATACATCATCGTTTTTCCTGAACTGAAGATGGAATATCCTGTAAACGACTTTTCTGAAACCGATGATAAGGACAACAACGATCGGAACAGTTATAAAAGTCAGGATCGCAAGCTTGAAGTTCAGTACCATCATAAAGATGATATCCCAGATAAAGATAAAAAGTACCGCGAAAAGATTACAGAAAACATCTTCCATAAACTCTCTTATGTACGTTGTATCCTGCGTGATCCTGTTTAAAAGTTCGCCGGGCCTTCTGTCGTTGATGAATGCAAGCGGTAATGCCTGGTACTTTTTAAACAGCGCCATTCTGAGGTCTGCGGAGATCTTCGCTCCGAGTTTTGTCGATGCATTGCTCTTAAAAAAGTTGATAACAACAATGCTGACACTTAAGGAAAACATTATAAGGAGCAGGACCAGCGCCTGCTTAAATCCGCCGTTACCTTTAAGTACATCGTTAATAAGATGCTTCTGGATCTCGGGGTTTAAAAGCGTGGTCACCGCTACCAGGACCATCAGCATGAATACTCCGAAAAAGTCCTTCTTGTAAGGCTTTGCCATAGCCAGGAATTCTTTCAGGAATCCGCCCTCTTTGGAACAGTGAGGACAGTACTTTGTTCCCGGGATGGCCCTTCCGCATTTGGGACACATCTTTTCGTATTCGCCGCTCTCAACTTCCTCAAAACGTCCCGAGATTAGGATGTTGATGCCTCTCGCAATATAAGCATATCTGCTTAAATGCTTTGCGGAATAATGGACCACGACTTTTTCTATGCCGTTTTCGGTCACCACAAGGATACCGCCTCCGACTTTCGCTTCGGCTTTGGCCCTGCTTAAGTCCTTTATTTCAATTGTCTCTTTTATTTCTTCACCGTCAAAAACATGTATCTTCTTTGTGGTGACAAAAAGATATGCTCCTTTAAGCCAGCTTCCGTCCTTGTCGATATCGTACGGGATCGCATAGTATATCCTCTCGTCTTCACCCAAAGGTATCTTCTCTGCAGTCTTCGGTGAAACATCATATTTTAAAATCATCTTGTCTAATCTCCCAAGTAAAGTAACCCGTGCCTCTTACGATTACAGGAAAAGATCCAGTTTTCTTCTTTCCTTCTGTGTAAGAGCGTTTACGTCTCTGATCTCAAATCTGTTCTCATCGAGATCCATGATGATAAGTCTCGAATCGGATAATTTCGTAACGGCGTTTGATGCCATGTTGATCGCGAAATTGCATTCGCCCTTGTCGGTCATTACATGAAAATATGCGTAGCCGTACTCGTCCTTGATGCTCATGATCTTCTGAATGACGGGAGTGAAATAATTGAGTCTTAACTGTTCTCTTAAGATCTCTTTTGTCTCTTCGTCAAAAGCTTCAAGGTCTTCGATGATCCCGATCTCTTTAGCCTTATCCGTGTTCTCTCTGATGGAAATATATTTGTCGGCGTCGGTGAAAGGAAAGAGTCTTACGACTTTTACCCTTTCGTATTTAACGCCGTTATATGTTAAATCAACAAAGCCTCCGCCTGTTCTTTCGAATTTGTCATTCTTTGTAATGACATGCATCGCGGTCATTTCTTCGGCTTCTTTTTCAAAAGTGTTAATTTCTGCCATATTTGCCTCCTGTTTTTCTATTCACCTCATCAGTCAGCTTCGCTGACAGCTTCCCCTCAAGGGGAAGCCTAGAAACTGCCCCCTGCCAGTGATTTGTTCTGAAGCTCATTGAGTTTGTGGAATATTCCGTCCTCTTTTTTATCGAGCTCGTCGATCGTTCCTTCCTCAACGATGCGGCCGTTGTCTATAACAATGAGCCTGTCGGTATCACGAAGCGTCGAAAGCCTGTGAGCTATGGAAAGAGTTGTTCTTCCCTTTACCAAGAGCTTTAATGAATTCTGGATCGCTTTCTCCGTCTCTGTGTCCACACTGGCCGTTGCTTCATCGAGTATTAAGATCTTGGGGTTTGCAAGGATCGCTCTGGCTATCGAAATTCTTTGTCTTTCACCACCCGAAAGGTCCTTTCCGGATGCGCCGATTATCGTGTCGTAGCCGTCGGGCATCTTTGAGATAAAATCATGTGCTCCCGCAAGTTTTGCGGCTCTTATGATCTCGTCGCCCGTGGCGTTTTCGTTGCCGTATGCGATATTCTTTGCGACCGATCCCATAAAGATGTATGTATCCTGCGAGACCATCGCAACATTCTTTCTTAAGTCCGAAAGAGACAGATCCTTAACATCGACTCCGTCTATTTTTATCGAGCCTTCCTTCACGTCGTAAAGTCTTGAGATGAGGTTAACGAGTGTCGATTTTCCGGCACCCGAACGGCCTACGATACCGAGCACTTCGCCTTCTTTAACTTTAAGGTTAATACCCTTTAATACGTTCCTGCTGACCGTGTAGCCGAATGTCACGTTGTTAAGTTCGATCTCTCCCCTGGGTTTCATGAGACGAACAGGGTCTTCTTTTTCCCTGATCTCGGGGATCGAATCGATGATCTCAAAAAGCCTCTGTGCCGCGTTGATACTCTCCGACCACATTCTGAAAACTCTCGAGAAGAAGTTCATGGGGCCGTTTAACTGCGATACGTAACCTACGAAAGTAAGGAGCACACCGAGGTCGATCTTGTCGGTCTTTAACACGAAGAAAACTCCGATGATCCAGATCCAGATGCTCGATACTTCCTGCACCAGACTGTAAAGAATGGTGAATCTGTTTCTAAGCTTAACTATGTTTATTTCAGCCTCTTTGAGGTTGTTGTTGGGATTGATAAATCTTTCGATCTCCGCATCTTCCTGTCCGAAAGCCTTTACCACTCTGGCACCCGTTAAGTTGTCGTTCGCTTTTCCGGAAACCGCTTTTTCCGCACGGTGTCTCTTGCCCGAAAGGTTCCAGAGTCCCGGACGGAGCTTAACCGTCATGAATACGAGGAGAGGTAAAAGGATGCATGCGATCAGTGCCATCTGCCAGTTGAGTCTGTACATTACGACAAAGGTAATGATGATCGTTAAGCCCTGAACGAAGATCGAAGGTATGCCGTCTATGAAAAACTCGGTAACCCTGTTCGAATCGTTTAAGACTCTTGTCATAAGTCCGCCGGTCTGCTTGCTCGTAAAGAAGTTAAGCGAAAGTTTGCTCATCGCGGAGAAAACATCCGACTTGATATCCTTTACGGTCGATGTCGCAACCCTTGCCATAAGTGCCATCTGCACAGTGTTTGTAAGTTCTGCGAGGAGTCTGCTCCCTATCATCACGACCGCGAGTATAAGAAGTGCAAGCACATACTTTCCCGATACGCCGAAACTTGCAAGGAATTCGTTGTCTCTTTCAAGAACATGATCGAAAAGCACCTTTCCCGAAAGGTAAGGCCATACCACGCTTATCGCTGCACCGAGTCCGTAGGATAAGAAAAGTATCGCTATCGAGAATTTGTATTTGAAAAAGTATTTTAAGACTCTCGCAAAGATCGTTCTCTTGTTGGTACATTTAGGACACACCTTTTTCGCGGGATCGGGATACATCGTGCCGCAGATCGGACAGTAAAGCGATTCCTCATCCTCTTCTTCGGCCTCGTTTCCGACGATCTCATAGTCGAAGGGTTTGCCGTTCATGATATTTTTTGTATGTCTTACGAAAAGATTAAGCTGCTCAAGATAGGTGTTTGTAAGTGAAGCGATCTTTAAAGGTTTCCCTTCATATTCCGCTGTCAGAAGCACCGCACCGATCAGTCTTTCCGTGTGCAGATGTTTCATTTTCGAAAGTTCGAAGAGAGTTACCTCATACTCTGCAAGATCCTCTTCCTCGATCTTTTTATGTACCTTGGTCCCTCTGAAAAAATGTTTATAACCTTCCGGCACATCACTCTTTAAGACACCTAAGTTTGTATCTGTCAAAAAGACGTAGCCGAGTATATATTCACCTTCAAAAGAAAGGTCTATGGGGCAGACCGAGAGAATGTCTTTTTCTTCGATCTTTTTTTCCGAAAGCATTTTTAAAATGTTTTTACTTAGTTTGTTGTCTTTCATGCCGCCTCCTGTTCAAGTAAATAAGTAATGTAGTGTATAAAAAAAGATCACCGTGTTTTCGCACAGTGATCTCTGAACTCATAAACGTACGCCTTTATATCAGATTTCCGGGAGTACGAAAAGCAAAATCAGTGCGAAGTAACCTAAAGCCGTGAGTAAATGCATACACGGTTGTTAAAGATAATGTTCTAATAATCGCAAATAATTTCTTCATTTTTTTTCGTCCTCCTTTCCTTGTCTTAATTTTGTCTGTTAATTAAGTATATCAATACGATTTCGTTTGTCAATTATTATTTTTTGTCATTCGCTGATCATTTTTTTTACCTGCGGTACAAAAATCTTAAAGTCTCATGAGAGTGGCTCTGCAGGGTGCACCGTCGGATCCGCCTAAGTTAAGCGGTGCCGCATTAAGGATATAAACGCCTTCTTCGACCGCATCGAGTCTTATTCCTTCAAGCAAAACGATCTCGGCACCGAGCATGATAAGATGAACTTCCATCGGTGCGTCTTCGGGTCCCACGGTCTGTGATTCGTTACCGAAAAGCTTGATCTTTTCTCTCGCAAAAACTTTTGCGGCTTCTTTGGTGACAGTCGCATTTCCTTTAACGAGGATCCTCTCGGCTGCTCTCGGATCGGCATTTCTTGCGTCTTTAATAAATCTCTCGGCATCTTCTTTAAGTACCTCGCCCTCATGCTCGAATACATATGCATATCCGATGAATTTATCAAGATCCACCATGTCGATCGTCTTTCCGTCATGATAAAAATGGTAGGGCGCGTCCACATGTGTTCCGTTATGAGCGCACATGCGGAAGGCAGTCAGATTGTACAGCGCGCCTTCCTTCATGTCGGACAGTGTCTCCCGTTGGGGTGCCGGGTCTCCCGGATACACTTCACAGCCGAATACTTCCTGAGAAATGTCATAGATTTTCATATGGATCGCTCTCTCTGTCAGAAAATGTTCCCCTGCTCTTCATTGCCGAAGCCGAAGAATTTGAAAGCGATCTGGATATCGCGTTCCCATACGCGCCATTCGTGGCGGCCGGGTCCTTCGTGATATTCATAGGGAAGACCGATTTCGTCTGCATGCTTCAAAAAAGTCTGCATGTTCTGATAGCCGCCGTCTTCGGTGCCGATCGCGAACATGAAGCGCGGCAGATCTGCGCCGTCCGCAACCATCTGGTCCAGTTTTCGCCAGGTATTGGAAATGGAATTCAGATATTCTTCGACGGAATCATAGCGGTGCATCTGGTTGTACTGACGGACAGACATACCGGCAAGCTCGGAGGGTTTTTTCTGGAAGAGCTCTTTTAGCGTTTCCTTTTGGGCGTCCAGATTTCTCGGGCAGGACGAAAGCACGGCTGCCGCAGCGAATTTTTCGGGGAAATTCAGGGCGAATTTCATGGTTCCGCCGCCGCCCATGGAGAGACCGGCAATGAAATTGTCCCTGCGCTCTCTGGAAGCCGGAAGCCAGTTGTAGACAAGGGGCATCAGTTCTTCGGTGACATAGCGGGTGGAATCATATCCAAGTGTAAATGCCGGCCAGGCTTCGTAATCCGCATTGCCGACGCCCATCATAACGACGATGCAGTCATGCTCGCAGGCGTAGGTCTCGATGTTGGATTTGCGGATCCAGTCGCTGTAGCCGCCGAAGGTTCCGTGCAAAAGCCAGAGGACCGGATATTTCTTTCCGTTCCCGTAAAACTCTTCCGGCGTCTCACTCCGCTTCTTATCCGGCATTACGATGTAAACATCCTCATTGTGGCCGGTAAAATGCGATTCAAAATCAAGATGAAAAAGTGCCATAACAGATCTCCTTTCCTTAGATGTAAGCTGATGTTTGAATGGGGTTTTGGTTAGATACCTGTATTTTAGCATAACGGGAGAGCAGTGTAAAGGCAGGATATCATCTGAAATTGGCGCCTGGAGCGGAAGATGGGCTTTTCCAGACTGCTTAAGGATTCTTGACATTTCCGGCCTCGTATGCTAAAATTCCAATAGTTGTCCGGTGGATTCTCCCAAAAAGCACATTCAGTGCCCGGGAATTGTGCCAGACAGGACGAAAAGCTTTTAGTAATCAGGAGAGAAAACCATGGAGAGAATCAAAACCCTTGAGACCCGTGATCTCTGCGAATCCGCGAAGAAGGGCGGATGCGGCGAGTGCCAGACTTCCTGCCAGTCTGCATGCAAGACCAGCTGCGGCGTGGCAAACCAGACCTGCGAGAACGAGGACAAGTAAGAGAAATGCGTCTAACGTGAGGGCATATCCGGCTCTCACAGGATATACCGCCCCGGCTTTCCCGTACAGTGAATTCCTGTGTGGAAGCGGGGCGGTGTTTTCTGTCTGTGTTTCGGCAGAAGGACAGCGGCGCGGGCATTTCTGAGGCCGGCGACACATGATCAGGAGGGGAAAATGGTTCACCAGTATCAGCTGAATGGATACAACATAGTGCTGGACACCTGTTCCGGCTCAATTCACGTTGTGGACGAGGTGGCATATGATATTATTGCCCTGTTTCCGAAAAAACCGGCTGATGAAATCGTTTCATTGATGCTTGAGAAATACCAGAACCGGGAAGATGTGACAGAGGAGGAGCTCGAGCTCTGTATTTCGGATGTGGAAGAGCTGAAGAAACAGGGGAAACTGTATTCACCGGATACCTTTTCGGACATCGCCGGAACCTTCAAGAAACGATCCGGCGATGTCGTAAAGGCGCTGTGTCTTCACGTCGCACATACTTGCAATCTGAACTGTTCTTACTGCTTCGCCTCACAGGGCCGTTTTCACGGTGAGCGCGCGCTGATGAGCTTCGAAGTCGGAAAACAGGCGCTGGATTTTCTAGTGGAGCATTCAGGGACGCGGCGGAATCTGGAGGTGGACTTCTTCGGCGGAGAGCCGTTGATGAATTTTGATGTGGTGAAGCAGCTCACCGCTTATGCCCGGAGCATAGAAAAGAAGAAGAACAAAAATTTCCGCTTCACGCTTACGACAAACGGGATGCTGATCGACGATGAGGTGATCGATTTCTGCAACCGGGAAATGTCAAATGTCGTGCTCTCCCTGGA
>CADARM010000041.1 GCA_902790275.1 uncultured Lachnospiraceae bacterium
CGAATTCAGGTTGCAGATGACAACGGGAAACGGTTCGCCTTTGATTTCGTAATTCATAACACACCCCTCCTATTATTTGTGATATAAAGATTTGGTTTCGTAAACAGGTTCGCATGTCAGATTGATGCCAAGCTTCCTGAGTACATTTTTATCAACATGTGAAAGGATCACACTTGAATGAACTTCCGATCCGCGAAGGTTCTGAAGCTGTTCCATGGCCTTGCGTGCATCCTCGTCTTCGGATGCGCAGATAGACAAAGCGATAAGTACTTCGTCCGTATGAAGTCTCGGGTTTCTGTTACCGAGGTGATTAACCTTTAAATCCTGAATGGGTCCCAGTGTGGTAGCCTTGATGAGTTCTTTTCTGTCATCAAGTCCGGCAAGTTCTTTCAATGCGTTTAAGAGCATGGCACTGGATGCACCGAGAAGTTCGCTTGTCTTTCCGGTAAGGATCCTTCCGTCGGGAAGTTCGATAGCGGCTGCGGGTTCGCCCGTGGCTTCGGCTTTGACTTTGGCTGCGGAAACAACCTTTCTGTCATCTACCGAGATCTCGGCCTGCTTCATCAAGAGTTCTATCTTGAAGCATTCTTCTTCATCCGCGATACCCTGTCTTCTCTGGCAGAGTGCACTGTAATATCTTCTGATGATCTCCTGCTTGGAAGCTTCTCTTACAACATCATCATCGATGATGCCGAAGCCTGCCATGTTAACACCCATATCGGTAGGTGATTTGTAAGGGGATTCGCCCATGATCTTTTCGAACATGGCATTGAGTACGGGGAATACTTCCACGTCTCTGTTGTAATTGACCGTAGTCTCACCGTATGCTTCCAGGTGGAACGGGTCGATCATATTTACATCCTGAAGATCTGCCGTTGCTGCTTCATATGCAAGGTTAACAGGATGTTTAAGAGGAATATTCCAGATAGGGAATGTCTCGTATTTGGCATAACCTGCTTTGATCCCTCTCTTGTATTCGTGATAAAGCTGTGAAAGACATGTAGCCATCTTTCCGCTTCCGGGTCCGGGTGCCGTGATAACGACAAGCGAACGGGATGTCTCGATATATTCGTTCTTGCCGTATCCTTCATCGCTTACGATAAAAGGAATGTTTGAAGGATAACCTGCGATAGGGTAATGTCTGTATACTTTTAATCCGAGTGATTCAAGTTTCTTCTGATATGCGACTGCCGAAGGCTGGGAAGCAAAATGTGTAAGGCATACGCTTCCGACAAAGAGGCCGTAACCTCTGAAAGCATCGATCAGTCTTAAAACGTCAACATCGTATGTGATGCCGAGATCCGCACGCATCTTGTTCTTTTCGATGTCTGCAGCGGAGATAACGATAACGATCTCAGCCTCGTCCTTAAGCTGGGAAAGCATCTTGATCTTACTGTCGGGTTTGAATCCGGGAAGTACTCTGGATGCATGATAATCGTCGAAAAGTTTTCCGCCGAATTCAAGATAAAGTTTACCTCCGAAAAAGTCGATCCTTTCCTTGATCTTTTCAGACTGCATTTTAAGATATTTATCGTTGTCAAAACCTATTTTTTTCATCACTTTTTCCTCTTTTCAAAATCTCTTTAATTATAATAAAAAATATGCATGGAATCAAGGATAAAAACCTTTTGAAACCCTATAAAAAAAAGAAAAAAAGAACCGAAACGCCTCGGTTCTTTTGATTATCGTGTCCGAAATGATATTAGTCGTTGATACCTGTATCTTTTAAAAGTTTGATAACGTCTCCGACTGTTTCGATATTCTCAAGATCGTCCTGGGGCATTTCGATTCCGAATTCTTCTTCGAAAGCCATGACAAGCTCAAATAAGTCAAGGGAGTCTGCGCCGAGATCATCCTTGAATGATGTCTCCTCTGTGATCTCCACTCCCTGAAGATTAAGCTGTTCGATAATGATTTCTTTTATTTTCTCAAGCATCATAGCACCTCATAATATAATAATTTATTTTTCTGCTTCGTTTTTCTTTGCCTTAACGACTATGAGTATATTATCAGTAATATACTTTGTCAACCGCAATTTTACTCTTTATATATTTTTCACAAATCTGCTTGAGATTTTTAAAGAAGGGCTTTGTAAACGTCGCTCTTTGAAATACCCCTGTCTTTTGCCACGGCCTTCATAGCCTCTTTTTTATCGAGGCCTTTCTCGAGGTAAATGTTTAAGTGATCTTCTATGTCCATCTCGAGCCAGTTGGATTTTATGGCTTCTTTTTCCTCGTTTCTGTCTATACCTTCGATAACGAGAACGAATTCGCCCTTGGGCTCGTTTTTCTCATAATGATCCAAAGCTTCGGAAAGAGTCATTCTCAAGACTTCTTCGAATTTCTTTGTAAGTTCCCTGCAAAGGGCGATCTTTCTGCCGCCTCCGAGAGTATCGGCAAGTTCCGAAAGAGTATTTTTCAGATGATGGGGTGCTTCGTACAAAACCATCGTTCTGTATTCTTTTTTAAGGCTCTCGAGCACTTCGTTCCTTTCCTTTTTGTCGGGAGGAAGAAATCCCTCAAAACAAAATCTTCTCGTGGAAAGTCCGGACATCGTGAGTGCGGTGATGCATGCGCAGGGGCCGGGAAGGGATGTGACCTTTATCCCCTCTTCGTGACACATTTTCACGAGCACTTCTCCGGGATCGGATATTCCCGGTGTACCGGCATCACTTATGAGCGCTATGTTCATTCCTTCTTTTAATTTATCCAGAAGAACATACGCCTTCTGAGTACGGTTATACTCATGATAGCTTGTCATGGGAACATGAATGTCAAAAGCATTCATCAACTTCATTGAGTTTCTGGTATCCTCTGCCGCGATAAGGTCCGCTTCGCGAAGCGTTTCGAGAACGCGTTCGGAAATATCCTTAAGATTGCCTATCGGGGTAGGACATAAATACAATATACCGGCCATCAGTTTTCCTCGTATATCTTGCTCACTTCCGGCATGTAAGCTCCGGATTCATCATATATGATAAGCGGCTTCTCGATGATCATTCCCGCGTTGCCGCATTTGGAACCTTCGATAAGGATCATGTTGGGTTTGGAATCGACTCTCGGATAAACGATGCGAAGTCTCTTGGGTTCAAGCTTAACCTTTTTCATCTCCGTGAATATCTCATTGAGCCTCTCGGGTTTATGTACCATAAAAAGCTTTCCGCCGTTTTTTAAAAGAGATGACGATACCGACAGAACGTCCGATAAAGTGCATTTGATCTCGTGTCTTGCGATCGCCTTGCTCTCATCGGGATTCATCAAAGCTTTGCCCGGGATCATATACGGCGGGTTGACCGTTACCGCATCAAAAGACGCATTTTCGAAAACACCTTTAAGGTTGTTAAGATCTTCGCATACGATATCTATCTTATCCGTTATATCGTTTAAGATGACGCTCCGTGCGGCCATATCGGCCACTTCTTCCTGGATCTCCACTCCCGTAAAATGCTTAGCTTCCGTCTTTGCCGAAAGCAGAATGGGGATAACTCCGGTACCCGTGCAGAGGTCGACGACTTTATCGCCTTTTTTGAGTTTAACAAACTCTGTTAAAAGTACCGCATCCATTCCAAAACAAAAACGGGTAGAGTTCTGGATTATACTGTACCCGTTTCTTTGAAGCGAATCTATTCTTTCGTTTTCTTTAAGCAAATTATTCTTCACCATTGTGTCTGGGTCTGCTTTCACGCCTGTTATTGTGATAATGTCCGCCGTTTTTCTGAGAAGGGTTTCCTCCCTTTTTCTTATTGTCGGACTTGTTTCTGTCAGGCTTGTCGTCCTTCCACTCTTTCTTCTCTTTCTTCTTGCCCTGATTGTCGAAAGATTTCTGGGACTGTTTCTTTTTGTCGAAATGTTTCTTTTCGCCGCCGGAAGAATTATTATCGCCCATCATTTCCCTGCGTTCTTCTTCCTGCTCTCTCTCGTTTTCCATAAGGTCTTCTCTCTCCTGCTTTTCAAGGAGTTCGAGAGCCTTGCGGTCTTCTTCGCTAAGTACTTCGCGATCCTTCTTTGAATTCTTTTTGAAATAAAGTTCGGATGCGTTGTATTCTCTTATTTCTTTTTCGTCTTTAATCTCGATAACGACTCTTACCTTCTGTCTTAACACGTTAATGCTGACAACTTCGCCGTTGTATCCGTCGTTTGTCTTAACGTTATCGCCGACACCGGGCATGGTCCTGTTGAGTTCTTCGTAAGTTTCTTCTTCGTTTTTAAGGCAACACATAAGTCTTCCGCAGCAGCCCGATACGTTTGCGGGGTTAAGCGAAAGATTCTGCTCTTTGGCCATCTTAATGGATACGGGAACAAACTCGTGAAGATAGGAATGACAGCAGAATTCTCTTCCGCACATTCCGACTCCGCCCAAAAGCTTGATCTCGTCTCTTACACCGATCTGTCTTAATTCGATCCTGGTCTTAAATACAGCGGCGAGATCTTTTACGAGTTCTCTGAAATCGATACGATTGTCCGCCGTAAAATAAAACATTAATTTCTTACGGTCAAATGTATATTCGGCTTCCACCAGTTTCATGGGAAGTCCGTGTTTTGCGATCTTTTCCTTACAGATTTTGTATGCGTCTTCTCTTACCGCAAGATTGTCCGCTTCCTTCTCGTCATCTTCGGGAGTAGCGATCCTGATGATCGGTTTTAAGGGGCGAACGATATTCTCTTCCGCAACTTCCCTTCTCTCACCGATAACGGTACCGTATTCCATTCCTCTTGCGGTTTCCACGATAACATGGTCACCTTTTTTGATCTCAAAATCGAGCGGGTCGAAATAATAGAGTTTACCCGCCGTGCGAAAACGCACGCTAACTACTTCTGCCATTCTTGCCTTTCTATCCGGTTCCTTTAATGACTTCAAGAAGCAAAGTCATACAGGTTTCGAAATTTGCTTTTGCTTTTATTCTGGATTTGGCTTTTTCCAAAGCCTTAACTATATCATCGATCTTTTCGTAGCTTGTTCTTTTAGCCACTGATTTAATATACTGTATTTCCTGTTTGAACACAAGGTCGTTGACATCGTTTGTAGCCTTGAAAAGAAGCACGTCTCTGTACCATACGGAGAAAATATCAAGGTAATCGATCTCATCGTATTTGTATTCTTTTATCTTGTAGATGGCTTCCATGATATCGGGAGCGTCCATCTCGTTGATATGCTTTAACAAAGATACCGCTTCGGTTTTCATCTTGTCGAAATCTTCATTCATGATAAGCATCTTCGCTTTACCGAAGTTGCCCTGTGAAAACGATACTGCGATATCGGCCTTATAATCGGGAATCTTGAATTCCTTCATAAGGTATTTTTTTAAGATCTTCTTCTCTACGGGTTTAAGCGCAAGCTTAACACATCTTGACTGAATAGTCTGAAGAAGCTTGTCTTTCGAAGTGGTAAGAAGGATGATGATCACGTATTCGGGCGGCTCTTCGAGTGTCTTTAAAAGAGCATTCTGCGCCTGCTCCGTCATGATCTCCGCTTCGTTGATTATATAGATCTTATATTTGCCCTTAAAAGGTTTTGTCGTAACACCTTTTATGATCTGATCTCTGATGTCATCTACGGAAATGATGCTCGGCTTGTCATGAACGATGCTGTAAAAATCGGGATGGGCGTTGTTTTCCATCTGTAAGCATGACTGGCATTTTCCGCAGGGTTTGTCGCTTTCACCCTCGCAAAGAAGAGCCTCCGAAAAGACTCTGGCGATAAATTCCTTACCGCTTCTCATCTCGCCTTCTATGATGTAAGCATGTGCGGCTTCACCGCTTTCGATCACTTTTTTGAAATATTCGGTTAAATGTTCCTGCCCAACAATGTCTTCGAATTTTGCCATAAGCTGCCCCTACATAAATATGTCCAAAAGTAACCCTCTGATCTCATCTATCCTTCCGAGTATCGTAAGCGCATCTTTCTCTTCTTTTACAAGCTCCTGTGCGAGCTCATCGAGCGCTTCGTCAACCCTTCGGATGATACCGTAAACTCTGTGTCTTCCTCTTCTGTCGAGAAAATTCTCTCTTGAAAATTCATGCGACCTGTTTACGATCTCGTTCATAAAATCTTTTACCAGAGAACGATAATGCTTCATGTCTCTGATATCCATTTTCTTTTTTATCTTGTCGCCCTGCATGGTGATCTCTTCCATCATTCCGAGGAGACGCTGCTGAAGCTCTGCCTCTTCCACGTTGGATGACAAAACAAATTTAAAAGGTACATCCGGTGTTTCCGTCGGTCTGACCTGTTCCGGTGTTGCAACCTGTGAAATCTGATTGACTTTTATTTCCATCAGGTTCTCCTTTTACTTACGAATTCTCTTTACCCTTTACGTACTCGCGAACCTTCGCGATACATACTTCAAGATCATCGTTTACGAATACCGTTTCGATTCCCGCACTCTTGACTTTTTCTTTTGAAAAATCTGCCGAGTCCGCAAGGAATCTTCTGCACATTTCATCGTATTTCGGATTGGGCTGGATCCTCTCTCTTTTGAGTGCCCTCTCAAGTCTTTCTCCGTCGTCGACTTCTATCATGACGGGAACGACGTTTTCTTTTCCGAAATAATTTCTTATCTGAACATACGACTCAAGCGTTCCAATTACCACGTAGCTTTTTGAGTTAAGATCAAGGCCGTCGTCGACGGTCATGTATTTCCAGATGCCGAATACCGTGTTGTATGCTCTGGATTCGACTATCTTTCCTTCTTCGTGAAGTCTCAACGCTTCGGCTTCGTCAATAAAGAAATATTCTCTCCCGTTAACTTCGCCTTCCCTTATAGGTCTTGTCGTATATGTTACAAGCTGATTTAAACCAAGTTCGTTATCTGCGAGAAGTCTTTTGTAAACCGTATCTTTTCCTGATGAACTCTTTCCGCAGATGCAATATATTTTACCCATTATATGTGTTTTAAACTGTGTTAGTTTTTCCCCTCTTTTTTGTCTCTTATGCCTCGTAGAACAATACTCCGAGCGTGGCGGGACCGCAGTGGCTGGTGATAACTCCGCCTGCCTGTGTCTCGAGGATCTCGTCGAAATAATTAAGTTCCTTAAGATACTCGACCACCGGCTCTACAAGTTCGTGATCCATAACCGAATAAGTTACGAACACTCTTCTCTTGTCTGCCTTAAGAAGATCGTCTTTCATGTCTTCGACATAGGCTTTTAAAACTTTGTTTGTCTTTCCCCTGTATTTTGTGCCGACACCCATCTTGCCCATATTTACTTCGATCCTGGGCTTTAATTTGAGTGTATTTGCAAGAAGTGCAGTAACGGCATTGCATCTTCCGCCTCTGGCAAGGAATGTGAGAGTATCTACAACAAAGCTTGCTCTGACTTTATCTCTTGCGGAATCTATCGCTTCATAAATATCTTCCGTGCTCTTTCCTTCATCACGCATTTCTGCGGCTCTTAAAACCTGAAGACCGATACCGGTTGAAAGATTCATGGAATTGATAACGAATACTCTGTCGTATTCGAGATCGCTTGCCGCAAGTCTTACAACATTGCATGTGGTACTCATATCTTCGGAGATACCGATATAGATAACGTCGTCTCCGGCTTCCTTATGAGGTTTAAGATACTCGATGGTTTCCTCAATCCCCGCAGCAGCCGTTTTGGGCGTGGTCTTTTTTTCATCGGACCAGGCGATTATTTCTTCGGGTGTGATATCTTTTCCGTCGAAATAACTTTTGTCATCCATTACGATGCACAAAGGGATGACTTCGATCCGGTATTTTTCAAGCAAATCTTTTGAGAGATCTGCCGTACTGTCTGTCATAATAACTGTTTTACCCATGGATTTGCTCCTTTACCGATAGATAATTTATTATAACATTTTTTGGCGTTTTGTCCAATATGCGAAAGAAAAGGACCTTTCTTTGAAAAAGGCCCTTTTTGTCTGATTTATCTTGAGTTTAAAATGCTTACCATTCCGTTGTAAACATAGTCTTCGATCTCTTTTCTTCTGGATTCTTCCCTGATATCTCCCATGAGGAATAAGAATAAAAGAAGCTGTGAACCGAGAACGTCTTTTCTGAAGATCTCATCCTTTTCCGTAAAGATGCCCTCCTCGTATCCCGAATCAAGGTAGGATTTCATAAGTGTTTCTATGAACTTGACAGCCACACAGGGATCGTATTTGTTTTCTATCCTCTCCGCAGCTTTCTCTCCGAGAGTGGGTCCTACATTTCTTATATACTGATACATGGAACGAAGCGTGTTTTCTTCAAGTCTTGAGTCCCACATATAATCCATCATCG
Organism: uncultured Lachnospiraceae bacterium; assembly: GCA_902790275.1. Taxonomy (GTDB): domain Bacteria; phylum Bacillota; class Clostridia; order Lachnospirales; family Lachnospiraceae; genus UBA3766. Next base: position 8,243 of record CADARM010000041.1, read on the forward strand.
AATAAAACTTTTCCTTAAAAGAACCTGCTTCCAGCATTTTCCAGAGAATGGCTTTTGTCGAATCGATCACAAAATAGTGGATCGCTTTGTATATAAGTTCTTCCTTGCTCTGAAAATATTCGTATGTAGTTCCTTTTCCGATACCGGCACGGTTTGAGATCTCACTGATCTTAAGATCACTTAATTCTTTTCCCTCTCTTATAAACTCTCCTACCGCAGCATAGATCTTTACTTCTTTCTCCGGGAGATTTTCCATCTGTTTGATGTATCCAAGTAATTCTTCTTTGTTCATTCTTTCTTCCTCACTATACCCTGAACCCGCTTTTCAAATCATTTATTCGCTCCGTCACGGTATATTTAATCCGATATGTTCTTCATCCGGATTGATCTGCAAAACAAGATCTTTGACCATTTCTTCCTTTTTGTTTTTATCTTTGTCTTCCACAAGTTCACCGTATTCGTTGACCTTCATCGATTTATTTGAATTGAAGATATCGTAGAGGCAGGGAACCACCAGAAGCGTAAGAAGTGTTCCGTATACAAGTCCGCCGATCATAACTATGGCCATTGGCTGCATCATCGCCGAACCGCCGCCTATTCCGAGAGCAAGCGTCGACATTGAGATAACCGTTGTCAGCGTCGTCATTAAGATAGGTCTAAGTCTTGCTTTTCCGGCTTCGACTATGGCTTCTTTTTTATCCATTCCTTCACCGCGAAGCTGGTTGATAAAGTCTACCATAACGATACCGTTGTTAACTATGATGCCGGCTAACATTACGAAGCCGATCGCACCGATTATCGATACATTGTTCTTAGTCACAAACAGTGCCAGGAATCCGCCCGTAAATGCAAGCGGGATCGTGAACATGATGATAAACGGTGAAAGAAGCGACTGGAACTGTGCTACCATTATAAGATATATAAATATTACCGCCAATGCAAGCATCAGACCGATCTGTTTCATCGCATCCATGATCATTTCGTCTTCACCGCTCATAGCGATCGTATATCCGTCAGGAAGATCGAGTTCTTTAAAACGTTCCTTGAGTTCGTTGGAAACGAAAGTGATATTGTGTTCATCATCCACGCCCGCAGTGACCGAAATATACTTGGTCTGCGAATCTCTGTTGATAACGTTGAGTGTTTCCGTTTCTTCGAAAGTAACGATCTTCGAAAGAGGAACCATCTGATGGTTGCCCTCTCTGTCGGTATAACTGAACTTAAGATCCCTGATGTCTTTAAGCGTTGTATCTTTCTGTTCGTCAGCGATAACATAGATGTCGTAATCCTTGGTATCCGCACTTAAGTTTGCGGTCGCGTTGCTCGGCATCATGGCCTTCATGACTTCCGCAAAAACCTGTGCAACGGTCATCTGATATTCCATCGCTTTAACCTTGTCTACATGGATCTTAAGACAGGGTGATGTATCCTGAAGACCATCATTTATGTCAATGACACCGGGTGTTTCTTCCATGATGGCAACAACTTCTTCGGTGTACTCCCTTATCTTATCAAGGTCACGTCCTTTTACCATTACCGTAAGTCCGCTTCCAAGAAGTGAGAGAGTATCGCTTGATGAAGTGGTAACGCTAACCGTTGCATCAACATCCGCGGTCCTTTCCATGATCTCGTTTTCTATATCTTTTAACTTACGTTTATTGTCTTCTTCAAGAAGGATGTAATAAGTGGCACTGTTTCCGCCGCCCATGCCGAACATGCTTAAGGCGCTTCCGCCGCCCATCATACATCCGATGGTATCGATGCCTTCGACATCGATGATCTTTTCGGTAACTTCATCGCATCTTTCCATCATCTCTTCTTCGGTAAGTTCCTTACCGTCAGGCGGAGATACCGTCATGGAAAGCTGGTCTACTTCGATCTCCATATCAAGGAAAGAGAAACCTCTTGAGAAGCCTGCGAAGATACTTGTTACGAGCAATACTACGGCAAGTAAGAGAACGAGAGGTTTTACCTTTAAAAGTTTCGATAAAACAACACCGTAAGAATCTCTTATCTTATCGAAAAGTTTTGTCTCTTTTTCTTCACCGTCCTTGATCATCATAGATGCAGCCGCAGGCACGAATGTAAGTGCGACTATAAGGCTGGCACCGAGTGTATATGTAACGGATAAAGCCATATCGACAAAGAGCTGCTTGGTAAGACCCTGTGCAAAAACGATCGGAGCAAATACGCAGACCGTTGTAAGTGTCGAAGAAGCGATCGCTCCGCCTACACCCTTTGCGCCTTCGGCTGCCGCTTTTTTAACCGTGACTCCTTCTTTTCGCAGTCGGTATATATTCTCGATAACAACAATCGAGTTATCTACCAGCATACCTATACCGAGAGCCAGACCCGAGAGTGAGATGATGTTTAATGTGATGTGTGAAAAGTACATCAAAACGATCGCAAAGATTACACTTAAGGGAATGGAACATCCGATAATGAAAGTCGATTTGAAATCCTTTAAGAAAAGGATAAGGATTATTACCGCGAGCAGTCCGCCTATCAACATGTTCTGCAAAACGCTGCTTACGACTATGTCGATGTAAATACCCTGGTTCATAAGAACAGCCATGTTGAGGCCTTCTTTTTCGCTCTCCATCTGTTTGAATTTATCCAAAAGTCTGTCGGTAACATCACCGGTAGAATATCCGGTCTGCTTTTCGATCGAAAGCATTACGGCAGGGTTACCGTTGATCTTCGAATAAGACTCTCCCGCGTTGTTTACGACTTCAACAACAGCAACGTCTTTTACGCGAATGGGTTCGATACTGTCCATTCCGAGATCCAGAAGTACCATGTTTTCGAGATCTTCGACAGTATTAACGCTGTCTCCGACAGAGATCATATACTGCTTTGTACCCTGTTCGATATATCCGGCAGGCATCGAGAAATCCTGGGCAAGGATAAGGTTTCCGAGCATTTCGGCTGTAACGATCTGTGATATATCAGCCTGTTTAAGTGCTTCTTCCTTGGCCGAATCAAGCTGTGCCTGACCCTGTTCAAGAGCTGCTTTTCCGTTCGCGATCTCGCTTGAAGCTTTACTTATCTCAAGGATACCGTTTATAAGGCCTTCGTTTAATTTTTTATATGCATCATCAAGTGTGATCTTACCTTCTGCAAGAGGCTCTTTTGCCGCTTCCATGGTAACGATCGACTGATTGACCTGTGCAAGCGCATTTGAAAGCTGTGCGGAGAGCGACTGCATATCGCTTACGTCGGATGTGATACCGAGAGCCTCCGTATTAACTCCTGACGCCTTCAAGTAATCGATCATAGCCTGAACATCTTCGGTTGAAGGCTGTACTGCGGGAGCATTGGCCTGAAGCTGTGCCACAACGGCCATAAGCTGTTCTCTGGTCATTCCGGTCGTGCTTAAGATCTCCTCATCGGTAGCATTGTTTAAAAGCTCCTGATAAGTGGAAAGCATTACGTTCTGTTCCCTGTACGCACCTGCAAGTCTGTTATATTCATTCACTGCATTTACCGCACGTTCAAGGATCGGTTTGATCATTTTCATCGTGGCAAGATTAGTCTCGATAGTAGCTTCGCCGACATACGCCTGGATCTTGCCGTTAACGATCTCGTTTGCTCCGTTTGAAAGTTCTTTCGCTAACTTGCTCTGTCCGTCCTTTAAGGCCTTTTCGCCTTCTTCGATCTGTTCTTTGGCATCATCTATTTCGGACTGTGCATCCTCAAATCCGTCTTCGATCTCTGCGATGACTTTATTGTTGATCTTCTTTATCTTGTCTTCATCAAGTGTGATCTCAACTTTTTCTTCAACGCTTCCTATCGTTGTTACGCTCGCAACACCCTCGACACTTTCAAGATAGGGAACAACAGTCGAATCAACATAGTCCGTTATCTCTACCTGATTCATGCCCTCAACATCGGCACTCGCAACCATAATGGGAAGCATGGAAGGGTCGATCTTCATGATAAGAGGGCTGGCAACACCTGTGGGGAATGTACTCGAAACCTGATCGAGTTTCTGCTGCATCTCGATAACGATCGAATCCATATTCGAACTCTGCTCATATTCCAAAATTACCATGGAATAGTTGTTATATGACATGGACTGTATCGTTTTGATATTTGACGTTGTCGCCATCTGCGCTTCTACAGGCGCCGTGACGTTTCTTTCAACTTCTTCGGGACTGGCCCCCGGATATGTGGTGATAACTACAACATAAGGAAGGTTCATATCCGGAAGGAGATCCGCAGTCATTCTCATGAGGCTGACCACTCCGAGTACTATTACAAGTACCACTCCGACCAGAACCGTATATGGTTTTCTGACACTGTACTTTGACATAAAAAAACTCCTGAAAATATATAGAATCAGGCCTTCAGGCCTTTGTATTTACCCCTGTTCGAAAAACCGACCGAACGGTCGGTCGGCACGTATTATAATATCATATTATTTTTTTATGTCCATAATTTTTTTCAAAGTTCACATTTTTTTCGCAATTTTTTCTACATAAAAAATGCCGGTCCGTAAACCGACATTCTTTTATACTTAATCTGTCTTTCTTTTATTTTTCGGTGAAAATCTTTACGATACCGATAACTGCGGCATATAAAACACCTGCTACGGGGAAGATTATTCCGGCCGTCTGCCAGAGATCGAATCCAAGACCGAGCACAAGGAATACCGCTACGATGAGGCACCAGTATGCACCCCCCAGTTTGGATTTGATCTTTCTTGCCTTTCTCTCTGCGGGAGTAAGTCTTTCTTCTTTTAAAAGGTTATTGTAGGATTTGGATATCCTTGCGGTGTAGATCATAAGTCCGACACCTGCGGCTACCATAAGAAGGAGAAAACAGATCATCGAAACTATAACAAATCCGTTCGCTTCAAGAAGGCCTGCTGTGATAATACCCACCGGACTTAAGATAAAGAGAAGGATCGCAGTGATAAACATGGGAAGTTTTCTGTTTTCAAAACTCTTTTTCTTTTCCTTAACTACTCCGTCAACACCGTAAAGAGTTTCGAATTCATCAAAATCAAGGAATTTATATTCTTTTTCCTTAGCTTCAACACCGATCCAGATGATAACTCCGAGTGCAAGACATATGAATAATACAACGAGTCCTATGAGTGCGGCGATGTTAACGGGAAGAAATCCTTCTATATAGGAAGCCATGCCTGAAAGTTCGATAAGAACAACAGGCGATACCGTAAAGAGCATCGTTGCGATGACTGCACTGGGAGTGTTCTTTTTTATAAGGTTAATATAATTCGAAGCTTCCTCAAGAGAAACCTTTCTTATATTAACTGTTTCATCAGAAGATGCTTCTTCTTTTCTGTCGGATTCCTCGATCTCATCCTTTAATAAGTAGTCAGTGCTTACACCGAAGATCTCAGCCATCTTGATTATCTTGTTAAGATCGGGAGCAGCCTGCGCACCTTCCCATTTTGAAACCGACTGTCTGGAAACCGAAAGCATCTGAGCAAGTTCTTCCTGTGACCATCCGTTCTTTTTTCTTTCATTGATAATCTTGTCTGCTAATATCATATTATTTCCTTTCCGGGCCATGCCCTTTGAATCAGATTCATCGGGCAATTTAAGTTTAGCTTTTTGCCCTTCGCTTTACAAGAAAATCATATGAAAAAATGCGGTTGCATTCTAACAATCCGCCTTGTCAATTTGTCAACCGGCGGTTGCAAATGCCTGAAAACAGAGATTTTTTGTTTGCTTAAGTGAAAAATACAAGAAAAAAACTGAAATAAAAAAAACACCTTGCGGTGATCTGAAATTAAAAATGCCCAGGACCGGAATCGAACCAGTGACACGAGGATTTTCAGTCCTCTGCTCTACCAACTGAGCTACCTGGGCAAAATAGCGGGGGAAGGATTCGAACCTACGACCTCCGGGTTATGAGCCCGACGAGCTTCCAGCTGCTCTACCCCGCGATATTGGTAGGATTTCTCCCAATGGATGGAGGTGGATTCGAACCACCGAAAGCGTCGCTAACAGATTTACAGTCTGCCCCCTTTGGCCACTCGGGAACCCATCCAAATTGTGAGTGGGGCCTACAGGGCTCGAACCTGTGACCCTCTGCTTGTAAGGCAGATGCTCTCCCAGCTGAGCTAAGACCCCACGCAAAGTAAATTATATTCAACTGTCGTTGAAACGACCCAGATCGGACTCGAACCGACGACCTCCGCCGTGACAGGGCGGCGCTCTAACCAACTGAGCCACTAGGCCTTGATATTTATACCTTCAAAACCGAATACAGAATACTTATATCAGAGTTATAACCTAACTGGATAAGCTTTCGACCTATTAGTGACCATCAGCTGAACACATTACTGTGCTTACACCTTGGACCTATCTACCTCGTCGTCTTCGAGGGG
>CADARM010000042.1 GCA_902790275.1 uncultured Lachnospiraceae bacterium
GCTATCATCAACTTCCTTATTCTTGCGATTATTCTCTTCATTATGCTCAAAGCTATCAACGGTGCTACAAAGGCAGCCGAGGAAGCAGCTAAGAAGCTTAAAAAGAACAAAGAAGAGGAAGAGGCAGCAGCTCCCACAACAAAGATCTGTCCTTTCTGTAAGAGCGAGATCGACATCGAGGCTACAAAGTGTCCTCACTGTACATCCGATCAGCCCAAAGAAGAAAAAGCAGAATAATAAAAGATCAGATACATACAAAAAAACGCATCGTGAAAACGATGCGTTTTTTGCGTTTATGAACACTTAATTTATCTGTCCCATCCGCGAGTGCAGGCTACGGCTTTATGCCATTCGCGTAATTTCTTCTGCTGCTCTTCGTAAGAGATCTTCGGCTCGAATGTTCTGTCGAGTGAATTGTTTGAAAGCAGTTCCTCTTTGTTCTTCCAGTAGCCTACGGCGAGTCCTGCAAGATATGCGGCGCCTTTGGCGGTGGTCTCGACACATGCGGGACGGTTAACGGAGGTCTGGATTATATCTGCCTGCATCTGCATCAGGAGATTGTTCGCACAGGCTCCGCCGTCAACATTAAGTCCCGAGAGTTTAACGTTCGCATCGCTTTCCATGGCTGTTAATACATCGTATGTCTGATAAGCGAGGGATTCGAGTGTAGCGCGGATCAGATGGTATTTGTTTACGCCTCGTGATAATCCGACGATCGCTCCTCTTGCGTAAGGATCCCAGTAAGGTGCACCGAGTCCGGTGAAAGCCGGTACCACGTAGCATCCGCAGGTATCCTCTACCTTGCCTGCAAAGAACTCGCTGTCCGCAGCGGAATCTATGAATTTAAGTTCGTCGCGAAGCCACTGTATCGCACTGCCGGCAACGAATATCGAACCTTCGAGTGCATACTCGGTCTTTCCGTCGATACCCCATGCGATCGTGGTGACGAGACCCTGTTTTGAAAAGACGGGCTTTTCGCCGGTGTTCATAAGCAGGAAACATCCCGTTCCGTACGTGCTCTTGGCCTGACCTGCCTTAAAACACGTCTGTCCGAAAAGTGCTGCCTGCTGGTCGCCTGCGGCACCTGCGATAACGATTTCACCGCCGAAAAATTCTTCCTTTGTCTTTCCGTATACCGCACTTGAAGGCATAACCTTCGGAAGCATTGAAGCGGGGATATCGAGTTCGCGTAAGATATCTTCATCCCATTTAAGATCGACGATATTAAAAAGCATCGTTCTTGATGCATTGGAATAATCGGTTATATGTACGGCTCCGCCTGTCAGTTTCCAGATAAGCCATGTTTCGACCGTTCCGAAAAGAAGCTTTCCTTCCTCGGCTTTTCTCTTTGCACCGGGAACGTTTTCAAGAAGCCATCTTATCTTTGTGGCAGAAAAATACGGGTCGATGACAAGACCTGTTTTTTCCCTGAAGAAATCGGTCAGCCCTCTGTCGGAAAGTTCCATACAGTAGTCCGCGGTCCTTCGATCCTGCCATACGATCGCATGATAGATCGGCTCGCCGGTTTCCTTATCCCAGACTATAGTTGTTTCTCTCTGATTGGTGATGCCGATCGCAGCGATATCCTCAGCCTTTGCACCTATCTTTGAAAGTGCTTCTGAAGCTACCGAATACTGTGTCAGCCATATCTCGGTCGCGTCGTGCTCGACCCATCCGGATCTCGGAAAATACTGTGTAAATTCTTTCTGTGTGACGGAAACGATCTCTCCGTTTTTATCAAAAAGGATGCACCTGTTGGAAGTTGTTCCTGCATCCAGTGCCATAATGTATCTGCTCATATGATTCACCTTCAGACGCTTTCTTCGAAATCAAATTTGTAAGGAAGATCAAGTGCGTTTCTTACTTCTATGATGTCTTTCTGGACACCCTTGTTTACGGGAACGCCTTTTTCTTTTCTCTCAAGCCATACGAGATATTCTTTTTCGCCTGCTGTATATATTCTGTCCGACCCCGGCGCTTTCTTTGAAGCACGGAGTGCTCTGCAGATATCGCCTGCGGTCTTTTTGAAAGTTTCCCTTCCCATAAACGCATCGGGATCGATCACGAAGAAGAAGTGTCCCAGATGATACATCTTCGGTTTTCCGTTTTCATCCACACCGGATAATGCTTTCATAAACTGACCGCCCGAAAGTGCAGCGGATAAGATCTCGACAACGGCTGCGTATCCGTATCCCTTGTATCCGGCGAGTTCATCGCCTATACCGCCCAAGGGTGCGAGTGCGGCAGTGCCGTCAACGAGTGCTTTTAAGATCTCGTTTGAATCGGTCATCGCTTCGCCTTTTTCGCTAATTACCGTGCCGGCAGGTGTTTCTTTTCCTTCTCTTGCGTAATATTCGATACGGCCGCGCTGAACTATGGATGTCGCGCAGTCGAGACAGAAAGGAAATTCCTCATCGGTCGGAAGCGAGAAAGTAAGTGGATTTGTACCCATCATGTTTTCCACACCGAAAGTGGGAGCGATCGAAGGACGTGCATTGGTACCTGTCAGACCGATAAGGCCTTCTTTTGATGCCATGCTAGTCCAGTAACCTGCGATACCATAATGCGTGGAATTGCGGATGGCACCTCCTGCCATGCCGTTCTTCTTTGCTTTTTCGATGAGCATTTCCATCATTTTATGAGAGGCCACCATACCCATTCCGTCATGAGCATCCATAACGACGGTGGTGGGAGTTTCTTTTACGATCTCGATCTGAGTGGTCGGTAAAAGAGTACCTTTTTTAATTCGGTCGATGTAGATCGGCTTGAAGCGGTTGCAGCCGTGACTTTCGATACCCCTTCGGTCGGACTCGAGAAGCACATCCGCACAGATCGCGGCATCTTCTTTGGGAACCCCGTATCCGACAAAGGCGTCAATAAGAAAGGAATTCATTAATTCCCATGAAACATAAGAACGATTATCCATATTTTTGTACCCCCCGTTACTATAATTTTAATAAATCGACAGAGTATTTTCAACTTGATATACCGATTGTTTTGGAAAGGTTTTAAGTGGTATAATCACAGTATAAAAATGTTGCCGAAAAGAAACTTTTTTAATAGGAAAAACCGGGGGGTTTGTTATGAAAGAAGAGAAATACAGACATATATCAAAAACGGATTCACTTGAGATCTCGGTGCTTCGTATCGTGCCCGATAATGCGGATGAGATAAAAGGGATCGTGCAGATCGTTCACGGAATGAACGAGTACAAAGAACGCTATCTTAACTTTATCGATTTTCTTGTGAATAAAGGATACCTTTGCGTGATCCACGACCACAGGGGACACGGGGAAAGCATCAAGAGCCGCGATGATCTCGGACATATGTACGAAGGCGGATTCGAAGCGCTTATAGACGACACGCACGAGATAACTCTGGAGATAAAAGAGTACGCAAAGAAACTGACGGGAAAAGAACTTCCGCTTACACTTATCGGTCACAGCATGGGATCGATGGTGGTTCGAAGCTACATACGAAAATACGATTCGGATATTGATAAGCTCGTCGTTATCGGATGCCCGTCAAAAAAGCCCGGCATGATAGCCGGACTTACGCTTATAAGACTCATAAAATTATTCAAAGGCGAACATTACAAAAGCCGTTTTATCGCCGTTCTTGTCCTCGGCGATTACGAGAAGAGATTTAAAGACGAGGGTACTTGCGCCTGGGTCAATTCCATTCCCGAAGAAGTGAAAAAATACAGAGCGGATCCTTTGTGCATTTACTATTTTACATTAAACGGCTACGAGAATCTCGTACGTCTTACAATGCTCACCTATAAGGACGGCGGATACGCGATGAAGAATCCCGCACTTCCGATCCGTTTCTTCTCGGGTGAAGACGATCCCTGCGCCGTTAGCGAAAAAGCATTTAACAATGCGGTCGCACTTATTAAGAAACAGGGATACAAAGACGTGGAAGGGAAACTTTACAAAGGTTTACGCCACGAAATATTAAACGAACGTGAGAAAGAAAAAGTTTATGACGACATTCTCGCGTTCATAGAAAAATAAGATCACTGCTCGCGGAATACTATGGTTCCGTTTGATGCATCCATTGATTCTACGATGGCAAGGCTCTCTAACCGGATTCCTTTCTCGCGGATAAGTTTTCCGCCGGGCTGGAATCCTTTTTCGATTGCAATGCCGACACCTTCAACGGTCGCACCTGCGGCATTGATAAGATCGATAAGACCGTTTACCGCACAGCCGTTTGCAAGGAAGTCATCTATGATAAGGATATGATCGTCGGGAGTTAAAAACTTTTTGGATACGATGATATCGTAAACTTTTTTCTTGGTGAAAGATTCGACCTTGGAAGTGTACATTTCGCCGTCGAGGTTGATGCTCTGTGCTTTCTTTGCGAATACGACGGGAACGTTGAAACACTCTGCGGCAACACATGCGATGCCGATACCGGAAGCCTCGATCGTCAGGATCTTGTTTATCTTTTTATCCGCAAAAAGTCTTTTCCATTCAAGACCCATTTCGTGGAAGAGATTAACATCCATCTGGTGATTCAAGAAACTGTCTACCTTTAATACATTTCCTTCTTTTACAACACCGTCTTTAATAATTCTTTCTTCTAAAAGCTTCATTTTTAACCCCGGGCGAAAACGCCGATCCTTTCATAAAATGTGATCCTTTTAAGAATCTTTACGTCTATATGTTAGCACAGCGCCTGCTTTTTATCCATATATGATTTGATGGACAAAAGGAGGCAAAAGTGTCCAAAAAGGTTTGAAATATTTTATAAAAATGTTCAGTTTGTATAAAAATTAACAAATGAGTCTTTTTGAATTGACACTCATTTTGAATAAGGTATATACTCCATTGTGTCGAGTATTGACGATTTAATTTCAGGAGGACATTATGAAAAAACTAATCAGTGCAGTTCTTGCTTTCCTTATGGTTTTCTCACTTGCAGCTTGTACTGCAGGCGGAAACGGCAACAACAATAATGCTGCTAACGGCAATAAGGTAAAAGCAGGATTCATCTTTTTACACGATGAGAACTCAACTTACGACTTAAACTTCATCAACGCGGCTAAGGAAGCTTGTGAAAAGCTCGGCGTTGAATATGTTTTAAAGACAAACATTCCCGAAGGTCAGGAATGCTACGAAGCAGCTTGCGAACTTGCTGATGCAGGCTGCAACATCGTATTTGCAGACAGCTTCGGACATGAAGATTACCTTATCGAGGCAGCTAAGGAATACAAGAATGTAGAATTCTGCCACGCTACAGGTACAAAGGCTCACACAGAGAACCTTCCCAACTACCACAACGCATTTGCTTCTATCTACGAAGGACGTTACCTTGCAGGTATTGCAGCAGGTATGAAGTTAAACGAGATGATCGATAACGGTGAGATCACACCCGAGCAGGCTAAGATCGGTTACGTAGGTGCTTATACATACGCAGAGGTTATTTCAGGTTATACATCATTCTTCCTCGGCGCACGTTCCGAATGTCCTACAGCTACAATGGAAGTTACCTTTACAGGTTCATGGTATGATGAGACAGCTGAAAAAGAAGGCGCTGTTAAGCTTATCAACAACGGATGCGTTCTTATTTCCCAGCATGCCGATTCAATGGGTGCTCCTACAGCTTGTGAAAACAACAATGTTCCCGATGTTTCTTACAACGGAAGCACAGAGAGCGTAGCTCCCAACACATTCATCGTTTCTTCACGTATCAACTGGGTTCCTTACTTCGAACTCATCATCAAGAGCGTACAGAACGGTGAAAAGATCCCTACAGATTACACAGGAACGATCGAAACAGGTTCAGTAGTTCTTACAGACCTTGGTAAGATCGCACCCGCTGCAGGCACACAGGAAAAGATGGATGCAGTTAAGGCTGAGATCCAGGCCGGCACACGTAAGATCTTTGATACATCAACATTCACTGTAAACGGTGAAAAGGTTACATCTTACATGGCTGACGTTGATACAGACGCAGCTTACGAAGGTGATCATGAAGTTATCGCCAACGGTGCATTCAATGAATCAGCTGACGGATTCAGATCAGCTCCTTACTTTGATTTAAGAATCGACGGAATTACTCTTCTTGATGAATCATACTAATTTGTGATAAACTTAAGAAAGGCGGTGAGCATACTCGCTGTACCGCCTTTCTTTTTTATTTTCTTTAAACAAATCGTTGGATCATACAGAGGTTTTTAAAGTGGCAGAGGCAGCTGTAAAACTTGTTAACATTACAAAAAGATTCGGTCAGGTTACCGCAAATTCAAATGTTTCCCTTGAGATAAACAAAGGCGAGATCTTAGCACTTCTCGGAGAGAACGGAAGCGGTAAGACAACACTTATGAATATGCTTTCGAGCATTTATTATCCTGACGAAGGACAGATAATAAAAAAAAAAAAAGAAGTCTCCATTTCTTCCCCCAGAATAGCATACGAGCTCGGAATAGGCATGGTACATCAGCATTTCAAACTTGTTGATGTTTTAACCGCTACGGAAAATATCATTCTCGGTCTCGAAGGCAAACTCAATAAAAAAGAAGCAGCGGGAAAGATTAAAGAGATCTGCGATAAATACGGATTCGACATCAATCCCGATCAGAAGATATACGATATGTCCGTTTCACAGAAACAGACTGTCGAGATAGTAAAGGTTTTATACAGAGGTGCAAACATCCTTATCCTTGATGAGCCGACCGCGGTTTTAACACCGCAGGAATCCGAAAAACTTTTTAACGTCATGCGTAACATGAAGGCCGACGGAAAAGCACTTGTAATCATCACTCACAAGATGCACGAAGTCGAGTCGATATCCGACAGGGTTGCGATCCTTAGAAAAGGCGAATATGTCGGAAGTCTTATGACAAAGGATACTAACGCTTCGGAAATGACCGATATGATGGTAGGTCGAAGCGTATCACTTAATATAGCAAGACCCAAGCCCGTTAATCCCAAGCCCAGGATCAGGGTTGAAGGACTTACGGTTAAAAACATTGAAGGGATCAATAAATTAACAGATGTTTCGTTTACCGCGAATAGCGGAGAGATCTTAGGGATCGCAGGTATCTCCGGATGCGGACAGAAGGAACTTCTTGAAGCCATAGCCGGATTACAGCCTGCCGAAAGCGGCAGTATCAAATATATAAACGATGTCGGAGAGGAAGAAGAACTCCTCGGAAAAGACCCGAGAAAGATCGAAGAACTCGGTGTCGCTTTATCCTTCGTTCCCGAAGACAGACTCGGTATGGGACTTGTCGGAAACATGGATCTTTCCGATAACATGATGCTTCGTTCGTTCAGACAGGGCAAGACACCTTTTACCGAGAGAAAGTCACCTCATTCGCTTGCCGAAAAAGTTGTGGACGATCTGGAAGTCGTAACTCCTTCCATCGAGACTCCGGTAAGAAGACTTTCGGGCGGAAACGTTCAGAAGATCTTAGTCGGAAGAGAGATCGCTCACGCACCGACCGTACTGCTTACGGCTTATGCGGTAAGAGGACTTGATATCAATTCGTCGTACACGATCTACGACCTCATCAATAAACAGAAAGAAAAAGGTGTAGCCGTTATCTTTGTCGGAGAAGACCTTGACGTTCTTCTTGAGATATCAGATAAGATCCTCGTTCTTTGCGGCGGAGAAGTCAGCGGTATCGTTGAAGCCGAAAAGACAGATAAGAACACCATCGGTTTAATGATGACCAAAGTGATGAATGAAAATACGGATGCAAAAGAAGAATAGATCCGACAGTCGGAGAGAGTAATGAAAAAGAGTCAAAAAGAACCTTTGTTTCACATAGTAAAAAGAGATGTTCTTCCCTGGTATAAGGCGTGGGGCATCAGAGCGATCGCGATAGTTGTCGCACTTATAGTCTGCGGTATCATAACAACGGTTACCACAGGCCTTAATCCTTTAAAAGTTTACGGTGCATTTATTCAGGGTGCGTTCGGATCGGGAAGAAAAGTATGGATAACATTTCAGAATATGTCCATCCTTCTTATCATCTCCCTCGCATTAACACCCGCTTTCAAAATGCGATTCTGGAATATCGGCGGTGAAGGCCAGGTACTTGTAGGTGCACTTGCAACAGCCGCCTGTATGATCACTTTAGGCGACAAGATCCCCAATGTGCTCCTTATAATCATCATGAGCATCAGTGCTCTTGCGGCAGGTGCAGTCTGGGGCCTTATTCCCGCTATATTCAAGGCAAAATGGAATACAAACGAAACTCTTTCCACTTTGATGATGAACTATATAGCAACGCAGATAGTCGCATTCTTTACGATCGTATGGGAAGTTCCCAAGGGATCGTTCACAGTCGGTATCATCAATCAGTCAACAAATGCCGGATGGCTTCCCCAGCTCTTCGGTTCGAAATATCTTTTGCCGATCGTTGTGGCAGCAGTCGTTACCGCGAGCATGTATATTTATCTTAAATACAGTAAACACGGATACGAGATCGCCGTTGTCGGTGAAAGTGAAAAGACGGCCAAGTACGTAGGTATGAAGACAGGAAAGATCATCATAAGGACTATGGTCTTATCCGGTGCTTTATGCGGACTTGCGGGACTTCTGCTCGTAGGCGGGATAAACCATACTATCACGACCACCATCAACTCCGGTCAGGGCTTTACGGCGGTTATGGTTTCATGGCTTGCTAAATTCAATCCCATCACGATGATATTCACGAGTTTCCTCATCATCTTCCTTGAAAGAGGAGCGGGCGAGATCTCGACCAACTTCGGATTGAACCAGTCATTTGCGGATATACTTACGGGAATCATTCTTTTCTTCATCATCGGCTGTGAGTTTTTCATCTCTTACAGGATCGCCGGAAGAAAGAGCAGTAAAGAGAACTAATGCAGGAGTAATGACATGTTTGATATAGTTGCATTTATACCAAGAGCAATAGGACAGAGCGTTCCGCTTTTATTCGGATGCAGCGGTGAGATCATCACCGAAAAATCAGGTAACTTAAACTTGGGAATCCCCGGCGTAATGTATGTTGGCGGGATCAGCGGAGTTATCGGTGCATTCTTTTACGAGCAGTCATGTGCAGGCGGGGATATGAACGGATTCTTGGCGATAATGATACCGCTTCTCTGTTCGCTCACAGGCTCCCTTATCATGGGCCTTATATATTGTCTGCTTACGGTTACGCTTCGTGCAAACCAGAACGTTACGGGTCTTGCGATGACCACGTTCGGTGTAGGTATCGGTAACTTCTTCGGAGGTTCGCTCATTAAGCTTTCAGGCGCTGACGTGCCTTCCATCGCACTTTCGAGGACCAGTGCATATTATTCGAAAGCACTTCCTTTCGCCGCCAATTTAGGGTGGTTCGGAAAGATATTCTTAAGCTACGGATTCTTATGCTATGCAGCATTTCTAATCGCTATCGTTTCCGCGATCATTCTCTTTAAGACGAGAGCGGGACTTCATTTAAGAGCGGTCGGAGAGAATCCCGGAACAGCTGATGCCGCAGGTATCAATGTAAGCAAATATAAATATCTTGCGACATGCATAGGCTGTATGATCGCAGGACTCGGCGGACTTTACTACGTTATGGATTACGCATCGGGCGTATGGTCAAACGACGCTTTCGGCGACAGAGGATGGCTTGCCATAGCACTTGTTATCTTCTCGATCTGGAATCCGCTCATCGGTATTTTCGCATCGATCCTTTTCGGAGGACTCTACATCGTATATCTTTATATCCCTACCGGAATGGACTATATGGAATTTAAGGAACTCTACAAGATGATACCGTATGTGGTCACTCTTTTTGTACTGGTACTTACCAGCATGAGAAATAAGAGAGAAAATCAGCCGCCGGCAAGTTTGGGACTTTCTTTTTTCCGCGAAGAACGATAAAATATATATACGTGAATAAATGATAAAAAATAAAATTTCGGTCTTGGACAGACACCGACATAAATTATACAAATGAGGGGGATTATATTATGTTTGGTAAGAAGAATGATCAGGGAAATATTAATTATGGAAAGATGGCAGCTCTGGAAGCGGAAGTTGCCGAACTTCAGGCTAAAGCAGATCTGAATTTTAACATGCTTGAGGCCGTTAACAACAGTACCCATCTGGGTATCTGGATCGCATATTATGATGCAAACGGCAATCAGGACAGAGTACATTTTTCAAACGAGTTCAGAAGAATGCTCGGTTACAGTGAATCGGAACTTACTGATGATTTCAATGCTTTAGGCGGCATAATGCATCCCGATGAGGCAGCAAAGATCTTTGCGGCATTTCAGGCTGCGGAAGCAGATAAGTCCAACCGTACCAAATATGATATAGATTACCGCCTTCTTACAAAGAGAGACGGATATAAGTGGTTCCATGCGGCAGGCCAGGTAATCCGTAAGCCGGACGGAACTCCCGTTGTGTTTATCGGTACATTTACCGATATCGATGAAAAGAAGAAAACGGCTGAGATCCTTGAACACGATCAGAGAAGAGTCAATGCAGTCGAAAAGATGATGCTTGAAGGCTCGTGGTCAATGGACCTTACCAAATATGATATATCGGATCCCAATTCACCCATGGTATTTTCCGACCAGTTCAAAAATATATTGGGATTCCATGACTCAGTAGATTTCCCCGACATTATGAACAGCTGGATCACCAAGATCCATCCCGATGATGTTGCCATGGCTTCAGCTAAAATGGGCGAGCAGCTTTCCGACCCTTCGGGAAAAGTTGTTTTTGATATGGAATACAGAATGAAACATAAGAGCGGAGAATATATCTGGGTTCGCTCTTCAAGTACCGTTGTATGGTCACAGGACAGAAGAACTCCTCTTATGGCAGCAGGTACTATCCTTGATATCACTCAGGAGAAAAACAACGCACTCCGTTTCCGCGATGAAATGGCACCCAATATAGAGAATTTAAGACACGGTATCACCGAGATCGCGCAGACGGTCGATACTGCTGCGAAACAGATGAGTGATATGGCTGAAAAACAGGTTGATATCGCTGCATCCGCAAAGGTTATCGAAGATTCCGTAGCAGCATCAATGAGCATCATCACCAGCATCCAGGGTATCGCAACTCAGACAAATCTTTTGTCGTTGAACGCAAGTATCGAAGCAGCACGTGCAGGTGAAGCCGGAAGAGGATTCGCGGTTGTTGCCGGAGAGGTTCAGAATCTTTCCAATTCCACAAAAGAAACTACCAATCAGATCGCCGATATCTTAAACGGGATCAAATCATCCGTTGACGATATGCTTTCAAAGATCACATCCATTAGTGAAGCGATCACGGATGAAAGTGCCGAGATGGAAGAGATCGATGCTACGATCGTTGCACTCAACAAATCTGCGGACGATATAGCCGAAATGGCAAAGGAGCTTTATAAATAGCTTTTATTCAGGGGAAAGGGTAAATGAAGAAACATATCGATAAAGTAATACTACTGGCAGTAATGGCTTTAATATTTGTTTCGGCTTTGACCGATATTCTTTACCCTATCGATGCATTTATCACCGACCATCTGTATTCGAGATTAAACGGAACAGATCAGAACATCGTCATTGTCGGAATGGATGAAGCGACCCTTTCGGAGTACGGAAATTTTAACTTATGGTCCAGGGAAAAACTGGCCGACCTTATAGAAAAATTATATGAAGACGAAGAATATGCGCCTACGGTAGTCGCATTCGATATTGTTTTGAGTGACTATTACGACGAAGAAGACGATATGCGTCTTGCGGAAGTATGTAAGGATAAAAACGTCGTAATTGGAACAGATATCGTATATACGGGCGAGGTTGAAGTCGACGAGAACGGCAATAAGTTTTTCAACAAAGAACACATTGCCAATGTCAATATGCCTTATAAGGAGCTCAGTGAAGTAACAAAGAGCGGATTTACGAACAATTATATCTGTTCCGACGGATATGTACGTTACGTCAAGCAGCGGGTTCAGATCCCTTCGTCACTTAAGGAAAAAGCCGGAGATTCGCAGGATAACTTTGCTTTCACCACATATAAAGCATATGAAGAAGCAATCGGCGGAAGCGTGAATGTCCCGAAGACTAACCAATTGGGACAGTTCCAGTTTTTATATTCAAGCGTATCCGGAGAATACAGTAAAGTACCCATGAACGCGGTCCTTAACGGCGAGATCCCCAAAGATCTGTTTAAGGATGCCATAGTTTTAGTCGGTGCTTATGCTCCGGGATTTCAGGATTCATATCAGCCTGCCTCCGACAGAAAAAATGTTATGTACGGTGTGGAGATCCACGCCAATATAATTCAGGCATACATGCAGGGCAAAACCATGTTGTCGGTCAATCCGTATATCATGGCTTCCGTCGTTACGGCGATCGCTCTGCTTTTTATTATTCTTTTACGTAAAAAAGTTCTTTTTATTACGATCCCCGTTTCATTTGCTCTGGCTGTCATATACGCACTGGTCGGAAGACTGCTTTCGGGTCACGGCGTGTACATAAGCTGCGTATATGTATTTGTTTCGCTGGCTCTGGCGGTTCTTTATTTTGTGATCGAAAAATATCTGCTCGAACTTCTTGAAAACTTAAGATATCAGGAAGAGATAAAAGAACAGATGTGGTCCTTTACGGAAGCCATGGCGGAAGCGATCGATGCAAGAACGCCTTATAATGCTTCGCATACGAGAAACGTTGCGAAATACAGCGGAATGATCGCAGACCATATAAATGAACTTCACAAAAAGGGCGAGGAAGAAGAAAGTTTCTCCGAACAAAGAAGAGAGCAGCTTGTCATGGGCGCGCTTTTACACGATATCGGTAAACTGGCTATCCCCCTCGAGGTAATGAACAAGGAAACCAGACTTGACGGCAGGGAAAAAGCCATTGAAGACCGTATCAATACATTTAAACTTAAAATGAAGATCTTTATGCTCGAAAAGAAGATCGATGAAAAGACATATGATGAATTTGTTGCAAAAGGCGACGAAGCTGTCGAGATCATAAATAAAGTTAACGGTATGGGATTTGTGGATGATGCCACAAGAGTGATCTTAAACAAAGTTCTTGAATATAAATTTGAAGATCCCGACGGAAACAGTGAACCTTTCTTTACCGAAGAAGAAAAAGAATGTCTGCATGTCGTTAAGGGAACTCTTACCGACGAAGAAAGAAAAGTGATGCAAAGCCATGTTGAGATCACGGGCAGGATCCTTTCGAAGGTTCATTTTAACAAATACTTTGCGGATTCACCCGATCTGGCAGTAAAGCACCATGAATGCTTAAACGGAAAAGGATATCCGAACGGACTGACTGCGGAAGACCTTAATACGGATGCAAGGATCATTGCCGTTGCGGATATTTATGATGCGCTTGTTGCGGATGACAGACCTTACAAGAGGCCTATCCCGAGAGAAAAAGCGTTTGATATAATGAGAAATATGGCAAAAGATGGAAATATTGACGGGAAATTGGTAGAATATCTCTATGAGAGCACTAAATAGAACGGGGTACTTGTTATGGGCAGTCTTATCAAAAGATTTTTAAAAACAACAAAGGGAAAGATCACGGCTATAGCATCCGGTGTGGTACTTGTCGGAATAATCGTGGCCATTGTTATGATAATCATCAATAACAACGGTTACAGAAGCATTTCCGTTGAGGATGTTGTGGGAACTGTTAAAGTCGTCGGTCAGAAAAATAACGGCCTGGCGTATAAGGGCGAGCATCTTTACGACGGTGATGATGTAAGCGTAATGGAAGAATCCGAACTGACTCTTTGCGTCGACAAAGAAAAATATGTTTATGCCGAGCAGAATACACATTTTAAGGTCGTAAATGCTTCAAACAAGGAAGGCAGCAGAGTAAAGATCGTTCTTGATAAAGGATCCGAATTAAACGTACTTACCGCAAAACTCGGAGCCGGAGATTCCTATGAAGTTGATACACCCAACTCTACCATGTCCGTCAGAGGAACCAGATTCAGAATGACGGTTTATACGGCAGAGGATGGATATACTTATACACTTCTTGAAGTTGAAAGCGGCGTTGTTCATGTTCAGTTAAAGACATTAAGCGGCGAATACAACGGCGTTGAAAGAGATTTCAATGCAGGTGAGAGTGCGCTGATAAGAGGCGGCGATGATTTCAGTGAATTCGTTACCGAAGAAGGCGAAGTTGTATTGTATCTTGATCACAATTCACTTCCCAAAGAAGGCGTTCCCAGACTTATCGAACTCCTTAAGAAGAAACAGGATGCCAAAGGCAATTCAGATAAAGAAAAGGCATCAAACGATCAGGATACGGATGAAACCGTAAAAAATAACACAGATCCTTTGCTTGACAGTATCTCTGAAGTAGCAGACAACGATAAAGATCCTAAGGATGATAAAGACAAGGATACCAAGGACAACAAGGATAAAGATTCCAAGGATACCAAAGATTCCAAGGATAAAGATACCAAAGACAACAAAGATAAAGACACTAAAGATACTAAGGATACAAAAGACACTAAGGATACAAAGGATAATACAACAAACAACAATACCACAAATAACGACTCGAATAACAACTCAAATAATAACAACTCGAATAACAACAATAATTCGAATAATAACAGCACGACAAACAATAACAACGATTCGAACAAC
>CADARM010000043.1 GCA_902790275.1 uncultured Lachnospiraceae bacterium
TTTCTATAAGATGTACAGACCTTCACCTTTGGTAAGAGCTTACTGCCTTGAGAAAAAGCTTGGAACACCCGCACATATTTATTACAAATTCGAGGGTAACAATACATCCGGAAGCCATAAATTAAACTCAGCCATCGCTCAGGCTTACTACGCTAAGAAGCAGGGCTTAAAGGGAGTAACCACAGAGACCGGTGCAGGTCAGTGGGGTACGGCTCTTTCAATGGCTTGTTCATACTTCGATCTTGACTGCAAGGTATTCATGGTTAAGGTTTCCTACGAACAGAAGCCTTTCAGAAGAGAAGTAATGAGAACATACGGCGCAAGCGTTACACCTTCTCCTTCAATGGAAACAGAGGTTGGTAAGAAGATCAATGCAGAGCATCCCGGAACCACAGGTTCACTCGGATGTGCTATCTCCGAAGCAGTTGAAGTTGCTGTAGGAAGCGAAGGATACAGATACGTTCTCGGTTCCGTTCTTAACCAGGTACTTCTTCATCAGTCGGTTATCGGTCTTGAAACAAAGGCCGCACTTGATAAATACGGGATCAAAGCAGACATCGTTATCGGATGTGCAGGCGGCGGTTCAAACCTTGGCGGTCTTATCGCACCTTTCATGGGTGAGAAGATCACAAAGGGTACCGATTACAGGATCATCGCTGTTGAACCCGCATCATGTCCCAGCCTTACAAGAGGTGTTTATGCATATGACTTCTGCGATACCGGTATGGTTTGTCCTCTTGCAAAGATGTATACACTCGGAAGCGACTTTATTCCCGCTCCCAACCATGCAGGCGGACTTCGCTATCACGGCATGAGCTCCGTTCTTTCCCAGCTCTACGATGACGGACTTATGGAAGCAACCACAGCAAAGCAGACAGAAGTATTCGAAGCTGCGGAGACATTCGCAAGAGTTGAAGGTATCCTTCCCGCTCCCGAAAGTTCACACGCTATCAAGGTTGCTATCGATGAAGCACTTAAGTGCAAGGAAACAGGCGAAGAAAAGAACATCGTATTCGGTCTTACAGGTACAGGTTACTTTGATCTTGTTGCATACCAGAAGTTCCATGACGGCGAGATGAGCGACTACATTCCTACAGACGATGAACTTGCAAAATACAGAGCAAAGCTTCCCAACGTTAACAGATAGATCCCTTAAATATATCCTATAAAACTTTTGTAATAATATATTTGAACAGAGGGCGTTAAAACCCTCTGTTTTTTATTTGACTGATTGAAATGAAATGTTTATGATAAAAAAGAATAAAGTCGATAAGACACTTTGGAATATGGGAGAGAATAAATGAAAAGATTTCGAGTTGGTTTATTAATGACTTTTGTTCTGGCAGCTCTTATCTTATCTTCCGGATGTGTGCCCGGCAAAGTTAAAAGGCAGGCGGAAAGCAATAAGAAGCAGTACGAAGAAGCATTCAGACAAAAGGTTAAAAAAGATTACGGCAAGGATTATGCTCTGACCGAAGTTGAGGGCTATGTTTATTGGGAACACTGGGATTTACAGATACCCGGGTATGTAGCGGATAACAGTCTGACAGGTAAACTCACACACGCAGGTGAAACCTATGATGCACGGTATTATTTCATGGATGATAAGATGACTACCGACGCAAATAATCAGGAGATCATAGAGGACCTGGCATATGTTATCGGACTCGATCCTGCCAAGGTCGTTTACGGAGCGATCGTAAACGGTTATGAAGATCAGATCATGTTTGATTCCGGGACACATACTGTAGACAGAGTACTGAAAGACCACGGTAATGCGGCAAGCTGGGATTTTTATATCGCCACAACAGAAAACTATACCCGTGATAAATTTTTTGATTACACGGTATTCATGGATCGTATAGCAATGAATACCGATTTCAGAGTTCATATTTTCATCGCCGATGATTTCGATAATTTCGATCATCTCAAAGAGCATTGGACGGAAGCCGGGTTGTGGAGCGACGAGAATGTTCAGCCTCAGGTTTTGTTTAACGGTGAATATAAAGATGTCGGTGATGTATATAATCTTAAGCGTCTCACCATGATCGATTATTCCAGAAAGGGAATGACGTTATATAATTATTTAAAGTAAACAGGAAAAGTAAATAAGTCCGCTTCATCGGTTTAAATTAGTGAAATTTCACATAGGAATTTTTAAACCATTGTGAAATATGCACAACGATTTCGGCGTTTTTTGTTTATTTCTATGGATTCTGCAGATTGTGTCATATATGAGTCCATGCTATAATCATCGAAACAAATGAGGGGAGCAATCACAGAAGGTAGTACGTACTCGAACAGTTCAGACACAAAGAAAGGAAGTGATTGAATGAACTACATTATCGAAATCGAAAGAGGGCTTTGGTTTTTAGGATGGTCTCCGCTTGACGGTACCATGCAGACAACAAGTAAGATCGGGCTGGCTTATCGTATGAGAAGAACGGTGGCAGTCAGAACTCTTCCTAAGGTTGTAGAGCATTACGGCAAAGGTCAGATTATGGCATCAGCGATTTAACCAAATATATTAAACGAAAAAAATCTTCCGTTATAAAGCGGAAGATTTTTTTTATCTTTATTTTATTTCTTTACATGATTCGCGGATCATAAGCTCGCAGGGGATCTTTATACGAAGCGGTGTGACTGCCTGAAGATTGGAAGCAGAGAAGACCATGTTGGCTCCGTGCGCACCCATCTCGTATGCTGGAGCATGTACGCTCGTTAAAGCGGGCGTTGTATATTTGCAGGCATCGAGGTCGTTAAAGCCTATGATCGAAATGTCTCTCGGTATCTTTAATCCGTGTTCGTTTATCGATCTCATGGCTCCGATCGCGATCGCATCGCTTGCCGCAAATATCGCAGTAGGTACGGCATTCTTATCAAAGAGGTCGTTCATCATCTCGTAACCGCTCGATGATGTAAAGGAACCTGTCCTTAAATACTCTTTATAATCGATCTTCTTTTTGGTCATATAATCCATGAAAGCTGATTCTCTCTGATCCTTTAAAGGCTCATGATCGCCCACGTATTCGCGGCCTCCGAGGTACGCGATCTTTTTATGCCCAAGAGAGAAAAGATAATCGAGCGAATCGCGAACGGCTTTGTAAAAATCCATCGTGATCCCGGATGCGGGAAGATTTTTTGCATCCATATCAAGGAAAACGGTATTCGAGCAGATGCTTATGAATTTCTTCATTTCCTTTTCGGAAAACTTTCCCACACAAACAAGTCCGTCGGTCTTTTTAAGCTCGTCCTTCATTCCGGATACCATATCGGAAGATGCGGAAGCGTAATCGGAAGGGAAGAAGCGAAGGATCGAAATGCCGTTTTTGGAACAGTAATCCTCGATACCGCGGCGGACTAAAAGATAATACGGATCCGCAAGTTCTTCCTCAAGGGTAAACCACTGTACGATACCTAATGTGAATCCGCCCTTTGAGGATAAGTTCTTTCGCTCTTTCTTTTTATATCCAAGTGCATCGGCGACCTTAAAGACCTTCTCTCTGGTCGAATCAGATACGCTTAAAGTTGCGTCGTTATTTAAGATACGGGATACGGCACCGGCCGAAACACCCGCCTTTTCGGCGATCTCACGAATTGTAGCCATATAAGCCTCCGTTTAGTAAACATATCACTAAAAACACAATATCATATTTAGTAAACGATTTAAAGACTCAATGTGGATAAAATGACAGATTTGTGGATAATTCACAATAATATCAACTTTTATTCTACAAGTAAACATTTAGTAAACATGTTGAACGGGCAGTAAACGTATGTTAGATTATATTTAAGTAAAGAGGGTTTTATTATGGCTATTACCAAAGAATTGATAAAAGAAATCGAAGACGGAATTTTAAACAGCGGGTTTGTTGATATCTACAAAGATCCCGAGATGGCAGCCAAACAGACGGAAAGATACTGCTTTGCCATCAAAAGGTTCGAGAGTATTTACGGCGAAAAGGACGTGCAGATCTTTTCCGCACCCGGAAGAAGCGAAGTAATGGGCAACCATACCGACCACCAGAAGGGCGAGATACTTGCGGCCGGCATCAATCTGGATGCGATCGCAGTTGTTCATAAAAACGATTCGACTGTTATTAAAGTAGTTTCGGGCGCATATCCGAAAATGAGGGTCGAGATATCCAATCTTTCCGAGCAGAGAAGCAAAAAAGGAAAGAGCGAAGCTCTGATCGAAGGTATATGCAAAGCCTTATCCGACAGAGGATACAAGGTGGGCGGATTCGAAGCATATGTTACAAGCGATGTTCTTATCGGTGCAGGCCTTTCCTCATCGGCAGCATTTGAAACACTTATAGGAACGATCCTTTCATATCTTTATAACGGAGCAGGGATAAAGGATACCGAGATAGCCATGGCAGGACAGTTCGCTGAGAATGTTTACTTCGGAAAGCCCTGCGGTCTTATGGATCAGATGGCATGTTCTCTCGGCAATCTTGTGCATGTGGATTTTTCTGATGAAAAAGATCCTTTTACGGAAAAGATCATGTATGACTTATCCGAACACGGATACAGTCTTTGCATTACTGATACAAAAGGATCGCATGCATCTCTTACCGATGAATATGCGGCCATTCCCAAAGAGATGAAAGAAGTGGCGGCATTCTTCGGAAAAGATGTTCTTTTGGGTGTTACGATGGATGATCTTTTACAGAATGCTTCAAAGATAAGAAGCGAGATCTCAGACAGAGCGTTCCTTCGTGCGATCCATTTCGTTACGGAAAACGAGAGAGTAAAAAAAGGTGTCGAGGCTTTAAAGAATGACGACACAAAAGAGTTTTTAAGACTTGTAAGAGAATCGGGAAGATCCTCTTTTGAATATCTTCAGAATGTTTATACATCAAACGATGTCGATCATCAGAACCTTTCGGTCGCACTTGCATTAAGTGACAGGATCCTGGATAAGGAAGATGAAGCGTTCAGAGTTCACGGCGGCGGTTTTGCCGGAACGATACAGGCATTTGTAAAAAACGAAAACGTGGCAAATTACAAAGAGAAAATGGATTCGGTATTCGGAGACAATTCCTGCCACGTTCTTAAGATAAGAAAGTTCGGCGGTATCAAGGTGATTTAATTCGTAAGGAGTCGTGCCATGAATAAGAGAATATATCTTAACAACGACTGGTTCTTTAACACTGAGTTTACAGAGGATATGTTAAAGGATGATTATGTTTTCGAAAATAATGAAAGAGTCCGTCTTCCCCATACGGTGAAGGAGACGCCTTTACATTATTTTGACGAGAGCGAATACCAGATGATCTCGGCATATATGAAAGTTCTTTCGGTTCCCAAAGAGTGGGAAGGAAAGGACATTCTTCTGACGTTCGAAGGCGTACTCCATTCATGCGTCGTATATGTTAACGGCAAAGCGATCGGCTCGCATGAGTGCGGATATACTGCGTTCAGAGTAAGACTTAACGACTGCGTAAGATACGGCATGGATAACCTTATCATCGTAAAAGCCGACAGCAGGGAAGATCAGAACATTCCACCGTTCGGATTTGTTATAGACTACATGACCTACGGCGGCATCTACAGAGATGTATATCTTGATGTAAAAGAAAAGGCTCATCTCGAAGACGTATTCGTATCTGCCGACTGCGACGGAAATGTAAGACTCTGCGTATCCGCGACGGATCCCGCAAAGGGAATGATCATCGAAAGTTCGATAGTCGCTTTAAGCAAAAACGATGAAGGGAAAACGTTCCCCGGCAAGGAAGTTCCTTTTGTAAACGAAGAATATTATCCCGACGACGAAAAGAACGAGTTTATCGTTGAGGGAAAATACGAGAAACCGCTTTGCTGGAGCACGGATACTCCCGTTCTTTATATGATGAAGACTCTTTTAAAGGATGCTGCGGGCGGTATCGTTGATGAGAAAAATGTAAGATTTGGTTTCAGGAGTGCAGAGTTTAGGACCGACGGTTTTTATCTGAATAAAAAGAAGTTTAAGATAAGAGGCTTAAACCGCCATCAGAGTTATGCATATGTCGGATATGCGATGCCAAAGAATCCGCAGGTTAATGACGCAAAGATCTTAAAAGAAGAACTCGGTCTTAATGCGGTAAGAACATCGCATTATCCTCAGTCCCATTATTTCCTTGATGCCTGTGATGAATTAGGACTCTTGGTATTTACAGAGATCCCCGGATGGCAGCACATCGGTAACGAGGAATGGAAGGACAGAGCAGTTGAAAACGTAAAAGACATGGTCCGTCAGTACAGAAACCATACTTCGATAATTCTCTGGGGCGTCAGGATCAACGAGTCCGTGGACGATGATGAGTTTTACAAAAGGACCAATGAAGCCGCACATGCGCTCGATCCGACGAGACAGACCGGTGGCGTAAGATGCTACAAAAAATCACATCTTCTTGAAGATGTTTATACCTATAATGATTTTATACACAGCGGAAACAACAAGGGCTGCGACAAAAAGACGAGTGTTACTTCGGACGCATCCAAAGGGTATCTCATCACCGAATACATGGGTCATATGTTCCCCACAAAAGCATTCGACTGGGAAGAGCACAGACTCGAAGATGCGATAAGACATAATACGCACAAGGATTTCGGAAGCGGCGACAGGATCTGCTACCACGGCGTTCTGGATATGTTCAGAAATCCCAAAACGGCCGCATATGTATATTCCGAGATGCAGGATGAAAAGCCCGTCCTTGAATTGAGTTCTTCGATGGATATCGGCGAACATCCCGGATGCAACAGAAAAGAAACATACATCTTCACAAATGCCGATTCGGTAAAGATGTATAAGAACGACAGTTTTATAAAAGAATACGTTCATAAGAACGATGAGTTTTCGAATCTTTACAATGCACCGATAAAGATCGATGATTATATCGGAGACGTGCTTGAAAAGAATGAAAATATGCCTGCTGCAAAAGCAAAGGACATAAAAGATATCTTAAACGAAGTTGCGAAGTACGGACTGTATCAGATGAACACGGCTTCAAAGATCAAGGCCGCAAAGATGATGATATTCCATCACATGAAGATCGATGATGCGGTTCAGCTTTACAACAAATACGTCGGCGACTGGGGCGGAAGCGCGACGGAGTACAGATTCGAAGCGATCAAGGATGGCAAAGTCGTAAAGAAATTGATCAAGACTCCCATGAAGGAAGTTAAGTTTGAGATAACAGCCGATCACACCGTACTTAAAGAAGAGAATTCATATGATGTTTCTTCGATAAGGATCCGTGCGGTCGATCAGAACGGAAATCTTTTAAATTACTATAATGAGCCGCTTGTACTTTCGCTTACGGGCGAAGCTTCGATCATCGGACCGAAAGTCATCGCTCTCTCGGGAGGCATGGGCGGAACGTACGTTAAATCACTCGGAAGAGAAGGAACTGCAAAACTTGTCGTAAAAGATGTTTACGAAAAGGTTTGCGGTGAGATCGATTTTAACATCGATCTGTAAAGGGTTATAAAATGGAGGGGTTAGCATGAAACTTGGTTTCAAAGAAAAATTCGCATACGGAATAGGCGCTGTCGGAAAAGACATGGTTTATATGCTTTCCGCAAGCTACATCCTTTACTATTATCAGGACATCATGGGCGTGTCGGCATGGGTTATGGGTATCATTCTTCTGATAGCCAGAGTATTCGATGCGTTTAACGATCCTCTCATGGGTGTGCTGGTCGCAAAGACAAAAACAAAATGGGGCAAATTCAGACCGTGGCTTTTTATCGGAACCCTGACCAACGCCATAGTTTTATTCTTTATGTTTGCGGCACCCCCTTCGCTTAACGGAAAAGGCCTTATCGCATACGCAGCGGTATTCTATATCCTTTGGGGTATTACATACACGATGATGGATATCCCTTACTGGTCGATGGTTCCCGCTTTCACGGAGTCCGGAAAAGAAAGAGAAAACATGTCCGCACTCGGCAGAAGCTGCGCAGGTGTAGGTTCTGCGATCGTTACGATCGTTACGGTTCTTGCGGTAGCTGCCATCGGTAATTTCGCACTCGGCAAGAGTAACGACAATGTTGTAAAAGCGTACCTCAGCCAGGCATATGAGGATGAAAGAATAGAAGCCTATGTCGCAGAACTCGACGAAGCAGGCAATACCACGGGAAATGTGTTTAAGATCCTTCGCGGCGTGAATATAAATGTCACCGCAAGTTCCAAGGACCAGTCTCAGGAAACAGCCTTTAATAACAGCAACTGTAAATATACTTTAACGCTTACGGATAAAAACGGTAACGAAGCCGGCAATTACGATCAGGACAGCAGCTCGATCGATATCGTAACAAACGGATCCGATATGAGAGCCATGGCAGTCATATATCTTACGAGTGAAGAATACGATAAGTTAAGCGGCGATCTTAACCTGGATCTTTCGATCAATTCGACGAAGGAAGTAGACAGACTCGGATTTAAGTATTTCTCGCTGATCGTTGCGGTTGTTTTCTTTGTATTCATTCTGATAACATGTCTTTTCATAAAAGAAAAATCGACAGTCGATGTGCAGACGGCAAGCATAGGAGATATGTTCAAGGCGCTCGTTCAAAACGACCAGGCAATGGCGATAGTTATTACGATCGTGCTTGTAAACTCATCCGTATACATCACATCGAACCTGCTTATCTACTTCTTTAAATACGATATAGGCGGCGCTTCATGGCAGGGCAATTACACATTGTTTAACACATTCGGCGGCGGTATCCAGATACTGGCGATGATGATCTTCTTCCCTGTTATGAGAAAGTTCATGAACACCTTAAAGATGTTTTATGTATCCGTTATCTCCGCGATATTCGGATATGCCGTATTACTTATAATGGCACTCTCAGGCGCAAGTTCGGTTTATCTTTTCTTCATTCCCGGATTCTTTATCTTCGGAGCAGTCGGACTTTTGAACGTACTCGTTACGGTATTCCTTGCCAATACTGTTGATTACGGCGAGATAAAGAACAACAGAAGAGACGAATCGGTCATCTTCTCGATGCAGACATTCGTTGTAAAACTTGCATCGGGTATTGCCGCACTTGCTGCAGCCATCAGTCTTTCGGTATTCAACATAAGCGATACCGACTCTACATTTGAAGCAGTTGAAGGAAGCCTTTTAAGAGGCCTTAAAGTTTATCTTGAAAACATATCCGAAAGTTCGGCAGTTGCGGTTTCGGGTAATTCGCTGATGGGACTCAGGTTCGTAATGACCGTTTTCCCCATGATCGTTCTTGTGATAGCATTGTTTATATTCAAGGCAAGATACATTTTGACCGACGAGAAACTCGAAGAGATCTCAAGGCAGATAGCAAAAAGACGTGAAGCGTAATTACGCATAAGACGGGGGAAACATATGATACTTGCAAAAGAGGGAAAATTTGTATTAAAGACCGATAATACGACATATGCTTTTGATACTCTTGAAACAGGGCATTTAAGGCATCTGTATTACGGCGGCAGGATCGATTTTTCGGATGACCTTCGTGAATTCGAAGTGATAATACCCAAAAGGGAATTCGGTCCCGGAAATACCATTTCTTATGACGAAGAGCATTTTTCTTTCGCACCGGAAGATACATGCTTTGAGATATCATCAACGGGAAAGGGCGATATAAGATCACCCTTTGTGAGCATCGTGCATCCCGACGGCAGCAGAACGAGTGACTTCATATATGAAAGCCACAGGGTTGAAAAAGGAAAACCCGAAAGAAAGACGCTGCCCGGTTCGTATGATGAAAACGACGATTGCGAAACGCTTATCGTCACACTTAAAGACAGAAGCTATGACGTTAAACTCGATCTGTATTACGTTGTATACGAAAAGAGAGACGTTATCGCAAGATACTGCGACTTAAGAAACGAAGGCGGGGAAATAAGAGTCGAAAGACTGCTCAGTTTCCAGCTCGATATGTCCGAATCCGACTATGACGGAATATTCTTTTCCGGAGCATGGGCGAGAGAGATGCAAAGCTACAGAACGCATATATCAAACGGTATGCATGTGAGCAGAAGCAATGTGGGCACGAGTTCAAACAGAGCCAATCCTTTCTTTATGATCGCAAGAGAAGAGACCACTGAAGATATGGGAGAGTGCTTCGGATTCAATCTTATCTACAGTGGTAACCACATGGAATTAACGGATACCAATTCGTTCGGAAAAGCCAGGATCCAGTCCGGCATTAATGATGAAGGTTTTCTTTTTACACTAAAAAAAGACGAAGTGCTCGAAGCACCCGAAGCGATAATGTGTTATTCCGACAAGGGCTTTAACGATCTAAGCGAAAAACTTCATGAATTTGTCAGGGAGAACATAGTTCGCGGCGAATGGAAAAAGAAAGAGCGTCCCGTTCTTTTAAACAGCTGGGAAGCGTCGTATTTTAATTTCGACGAAAGCAAGCTTGTGAAACTCGCAAAGAAAGCTTCGGAAGTCGGAGTGGAACTCTTTGTGCTCGACGACGGATGGTTCGGGGAGAGAAACGACGATCTTACTTCGCTCGGCGACTGGACGGTAAACAAAAAGAAGATCCCCGGAGGGCTTAAAGGTCTTTCGGAAAAGATAAACAAACTCGGACTCTCGTTCGGGATCTGGGTGGAACCCGAGATGGTAAACGTAAAGAGTAAACTCTACGAAGAACATCCCGACTGGTGCCTTGCCAACCCCGACACTCCTCATTCCGAAGGACGTCACCAGAGAATGTTAGACCTGTCTAAGAAAGAGGTAAGGGAATATATCATAGAGGCGATGAGCGATGTGTTCTCATCGGCCAATATCGAATACGTAAAATGGGATATGAACAGGATCCTCTCGGACGTTTATTCCCAGGGTGCTCCCGTCGATCTTATGGGAGAGATCCCTCACAGATACGTGCTCGGTCTATACGAGATAATGGGTGAACTCACAAAGAGATTTCCGAAGATCCTTTTCGAAGGCTGCTCATCGGGCGGCAACAGATTTGACCTTGGGATCCTTTGTTACTTCCCTCAGATCTGGGCTTCAGACAATACGGATCCGATATGCCGAAGCGAGATCCAGGAAGGCTTAAGCTATGCTTATCCTTTAAGCACGATCGGCGCTCATGTATCGGCGAGCCCGAATCATCAGACATTAAGAAAAACTCCGATGAAAACAAGGGCGGCAGTCGCTTCCTTCGGGTGCCTCGGATATGAGTGCAACCTTAACGACTTAAGCAAAGAAGAAACGGAAGAGATCAAAAAAGAGATCGCACTTTACAAGGCGTACAGAAACGTAATGCAGTTCGGTACGTTCTTAAGAGGCGGCAAAGGACCCGCAAAAACACTTGGTCCCGCTTCATACAGTGCACTTTCAAATCCGGCAGGATACGGCAATATCACCGAGTGGACGGTAGTATCCAAGGACAAAAAGACCGCGGTCGGAATGATGCTTAAAAAACTCGCACATCCGAATTCGCAGAACACGATATATCATCCGAAGGGCCTTGCTCCCGATAAAGAATATCTTTTCGTGAACAAGGAACTCGAGTACGACATAAGGGATTTCGGAGACCTTATAAATACGGTCGCACCGATCCATTTAAAACAGAACTCGCTCCTTCTGGACATTATCGCAAAGAAGGTCAAACTTCCGAGCGAGAAGGAAAACTATACGGCAAACGGAAGACTCCTCTGTACAGCGGGAGTCAGACTCTGCCAGGATTTCGGCGGAACGGGCTATAACGAAAACGTTCGTTACGCACAGGATTTCTCGACAAAGATGTACATCATGGAAGAGATCGAAAAAACAGAATAAAACACAGAATCCGCCGCAGGGCGGCATGCGTGGAAAAATCGGACAATGTATGATAAAATATTATGGAATATTGCTTATCGATACATTGTCCGTTTTTATTTCTTTCGTATCATATTTACGGACATATTCACAGAGGGCCGGCACAAGGTGAGAAAAGACGAGATAAAGAGAATAGTAAATGACAATGTCGCATTCTGCATTACGGGTGTGATATTCATTTTTCTGACCCTTGTAACCAGAACCCTTACAGTTTTCGGAAACCTTGTATGGTCCGGCAGTTTCTTGTTAAAAACCGTTCCCGTTTCGATCGTAACGGGTATTCTTTTAGGATTTGTCATCAATTACGTTTTAAAGATCGTTCAGAAAAATCTTAAATATCCCAAAGCAGAAGATACTACGAAAAAATACGGATGGATCTTTTTGATTTCTCTGCTCGTTCTTATTATTTCATATATACCTTATTTGCTTGCATATTATCCCGGCATCCTCGCATATGATTCATATATTCAGATCGGTCAGATCTTTACGGGTGAATACAACGAACACCACCCTCTTTTCCACACGCTTATGATAAAAGGTGCGCTCTTGATGGGGCAGAATATGTTCGGCAGTCTCAACATCGGGATCGCGATATACGTACTTGACCAGATCCTTCTGCTTTCGGCAGTTTTTTCGTACGGGATATATAGCCTTTACAAAAGAGGTTATAAAATTGCGGCGATCATTTCACTGATCATTCTGGCGGTATTCCCTTTTAACGGATATATGGCGGTAAGCGTCACGAAGGATGTTCCGTTTGCGGCATTCTTCCTTCTTTCGATCATCGCATTATTTGAAACTCTTATCCCGACAGATAAAAAGAGTTATAACTTCAATGCGATACTGCTTTTCATTTCGGTGATCATGTGTGTGCTTTTCAGAAACAACGGAAAATACGCATTCGGATTTGCGGCAGTCTGCTTCCTGATCATTCTTTTTGCAAAGGTCATAAAAAAGAAGCCGTCCGAAAAGAAAGATGAAAAGAAAAAAGAAGTCAAAAAATATGCTTTTTTTCTGGCGGGTATTCTTGCATCACTTGTTGCTTCGACGATCGCGCTTACGATAATATCCAAATCCCTGCATGCCGTTCAGGGCGATAGAAGAGAGATGTTAAGCATCCCCATTCAGCAGCTTGCAAGGACCTATATTTACCACGCAGGCGCAGGTGTTACGGATGAAGACGACAATACGATGGATGAGGCTTCAAAGGCTCTTATCAATGAGTTCCTTCTTTATGACAGCGCGAAGCTTTACAGACAGGATATTTCCGATCCCGTAAAGAGAAATACAAACACCTGGGTCGTTGTAAACAAAACATCGGAATTTGCAAAAGTATATCTGGGCCTTTTCACAAAGTATCCCGGTGATTATTTCAATGCATTCTTTGCCGAGAACGCCGGATTTATCGATATAGGCGACAAGTCGCACGCGTATGTTAACGATCCCGATCTCGTTAAGGGTCACGGATACGTTCAGACAAAGTGGGAAGATTCGCTTTACGAGAGAGGCTTTTCTCAGAACCCGAAGTGGGAGAAGCTCAGGACTTTACTCGATAATTTTGCCGACAATAACGGATATTTAAAGATACCCGTTTTAAAATACATCTTCATGCCCGGAATTTATCTCTGGATAAATATCCTCGCACTGATTTATTCATTCAAGCGTAAAAACTACGCAGTGGTTGCAATCATATCGCTAATTGCCGGTTATTATGCTACAATGTTTTTCGGCCCGACGGTACAGTTAAGA
Organism: uncultured Lachnospiraceae bacterium; assembly: GCA_902790275.1. Lineage (GTDB taxonomy): Bacteria > Bacillota > Clostridia > Lachnospirales > Lachnospiraceae > UBA3766. The sequence goes on from CADARM010000043.1 coordinate 13,557, forward strand.
TACGTTTATCCTGTTATGATAACGGTACCGTTCCTGCTTCCGATGATTTTCAAGGAGACTCAAACCGACAATGGCTAAAAGAAAAGCGGAAACACACGTTACAATTCAATATGTTCTTCTGATCATTTTATCCGTCCTTGCGATCCTTTTTTCAGCATTGCTTATGATCGCGGGATTGACCAAGACGGCGATCGCCAACAATATGATCGAGCAGAAGATGATCATCGAGTGGGAGACACCGCTCCTTATGTTCATGATGTTTTTAGGATTCTTGGCTCTGGGCGCAGTGCTTTTAAGGAGTGCCTTTAACAGCGGGATAGAAACGCTTTTTATACTGACACTGATCTTTCACGCAGTGGCAGGGATCGCATTGATCATTTGCGGAAGGACGGCACCCGGTGGAGATGCCGCAAGCGTCTTTAATATGGCGGCTCAGCTTGCCGACGGCGATCTTTCATTTGTAGGCTCTCCGGATTCGTATCTCTCATATTACCCTCAGCAGATAGGACTGACGGTTTTCTTATCGGTACTTATAAAAATATTAAAGATAATACCTTATGAGTTTGCACCTCACCATGCGATTAAGGTGCTCTACGTATTGTTAAACCTGGTGACCATTACCTTCGGTTATCTCTCAGTCAAGGAGATCTGGAGGAGCAAAAAGATATCGACGGTATATCTTTACCTTTCGGTATTCAATCTTCCGCTTATCATGTATTCGTCGTTTATCTACGGCGAGATACCTTCGCTTGCTGCAATGTCTGCCACGATCTACTTCCTCTGCAGACTGGAAAAGAATCGCGGTGTATCGGTTATAAACATTATCTTTGCGGTGCTGACGATGGCGCTTTCCGTGTTTGTAAGAAAGAATTCGCTCATCTTTATGATAGCCGCTGTGATCGTTCTGGTTCTTATCTTTATGGGAAACAAGAAAAATGAATTTCTCATCACTGCGATCGCATCACTCGTTTTATGTGTGGCGATCCTTCCCGTAACTTTAAAGATCTTTGAGATAAAGACCGGAAGGAATATAGATTCGGGAGTCACGATGTATTCCTATCTTGCGATGGGCATGCAGGATACTTCCTCAAGAGGTCCCGGATGGTACAACGGATTCAATTTCGATACGTATAAAAATACCGGAATGGATTCCAAAGAAGCCAACAGGATAAGCAATGATGCGATAAATGAAAGAATGGAGTATTTTAAGGAAAATCCGAAAGAATGCTTTGCTTTCTATCGCGACAAATTCCTTACACAGTGGGCCGATCCCACGCTTGCATCCTGCCAGGCCACGTATACGGATTTCGGCGGAAGAGTGGAAGTTATCAAAAATCTCTATGACGGAGATCTTAACATCTATTATGTTTTATTCTGCAATATGTTCCAGAACGTGATCTATGTCGGAGTGTTTATCTGGAGCCTTACGAATTTCAGGAAGATGGTACTTTTCGGAAGAAAGGGCTGGTATATTTCAGTATACCTGGGATTCATCACGATCCTTGGCGGATTCTTTTTCCATATGATGTGGGAAGCGAACAGCCGTTACATTTTCCCGTATGCAATGTTCCTTATCCCCTACGCCGCATTCGGATACGGAAATCTTATCGAGCACAATATCATCAATGATTACGATGATTAAAAAATATGAGTAATGATGAAAACAAAATAAAAAAGAATAGCGGTATCGCGTATGTCGTTACAGGATGCGTGCTTTGTTTCTTAAGCATGCTTCCGTTCTTTATCATGGGCGAAAGATCCATCATTACATATAACGATCAGCTTGACGGAGAGATGATCACGTATATCTTAAATGCGAAGCATCTTTTCGAAGGACTGGATACATATCCCGAACTCATGAACGGAATCCCCGCGGCAGGCATGATGTCCCCTGCGCCTCTTTTCGTTCTTCTTTTTAAAGAATTTTCACCTTTTGTATGTTTTATGATAATGACTGCATCGACAAGACTAGCGTCTTTTTTGTCGATGTATTTTTTATGCAATGAACTCACAAAAAAGAGATGGATCGGATTTGTGATCGGCATCGCATTTATGATGATGCCCTACTATCCGGTATACGGACTCTGCATCCCGGGACAGGCGTTTGTATGGCTCGCTGTTGTGATCCTTTCTAAAGACGCCCCGAGAATGCGTCACATGATGTTATCGTATGCGCTGCTGGTCCTTTATGCGCTGACATCATCCGTTGCTCTGGTCGGCTTCGGGATCATCATCGCTGTCGGGATCTATACGGTTGCGATCGCTTTTAAGTCAAGATTAAAAGCGTTAAGGATCTTTGCGGGCGAAGCACTTCTTCTTATCACTTACACGCTGACGAATATGCCTTTGGTCAGACAGCTTCTCGGAAAAGGATATGAGTTTGTATCCAACAAATCGGAGACTCTCGTTACAGACAGATCTTTGATAAACGTACTGGAAACTTATCTTCTTGGCGGAGATCCTTATACTGCATGCTTCCAGAAGATCATCATCTGCTTTGCGGTTATTGCCGTTATCGTCGCTTTTATCTTTTTCAAAGAAAAAAAGAAGTTCATTAAAGAGAACAAAGCACTTCTTAATACCGTCGTTTTTATTGCGACAGTCGTAGTTCTGATCGTGATCTATTCGTCACCTTTTGTTACCGGATTAAGGAACAGATCGACCGGAACATTCCATGATTTCAATTTCATACGTATCGCCTGGATGCTTCCGGCTGCCTGGATGATCCTTCTTGCACAGTGCATAAATCTATTGGTCGAAACCTTTGAAAAGAAAGACAAAAAAGCATTAAAGGTCGTATGCGAGATCATCAGTATCGCGGTAGTGACAGTGATATTTGCCTTTGCATCTTTTAACAACGATTCGAAGACCACGACGATGAGAATGCTAAAGGGAAGCGAATACAAACAGATCTCTTTCGGACAGTTTTATTCGAAGGAACTTTTTGACGAGGTCGAAAAAGTCATCGGAAAAGATAAGAATGATTACAAGGTTATAAGCATGGGTCTAACACCCGCATCGGCCGCATATAATGGCTTTAACTGCCTGGATGCATATTCGAACAATTACGATGTGGAATACAAGCATGAATTCAGAAAGATCATTGAGAACGAACTTGCAAAGAGCGATTATTACAGAGGATATTTCGATGACTGGGGCAACAGATGCTACATCTATCTTGCATCATACAAGACGGGCATCAACGCATACTTCTACAATATAACTTTCTATGAGATCGATATCGATTTTTCCAAGGCAAAAGAGATGGGAGCCGATTATGTAATAAGTGCATCCGCAATAGACGGATATGAGAATCGCGGCCTCAAACTCTTAACCCCCGAACCCATAAGCAGCGAAGACTGCTGGTATAAACTCTATGTTTACGAGATCACGGAATAGTTCAAAATAGATAAAAGACTTGAAATACGGACTTTTTTGGTTGATTTAATTGAATTTGGATGAGATAATAAAAATGGAATGGTCTAATTTTGTGGGTGTGCAAAAGAAAGGAGTATGTTATGGCGGGATCTACTAAAATTAATTACACGCCTGAGGCTTTTGAAAAGTTCATGAGTGAAGTCGAGGCGGCATATGTTACTATGAAAACTCCGCTTCAAATATCAAGTTATGATTTCAAATCAACGATTACGGCATCAGCAAAGATGGGAGAAGCAATTTTTTCAGCAAATTCTGCGCGTACTGTAATTGCAGATTTTGTCATTAAATATAATGATAAGGCACAAGCAATGAAAAAACTGGCTATGGATACGGATGCCGAATTGGCACAACTGGCTGTGAAGAAGCTGAGTTACTAAGATGAACAAAGACGAAGAAATTGAAAAAATAAAAAAAGTTAACGAAGAATTATTCCAGATCAAAGACGTTATAACAAGAAGTTATTCGGAGGCTTCTGACAGTTTGGAAGAAAATGTTTATCAAATGAAGAAACTGTTGGATTCCGGTTGCCTGGATCAGAATGAGTCGGATTTCTTTTGCGAACGAGTAACGTCGACGAAAAAAAGAATACTGGAATGTGAATCATTGAAAGACGATGAAATCAGAAAAGTTGATGGAATAATCTCGGATAATGAAGAAGGTATTAAATCTCTGGAGAACGAAAAAGAGAACGAAGATTCTTCTGAAACGGAAAAGTAGTTGTTGTATTTGGAAGGGTGGATTACGGAATGGATAAACAATCATATTTGGATGCTCAGCAATTAAAAAATGTCTGTGATAATTATTTGGTTTTGTATAAGAGGGATAATGATACACGCACTTTAATGTGTCAGCAGATTGATCGTGCTATTACTATTTTGAGTTCAGTTTGTTGTGGTGAAGCTATTGAGGCTTTTTCGCAATTTATTAAAACTTCTCTTACCCCGATAGTAGAAGCTGCCCAGGCGGCGAATGAATGTGACATAAGAGATATAAAAATATTAAAATCCAAATTAAATAAAACATATGACGGAAATTTTATTTGTACGTCATACGAAAAAGCAAACAGAAACAGAGACTTATATATATCAAAAGCAGAGACTGAGAAAAGTCGTGCTGCTTCATTTAATACAACTGTTACAAAGATTCTTCCGAACGGAACGATAATAACAGAACATATCAGCAATCCACATGAAGCTCTTGCCAAGACTTATCAGAGTATGGCTGATGGCTATCAGGAAGAGATGAACATGTGGCAGGGTGAGATGAATGAATTCGATGCGATCGAATCGGCAACTGCAGGTTTGTTTTCTGATGGTCTGGCAATCCGAAAAGAAAAATTAGGCGTAGATGTTCATCAGCAATTCACAGAACAATTGGAGACAAACCTGAAATTATTGGGAATATCCAGCGCGTTAGCAATTAGCCTTAAGGATGCTATAGCTGGTTTGTTTAAGTTTACATTATTTAAGGGTAAGAATCCTGACGGAGTTACAGTAACCAATCCCGGATGGCTTGTTGATAATGCTGAGAAATACGGATTGACTGAGATGGAGGCGAGATACATCGAGGAATATCATCCCACTTTGGCTAATTCGCTTTATGGTTTATCCCAAACCGATCATCAGGGATATATTGATCTTACTGTAAAGGACATAAAGACCAAACTTAGAGATGAATACTTCTATATGATGGAAGAATATGGTTATTCATATGAAGCCATCAGTTATTTGCATGAAAATAATCCGAGTCTTATGGCCGCACTTGACAGTCATTATGGTCCCGCAAGCATTCCGGATGCCAGGATGAATATATATAACTATCTTCATGAACGTGATATATGCATATATGCTCCTAATCGCGATTTAGATGCTTATAATATGGAGCCTGATTATATAAATAGCATTAAACCAAAGGATCAGCTGCAATATCATACCAATTGTTATGCATTTGCGTTTGGTCTGACTGAAGATCCGAGAACCGGAGAAAGATTTCCTGGACATGGTCTTCAACCGGGATATTTTAGTGGACAAACGTATAATCGTGATGTTGTTTATAGTTCAAGCGATCAGGGAAAAACTTTGGTTGGTATAATACAGGATGATGCAGAAGTACTTGATTTGAATTTTGAACAATATGAACCGGGAATGACAGGCGGAGTCAGAGTAGTGCTGGTGATCGATCCGAATGACGATGGTGATGGGGATTATCATTGGTATTATTATGATGAAAATACCGGAAAATGGTATAATAAACAGGGAGTAACCGAGGCGACGGGCAATTATATTGATTGGGACTCGAGACAGCCATATGATGGAGTATTAGAAGATAATCAAGGCGTATATTATAGCGATTATTATGGTGGTCTTCTTGAATATAATTATGGGGAAGAAATAGGAAGTACTTATGAAGATGTAATACGTCATGCTCAGTCAGAGGGGTACACAATAGTTGCAGGAGATCAAGATAAAGAAGGATTTTATATTACCAGACAGGACGGGGGAGAGTTTTACTGATGCTAAGACAATTTAAAGGCTGTTTGATTGCTCTTTCTTTTTTGATTATTTCATCGGCTTGTGTATCAAATGGCGTTTTAGACAATACTAATGAAATAAAGAACAATAACTCTGAATTAACAGATAGTATAGAAGAAGATGATTCTGAAAAAGGCACGGAGGTAAATATGGGACTTAAAAGACATGACTTTAATTTTGAGAGAAAGCCTGGTAAAAGTATTCCCTCAAAAAATTTTTTTGAAACGGTTGACAGAGATGCGACCAGGGAATATGTTTTGGAAGAAATCGGTACACCGAATGCTACGGCAGGATCCGGAATTGAGTATGCAATATGGGATTTGGAAGATGGCTATTCTGCATGGGTACATTTCTCGTATGAAGATGAAAAGATCGAAACTATTACAATAAAAGATTCTGAGGGTGTAGGTGAAAGGATATATTCTCGAAAATAGAAAATAGGTTATATTATAAAAAAGTGCCAATCGGCACTTTTTTTATTTCTAAAACGGATGGACAAAAAATAGTCAAAATTACGGCATTTTTCGTTGCTTGATAAAAAAGAATATGTTATGCTAAACGTGTATGAGTGTAGGCATTTTCGGAGAGATAAAATGAGATTTCAAATAGCATATCACAGCGATATCGGAAATACCAAAAAAGTGAATCAGGATGCGATCGGATTTAAAGAGATTGAATTTGATGATCACAGATATGCATTGTCGATAGTCTGCGATGGTATGGGGGGTCTTCAAAAAGGTGAAATGGCCAGTGCGACGGTGATAAAAAGTCTGCTCGACTGGTTCGAAAATGTTTTCCCTTCGATCTGTGAAGATTTTTCATATGCATCCATTCAGAAAGAACTTGAAATAATAATCAATAAATGCAATAAAGCTTTGCATGATTACGGCGTGGATGAAGGATTGCAGTTAGGCACTACATTGTCCGCTCTTCTTATAAGGGACGACGGACAGTACCTGATCGCAAACGTAGGTGACTCGCGTATTTATCTTATAAACCGTGACAGCGCCATTCAGCTTACGGAAGACCAGACATTTGTCGCCAGAGAGATCATGAACAACAGAATGACTGTTGAAGAAGCAAGAGAGAGCAAATATAAGAATGTCCTTACACAATGTGTCGGAGTTAACGAAGGTTTGGAAATTCTTTTTTACAGGGGCAAGGCTGTGGCAGATGAATTCTTTGTAGCCTGCTCCGACGGATTCAGACATTATTTGTCGGAAACCGATCTATATAATTCTTTGATTGGCATCATCGATAATGACGACGAAGAAGAGTGGAAGCGAAAACTGACTGAGATCACCGAGAGCAACAAGGAAAAGGGTGAGAAGGATAACATTACATCCGTTGTTCTCAAGCTTAGTAAATAATTTAAGTTTTCGCAGGAGTTGATATGGCTGAGATAGGTACTGTCATTGAAGGCAAGTACGAAATATTAAAGTTAATAGGTAAAGGCGGAATGTCCCAGGTATATCTTGCCATGGACAACAACCTCAACAAGCAGT
>CADARM010000044.1 GCA_902790275.1 uncultured Lachnospiraceae bacterium
ACAAAGAGGACATGAACATGAATGACAACAAGCAATTATTTAACGAGGCGCCCCAGCAGAAAAGAAAGAAAAAAAGAAGCACTGCAGGCTACATAGTCGCCATAGTGATGTTAAGCCTTATAACATTAACTTCTCTTCTGGTAGCTTATCAGAGCGTTAAATTATATAAAGATTCACTTAAAGTCGAGGAAACAGAACCCGAGATCACATACACCGAAAGCGAAGTGGCCGAGATCGTTCAGCTTAACAGAGAAGATGCTGCCGAGCAGGCTATCGCCGGATACAGAGCGGAATTAAAGGAAACCGCCGAGAACAGCAACGGTATCGTGAGCATGTTAAGAAAAATGTATCCCGAATACTTCGTTTATTACGACAGCAACCATTATGAATTTGCCGAGATCAACAAAGACATCCCTCAGGCAAATTTCGAAAACGAAAACATCATCGCAAACGAAGGTTTCCTCGAATATAAAGTCGACGGCGAGACAAAGTCCGTAAAGGGTATCGACGTATCGAAATTCCAGGGCGATATCGACTGGCAGAAAGTTGCCGACTCCGGCGTTGAATACGCAATGATCCGTCTCGGATTAAGAGGCTATGAGACAGGAAAACTCGTAACCGATGAAAACTTCGAAGCTAATATCAAAGGCGCTACGGATGCAGGTATCGAAGTAGGCGTTTACTTCTTTACACAGGCCATCACTCCCGCCGAAGCCAGGGAAGAAGCCGAATATGTTTTAGCAGAGATCGAAGGCTATAACGTAACATATCCCGTCGCTATAGACGTCGAAGACTTATATAACGATAAAGCAAGAAGCTACAACCAGTCCAAGGAATCCAGGACCGAATGTGCGATCGCTTTCATGGATGCCGTAAAGAACGCAGGCTACACTCCCGCCGTTTACGGTAACCTTCATACATTCACCAAGCTTGTAGAAGTTGATAAGCTCGGCGATTATGACAAGTGGTTTGCACTTTACGACACAGCCATCTATTTCCCTTACGAGATAACCGTATGGCAGTACTCGGATAAGGGCAGGGTTGACGGAATCGAGGGCGATGTGGACCTTAACATCACATTCCCAAAAAACTGATTTTGTGATATAATAAATAGTTACAGAAAGATTGATTCGGAGTTAATTACATGGAGTATGTACAAATCGAAGCCAAACATTCGAAAACCGCATACAGAGCTCTGACCTTTTCGGGAGTATCTTTCCTCTCGGCAGTACTCGGAATATATTTCCTTCCGTTTATCCTTTCGCCGATAGCTATGATTTTCTCCCATCTTTCAAAGGGAAGACTTAAGACGAGACACTTTGCGGCGCAGCTTGCTACCGTGATCTCCATTCTTGCCATTCTCCTTAATTTCGGAATGATCGGATATTCTTTATACAAATACAAGACCGATCCCGCTGTTCGAAATAAAGTCAATGCTATAATGGAAAACACTTACGGAATGTCACTTGATGAATATACCGATATATTGATTAACGACACCCGGATTACGCTTCCCGGTCAACAAAGCGAATGATTATGGATGGTATAAGTTTCTATCCCAATTTTAACCTTAATACCTACGCCCCTGCTTCTGCCGGTGTTACCGATGTTGCAAAAGAAGGCAATATCCAGGGCGATCCGAGGGCTGTGGAAAATTCAGGTAAGACCGAAGGTGCCAGAGAATGTCAGACATGCAAGAACCGAAAATACCAGGATGGTTCCGACGAAATGGTATCTTTTAAATCCGCTTCACACATTTCTCCCGAGGCAGCCGCAACGAGAGTTATGGCTCATGAGATGGAGCATGTTTCGAATGCCTATGCAAAAGCCGAAACAGGTGAAGGCAAAGTATTGCAGGCAAGCGTTACCCTTAAGACTTCGGTATGCCCCGAATGCGGCAGGGTTTATGTAAGCGGCGGTGTTACAAATACAAAGATCAAATATTCAAATGAGGATCAGCCTTATCAGAAACAGCTTAAGGCTATTCTTGAAGATGCCGTAAAAGGCAATTCCATCGACATAAAGAAATAAAGGTAAAGATATATTAATGTCAGAGAATAATTACAAAACAAGATCAAACAGAGAAATAAGAAGTTATGCGAGAGAGAGGCTCCTTGGAAACATGCTGGTCCCCTGTCTTGTTACCTTCTTTTTTTTCAGTACGAGAAATACCTTTGAATTCTTAATGCAGCTCGGTATCCTCGGCAGGGATCTCTTTGCGTTTTTCTTTTATGTAGCACTTTCCATAGCGATCTATACCGTATTCGGCCTCGTGCGTTTCGGTATCACGCATTATTTTCTTTCATTTGTCACAACTAAAAAAGCAAGCCCCATAAGTTTATTTGCAGGTCTCGGAAGATCAAGGGAGACAGTTATAGCTACATCTTTAATGCATACTTTGATAAGCCTTATATTGCAGCTTCCCTATCTCATCTACTCTTTCTTCTTCTCCGTAAATACCGTTCAGAGTTTGCTTGTGAGTTTAGGACTTTTCCTTATCGGAAATATCATTATGTATTTTATCGAAGCATATCTTGCTCCGATCTATTTTGTTATCTGTGACAACCCGGATGCGAGACTTCCCATGGTCCTTGTAATGACCTTGAGTCTCATGAGCAGAAAACAGTTCTTCCGTTACATAGGTCTTCAGATATCATTCATTCCTTTATATCTTCTGGGAATCCTTTCCTTCGGTATAGGTCTTTTATGGGTGGTTCCCTATGCATACACCTCGTATGCATATTTCTACGAGAACCTCTGCGAAAACTATATCAAAGCAAATTCTAGTTCCCAAGACTCTTCCATTTAAGATAAGCATTGATAAAAGGATCGAGATCGCCGTCGAGCACTGCGGAAGCATTGCCCGATTCTTCGTTTGTGCGCAGATCTTTGACCATTGTGTAAGGCTGCAGCACATAAGATCTTATCTGGCTTCCGAAACCGTTTTCCAATACTTCGCCTCTGATATCGTCAAGCTTTGCCGCATTGGCTTCTTCCATCATGACGAGCAGCTTTGCTTTTAACATCTGCATGGCCTTGTCTTTATTCTGGAACTGGCTTCTTTCGTTCTGACACTGTACGACAACGCCTGTGGGAAGGTGCGTGATCCTGACGGCGGATGATGTCTTGTTGATATGCTGACCGCCGGCACCCGAAGATCTGTATGTATCGATCTTCAGATCGTCGGGATTGATCTCCACTTCATTATCGTCAGCAAGTTCGGGCATTACATCAAGGGATGCAAAAGAAGTCTGTCTTTTTCCCTGTGCGTTAAAAGGCGAGATCCTTACAAGTCTGTGTACACCTTTTTCACCCTTTAAATATCCGTATGCATTGGGTCCGTTAACCTGCCATGCGACCGATTTGATACCTGCTTCGTCCCCTTCGAGATAATCGAGGACTTCCACCTGAAATCCTTTCTTTTCGGCCCATCTTGTGTACATTCTGTAAAGGATGCTTACCCAGTCGCAGGATTCCGTTCCGCCCGCACCGGCATTAAGTCTTAAGATGGCATTGCATGCATCATGTTCGCCCGAAAGGAGCATAGATATACGCATGTCTTCGAGTTTTGCCTTAAACTCCTCGAATTCTTTTGCGATATCTTCTTCCATGCCCTCTTCGTCACCCGCGATCTCGATAAGATCGAGAATGTCGTTATACTGGTTTTCGAGATTTCTGATATCGTCTATCGACTGCTTAAAGAGCTTGCATTCGGTGGAAAGCTTGTTTGCACGGTCGACATCGTTCCAGAATGTCGGCTCCTGCATCTCTCTTTCTATTTCGATAACTCTCTCTTCTTTTCTTGCGATATCGCAGGAAGTCTTAACCTGATCAAGGTTATCCTTAAGCGATAAAAGTTCTGTTTTTATGTTGTCTAAAAGTACCACGTTTTAACCTCTCTAGTCATCTCTTACCCATTCTCTTGTCTTTACTCCGGCATTAGTTACGCTGCCTTTGGGTTTATTTGCATTCTGAGCCTGGGTATCTGTCTTTTTAGGCATTATATAATGATCGTTCGAAACAGGTGTGGGTTCTTTTCTTTCGAATACAACCGTCTTCGAATCGGTATCATTTGTCGCAGTGGGTTTCTTAAGCGAAGAGAACGATGCCGCGGGTTTGGGCTGCTCGGGTGCAGCAGTTGCAGCCGGCTTTGCGGGTGTCGGATTCTCTTTGACGTACTGTCTGACTTTTCCTTTATTGGCAGAAGAATCAAACGAAGATTTCTTCTTTGTCGTAGCCGCAGAAACGATCTCCGATCTTGCCTCTTCTTTCTTTACGGTGTTATCAGTATCAGCTTTGATGACTTCAGCTTCCTGTTTTCTCTTTCTTTCCTCGTTAAGAGCTTTATTCTTTGCTCTGTTTGCGGCCATCTTGTCTACAAACGCAAACGAGATGTGGAAACGTCTTACCGCTATATCATAAAGGAATAAAAGCGCGGAAACGATAAGCAGAGGAAGCCATAAATTGAATCTTGCTTTTACAAATTCCGGATTGTATTTAAATACTTCATCGGGTTTCTCGATAAATACACCGCCCGAGCTTGCTGCAAATTCATCAAGCAATGTGTTTTCGGGATAGAATCTGTACTCGAGCGAATACTGCATAATGGCTGCCGTATTGATCGAGCTTACGATCTCATCCCCGTCGCGCTGCTGAACATTGATCGTATAGATACCCGTATCCTTTGTATCGATCTGTGTCTCATAAACGCCGGGCTTTTTAGGATCGAGTTCGACTTCAACAGGGTTGCCTTCTTCATCGTAAACGATGGCAACGACCTTGGTATCTGCCGAATACTCATCCGTGGTATATGTAATGGTAGCTTTGTTACCGTTTTGTTCTACATTCGCATATGTTCCCTCAAGACCGTTGTCTTCGGAAACAAGCTTAATGATATTATGCCATAAAAGAGGTGTGTTTTCCCATGACGAGAATTCCGCAGACCACTCACCCGAAACATCGGATGTCCATGCTACCGTCTTTCCGAGTCCGTACTGCCAGTAAGCAAGGATCGGATCGCCCTGGAATGATTCCAGAAGTTCTATGGACCTCTCTTTCTTGGTGGTCGCCACATATCCGTAAAGCTGGGGCAGACCTTCTTTTGTAACGTCTCTTATTATCTTGTCGTTACTTGTGACCGTAGGTGTAAATACTTCGTTTACAAGGTATGTATTCGATGCAAGGAATACTTCCTGTGCGAAGATCCTCGGAAGATCGTTGGTTCCGTCGGAATAGAAGATTCTTCCGTTTCCTTTGGTTGCAAGTTCGTTTAAAAGCTGATCGTTGCATCCCGAACCGATGGCAACACATGAAAGTGTGATACCGGCTTTGTTAAGGATACTGATAAGCTGATCATAATCCGTATTATAGTCCTGGCCGTCTGTAAGAAGGATGATATGCTTGATCATCGCATCACAGTTGTTGATGTCTTTTATTGCCGCTTCAAGTGCGGGATAGATGCTTGTACCGCCGCCACTCGGAATGGAATAGATCCTGCTCTGAATCTCCTCCTGATCGTCAACATTCTGAAGAGGCACTACTCTCGAATATGCATCATCAAATGCGATGACTTCGACATAATCTTCGGGTCTTAAATAATCTACTGCAGCGGCAGCCGATTTCTTTGCAAGGTCAAGATATGATTCGATACCGTCGCTTACATCCATGGAACCCGAATGGTCGATGACCATTGCCATTGCCATTGCAGGTATCTCGTTCTCACCGCTTAAGTCCATATAAACGGGAGCCATATCTTCAAGTACCGTATCTCTGTATCCGCCGAGAGCATACGAAGAAGAACCGCCGGTGATGATAAGTCCGCCGCCGTTATTCTTTACATATTCCTGAAGGATATCAAGGAAACCGTCACGAAGATCGCCTTCGAAAACATCCACTAAAACAACAGCCGAATACTGCATGAGCGTAGGCATGTCGACAGGCACTGTTCCGGGTGAAGCTATACTGTATTCGACATCGATCGAATCCATGATCTTCTTATAGTTCTTTGCATTGCCTTCTTTACCTTCAACGATGAGCAAAGGAAGCTGTGTCTCGATATTTGTATATGATGAAAACTCGTTGTTGACCGAAATGGTATCCTTCTGGGATTCCACAACGACTTTGTAAGTCTTAAGACCTTCATCCGACTGGGTATCGGAGAAGATGAGCTGGTTGGTACCCTTCTGAAGGTGTACTTCCTGCTCGCCCTTAAGAGTTCTTCCGGCATAAAGTTTTACTACCGCATCGCATGCTACGTTACTTTCAACTTCTACTTCGATGTTGAATTTTTCGCCGATGCCTACTTCGGTAGGAATTGACATATCGGATACATAAACTTCGTCCGAAATGTTCTCTTCTATCTTCTTTATCTCAAAAGTACAACCGCTTGAAATAACATCTGCAGCGGCACTCTTTAAAGCACCTTCGTTCTCGTTACCGTCGGTGATGAGAACTATTCTTCCCGCGGAATCCTTGGGAAGTTCGGCTATGGCGATCTTAACTGCTTCTTCAAGGTTAGTCGCACCGGTATTTACGTCAGTCTGGAATCCCGTGAACGCAAGGTTCTCGGAAGTAAACTGTTCCATCTTGGCGTTTTCACCAAATGCGATAACACAGATCTGATCGTTCTTTTTCTTGTTCTTTGCCGATTCGTTAACGAACTTAACGAGATCCTGTTTGCTGTCTCTTACGGAATCGGAAACGTCAAGAAGATAGACCGTTGTTGTCTTTCTTCCTGTAAACTTAACACTGAATCCCGCAAGTGCAAGAATGAGTGCAAGAAACAGGATCGCTCTTATAACGATCTGGCCGATCTTACTGCCTTTCTCTCTTGTAAACATGAATCGCTGTGTAATTATCAAAAACAGTGCAACCGCCGGTATAAGTAAAAGATACCAGGGGTTTTCGAATGAAATCGACATCTTTTTTCCTCTTAGTTATTTTCTGAGACTGAATATCCACTCAAGTGCGAGTAAAAACAGTGCCAGACATATGATGAAATTACGAAGGTTAAAAATACCTTTAACTTCTGTAACTACTTTATCGCTGTCCGAAATGATCATCGAAGGATGAGTATCTATCTTGCTCTCCGATACCGGATAGTTAACAACAAACGAACTCTTCTCTTCGTTATCCCTTACGGTCTGTGAAATGGAATATACACCGTATTCCTTTGTATCCGAGAAATTATAACGGTAATCCGTAAGTTCGATGACTTCTCCGTCGGGTCTTGTCACGGCAGGAAGGCTTCCTTCGATATTTGAATTGACCGCAACGGATTCACCGCTAGAATATACATAATCAGAAATGATACCGCCGTTGATGCATTCATTGACAAGATTGTACATAAGAAGCGGATATTCCATATAGAGCGGGAAATCCGAATTGTGAAGGTCGAATCCGATCATCGCATATGTTCTTCCCTGCTTCTCACCGATAAATGCGATATTGGCTGTTTTGTCATCGGTGATCCCGTTTGTTGCAAGGAAAGGTGTTGCATAATCGGGAACCTTGTATGAGTAAGTATTTGAAACACCGAATGACAGACCGTCAAGGTATTTCGTGGTCTTGGATTCAAGTCCATGGATAACTCTTCCTTCTGCGATATAATCATCGATCTGGGTTATCTCAGGACAATCGCATCCGAAGATTATGATATTGCCCTGTCCGGGAAGTTTGTCCGGAACCATTCCGTCGAAGATATAAAGATCGAATTCCTGCTTGGCGAAATCATCGATACTCGAAATATCTTCCGATTTGGTAACCGCTATTCCGGGAATAAGATTTAAAGCTTTTTCAAGGTATACGTTGGCTCTTGTCATAAGAAGCACTCTTCTCTCGCTTCCGTCTGCCAGAACATCATAGCTTATATTATCGTCATCGCAGGCATCTTTACCGGAAACCTGTGCAAAATATACGCTTCCTTCAAGCACAACGTCTTCGAAATAAACTACTTCGGATGTATTTGCCTCTATCTCGACTTCCTTTGTATAAAGGAGGTTTTCGCCCTGATATAAAGAAACGTCTCTCTTAACCGGTTCGTTTGAATAATTCGTTACTTTAACGAGTACGTCGAGTTCGCTTCCCTTGAAGCCGTGACTTACATATTCGACAGCCACATTATCCACATCCGAGTAAACATCTACTACCATTGCATCGAGATTTTCAACGTCGATATTCGAATCCGTGATAACAAGTGTCTGAAGGCCCTTTGAATCAAGTGCCAGCGACTTTGCCATGGATACGCCTTCCGATGCATCTCCCGGATAAGTTGATACTTCAAGATTCTTTATCTGCTCGATGATCTCGTTCTTGTTCTGTGATTTACCTGCAAGAAGGATCGCATTCTTATCCGAAGTGATCAGAGAGATCTCTGTTCCGTTTTTAAGTTTTCTGACATAACTTGCCGCTTCTTCTTTGGCCTTTTCAAATCTTGTCTGATCTTCATCATACATAAATCCCATACTTGCGGATGTATCGATGACGATGCAGGCTTTACCCGAAGAAACAAGACCTGACAGAAAATAAGGGCTCGTAAGTGCTGCGATGAGCACAAGGAGCGTTATAATCTGTAAGATCATAAGCCAGTTCTTTTTTAATTTTTCCCATGGTGTATTGGCTCTGTCGTTCTTTATCATCTCACTCCAGAGATAGAGGGATGATACCTTCTGTTCCTTTGCCTTCTGCTTCATCATGTACATGATTATGATGACGGGAACAAGGATAACAAACGCCAGCGGCCATAAATGAGTGAATTTCATTTATCTTTTCCTAAACCTTTTTAGCCAATTTAGCAAGCGACGAGAAGAATAAACTGTCGCATGAATCGGACGCGTTAACGCGGATATATGTTACCGAATATTTCTTGCAGAGATTCTCTGTTTCCGTAAGGAATCTGTTTAACGATTCCTTATACGTTTTGATCGCCGTAGCGTTAAATGAGACTCTCAGATCTCCGTTGTCTTCGGAATCCACAAGATTAAGCGTTCCTTCGTATCTCGGATTAAGTTCTTCTTCCGAGAGTACGTGAATAAGGACCACGTCCTGTTTTTTGTATTTAAGATACTTTATCGTATCGTCAAGGTCGTCTGTGTATCCGTCTGTAATAAGGAATGACAGACCCCTGTTTTTAAACTCTTTTTCTTTTACGCTCTTAAAAAGATCGTTCGAGCCGCCCATCGGAGCTTCTTCAAGGAACTTTATACATCTGATGAATGCCTGCATTCCGGAGTAACTTCCGGCTGTCAGAACATGGTCATCCTTAAGAGTGTTGATGTAAAGTCTGTCACCGTTTTCAAGCACGATGTAACTTAATGCACCTGCTATTCTCTTGGCGCAGACTTCCTTGGATTTTTCGCCGAATTTCATCGATTCGCTGCAGTCAAGAAAGATCTGGAAAACACCTTCTTTTTCTTCCATGAACAGTTTTACGAAAAGTCTGTCGAAACGACCGTATGCATTCCAGTCGATCCTTCGAATATCATCACCGAGCATGTATTCCCTGAAATCGGAGAATTCAACGCTGTTACCTTTGGAATTACTCTTTCGTCCTCCGGCCTGTCCGCTGGCGATGGTCAAGGCGATACTCATGCGAAGCGTATGCAATTTTTCATAAAATTCGCTGTTAAATATCTGTTCCATTTATTTATTCCTTGGGAATACTGGATATAATCTTCTTTACGATCTGGTCTGTGGTAATGCCCTCTGCCAAAGCTTCGAAAGAAAGTGTTACTCTGTGACGAAGTGCGGGAAGAGCCACGCTCTCAACATCCGCAAAAGATACATTGTATCTTCCTTCGAGCATTGCTTTAGCCTTTGCTGTCTTGAATATTGCCTGAGCAGCTCTGGGCGATGCACCGCATGCAATGTATTTCTTTGCGATCTCGTTCGCACCGGGAACCTCGGGATGAGTACCGATAACAAGACGAAGTGCAAAAGCTTCAACTTCCTCAGCCATGGGGATCTCATTAACATACTGTCTGATGTTCATGATGTCATCACCGGAAAGGATAGCATTTAACTCAACCTGATTGTTGGTAACGGTGATATCCATGATCTTCTTTAATTCCGCAAATGTAGGGAAATCAACCTGTATCTTAAAAAGGAAACGGTCAAGCTGAGCCTCGGGAAGAGGATATGTACCTTCGTTCTCGATAGGGTTCTGTGTAGCAAGTACCATGAAAGGTTCAGGCAAAGGATACGTATTGTTACCTACGGTTACAGTATGTTCCTGCATGGCTTCCAAAAGTGCCGACTGTGTCTTGGGTGTGGCACGGTTAATTTCATCCGCGAGAAGAAGGTTTGCAAAAACGGGTCCTGCCTGGAACTCGAATTCGTTTCTTCCTTCTTTCTTTACGATGATGTCTGTACCTGTAACATCGGCAGGCATAAGGTCGGGTGTAAACTGAATTCTGGAGAATTCAAGATCACATACCTGAGAAAGTGCCTTTACCAGCTGTGTCTTACCAAGTCCGGGAACACCTTCGAGAAGAACGTTACCACCTGCGATAAGTGACAGTAAAACCTGTCTGATCACTTCTTTCTGACCAATGATCGCTTTGCCGATCTCATTTTCGGCATCGTTCATTTTTGCGATCATTATCTTCAATTCCTGTTCACTTGCGTTCATTTTGTTTTCCTTTCGATATCGTAATTAATTTAAATCCGAGAAATAATCTTTAACCAGATCTTTCATGGTATCGGGGATCTGGCTCTGGTTCATATTGTCATAAGCCTGTTTTGTATAATCACCGACCACTTCGTTATAATTCTTTTTCTCACCCGACCATGTCTTTGCATTATCGGATTGAGACATCTTGGATTCGCCGTCTTTGTTGGCCTGGCCTGTAAGGTATTCGTTGGGATCCCAGTCATCGGGGATCATCAATGTTTCATTGCCGTCTTCGCCTACGAAGTTCTCTTCGTTGCCGACCTTGGAACCTGTATCCCAGCCGGTTCCGCCTCCGCCGCCGTTCTGCTGACCCTGCTGGCCCTGATCACCGCCTTCGCCTTGCTGACCCTGCTGACCTTGCTGACCCTGCTGGCCCTGCTGGCCTTGCTGACCCTGCTGACCCTGCTGGCCCTGCTGGCCTTGCTGACCCTGCTGGCCCTGCTGACCTTGCTGTCCCTGCTGGCCCTGCTGGCCTTGCTGACCCTGCTGACCCTGCTGACCCTGCTGGCCTTGCTGTCCCTGCTGGCCCTGCTGACCCTGCTGACCTTGCTGGCCCTGCTGGCCTTGCTGTCCTTGCTGGCCCTGCTGTCCCTGCTGGCCTTGCTGTCCTTGCTGGCCCTGCTGGCCTTGCTGTCCTTGCTGACCCTGCTGACCTTGCTGGCCCTGCTGTCCCTGCTGGCCCTGCTGTCCTTGCTGGCCCTGCTGACCTTGCTGGCCCTGCTGGCCTTGCTGTCCCTGCTGGCCTTGCTGTCCCTGCTGGCCCTGCTGTCCCTGCTGTCCCTGCTGGTTCTGCTGGCCTCCGGGTGCGTTCTGATTGGGAACACCGGGCTGGTTGTTTATATAAGGATTAAGCTGCTGCTGAGCCTGATCCGCTGTCTCGTTTGAGATCTCGCCGTTTTCTTCAAGCTCCTGCTGCATCTGCTCTGCTGTCTTCTGAAGTTCCTCGTCCTGATTTTTCTTTGCGAGTTCTTCAAGTTCTTTTGCGATCTCTTCCTGATCTTTAACACTTAGATCGTCGTTCTTAACCGAATCAAGAGCATTCTGGATCGCTTCCGCTTCTCTCTTGTACTGGTTCGGCATCTCTTCTCCGATGTAATCGTAGATCTTGTTCTCGAAACGCTCTTTAACTTTGTCGACCTCTGTGGAATTTTCGCTTTCCTTTAATTCCTCTTTGGCCTCTTCAAGCATCTCGTCAAGCTTCTGAATATCTTCCACACTCAGATCGTGAGTTTCCTTGATCTCGGCAACAAGTTCTTCCAGTTCTTCCTCTGCACTCTTTTTCTCTTCCTCAAGGATATGATTTTCGATTGCGATCTCTTTTGTTTTCGCCGGTATCATAGCCGTTGTCAAAACGAACATTGCACTTAAGAAAAGGAATAAGAACAATAACTTGTTTATTCTCATGGGGAAAACTTTTCTCATGGATATACCTGCTGTCTTCTCCAGAGTATCGTTCTTCTGCATCGTGGAAAAGATATCTTTTTTACCCTTTAATTCCATCGATGTGGTAACTCTTTCCTTAAATCCTTTTGAGTCAAGTTTAAGAGCTGCTTCCTTCATTGAAGGATAACGGACAATCGTTATTACAATACCGACAATGACCGTTAATATGCAAAGTCCGATCCCTATGATCGTAGCACTGTAAAAAGGTACTATCAGGGAGATCAGCTGCATTATTCCCCACAGTGAAAGACCGATGATGAGGAACAGTAAAAGTCCCTTGTAAAACTTGATCCTGCAAAGTCTTTTTCTTGCATTTTTAACTACTTTTTCGATTAATTTGTCAGCATCCATACGCTCACCTTTTTAACCTTTACGTTTGTACCCCGTTCTCAACTTTCCTAACGGGTTGTTTATTGTTTTTCTTTCTATTGTTGATCGGTTTCTGTTTTCCTTTTATAGGATTAAGAAGAACCGCTGACAATCTTAAAAGTCCGAGAGACATAAGTATCATCTCAACCATACTGATGGGTGTCCATGCTTTCAAAAGCAGGTTTTTCTCGGTAATATGAGGCAATGTGTTCGCTATCGAGATCATACCCCTTACCGAAACGTCTTCAATATTATAACCGATAGTATTTCCGATCACATCATAGATCATATAGATGGGATTCGGAGTACCGAGCATTATCAGAAGATCACCGTTTATAAAATTCGGATCGGTAATAAACGCAAATAACTGTGTATCATAGTAAAGCGCATCGTTTATAGCTGCTACAACCGTCAAAAGAATGATGGGGAGCATAAATGTTACGCTTAAGTAGATCATCAAAAACAGATATGTCAGTATTACCGAAAGGATCGTATTTTTTGTCAATGCCGAGAAGAAAACTCCGAAGCATGAGATAAATCCTATGAATACGATCAGCACAACTCCGATGTATAACAACTGTAAGAAAGATATGCCTCCATATATAAATACGATTGAGAGGAGCGGAAATGTGGAAATAACCATAAAAGCAAGTAAAATAAAATCAGATCCGTACTTTCCTTTGATAATTTCCCACGGTGTCATTCTTGTTGTAAGAAGTACATCCAGTGTCTGCCTCTCTTTTTCAAGCGACACGCTTCCGGCGGTGATCGCAGGTGTTACAAAAAGAAGTATAAAGGCTTCCACGTAAACCATTACGATAAGATACCACGCAAGTACACGATACGAACATAGTCCGTTCATTGCTGCGATCATTATACCTATGAAAAAGCACACCGCGATCGGAGCAAGAAACACATTAAGAAGAAGTGCGATAATGAGTATCTTGGGACGTTTCATGTCGAGTGTCATTTCTTTATATAAAACGGCATTTCTTTTATTCTTTTTTGTCTTTATTTTAGTTTCGCTCATCTTATCTCCTTTTTGCAGGTTCTTTACCGTCGCTGCCTACGATCTGCATAAACAGACTTTCCAAAGATCCTTCTTCACGATAGAAGCTGCTGACTGCAATGTTTGACTGAATAAGTGTTGCCAGCATCTGTCCTTCGTCTTCTTTTGATCCGGTAAATACGATCTTTAAGATGTTGCCTCTCGCCGTAACCTTTTGTACATAAGGATTTGACTGAAGGATCGTGAATACATCGTCTATCTGTTCTTCGTTTACGACAAGATTCAAAGGTGAGGACATCGCTGCCGCACGGTGAATCTCCTCAATGCTTCCCTGCAATACAAGGTGGCCTTTGTCTATGATACCTACCGAAGTACACATCTCTGCGAGTTCGGGAAGGATGTGCGAACTTATGATGATCGTTTTTCCCATTGCGGAAAGGTTCTTTAAGATTTCCTTTAATTCATGATATCGGGATTATGTACCATACCTCTGGCAAGACATAATCTCTGCTTCATGCCTCGGCTTAATCCGTTAACGTCTGTATCTTTTTTATGAGATAAGTTAACGAGATCCAAAAGCTCATCCGTAAGTCTGTCTGCTTCTTTTCCGTAGATTCCGTAAGCACTTGCAAAGAAGTGAAGGTATTCGGATGCGGAAAGGCTTTTATATACTCCGAAATAATCGGGAACGTATCCGACTTTATCCGCAAGTCTTCTGTGATTCTTAAGCATCTGTTCGCCGTCGATCAGAACTTCTCCGCCATCGGCTTTTAAAAGGCCCACACAGATCCTCATAGTCGTTGTTTTACCTGCACCGTTTGAACCTACAAATCCGAAAAGTTCGCCGTTTCCGACATTTAACGAAAAATCGTTAAGTGCAAGGAATCTTCCGTATCTTTTGTATAAATGTTTAATCTCTATCATATCGGGACTCTCTGTTCTTTCTGCTAATTACTGGTGTTTAACGGGAAGCTCTGTGTAATCCTTAAATATAACGATCGCTTCCGTACGTGACAATCTGCATTTCTTGGTCTGGATAACTTCCGATCCGATATCGGATTTGGGGAATGCCAGAACAAATACATGATCGCTGTCGGGACTGTATTCTTCTTCGCAGTATTCTACTACCGAAGCTCTCTTCATTGTTTTGTCAAAGCCTCTGTAAAGATTGCCCAGTGCAAATCCGAGTACGATATCAGCCGATTTGTGTGACTTGTAATGCTTCGTCACATTGTTGTAATACTTGGAAGAATAGTAATATCCTGAATAGTAACTCGGCTTCTGTGAATCATCGATAAAATCTCCGGTATTGGCCACAACGGAATCACCGGCTTTAATCTCTTTGAAATAGTAATCCTTAAAACCTTCGGTATCCGTATAGACCTGAACGATAACATCTTCCAAAGCGGTTGAATAATTGTTTGTTACTCTTATATTGTTTGCATCTTTGCCGCCGATAGTGTAATCGGAAAGAAGCGATACTTCCAGACCGCCCTGTGTAACATATGCCGCTTCTGCTTTGTAAGGCTGGCTTTCAAGGGCTACCTTATTCGTTAAGATACTCTGGAAATGATTGTATTCCGTTTTGTATCTTACGGTATATGTCGAATAATCAACATCGGATGTATAGAACGAACCCGATTCAAGCGTATAGTTGGGATCCACTTCTACTTCATCCGAGAAGTCGATCGTATACTCTTTTGATTTGGGAACGACTGCATTCACATAATCAACTTCGTTGGTCATAAACTCGCCGGGAAACATAAGCGTGATCACATTGATGTTAAGTCTTAACACTCTGCTCGAGAAACCGAAACAGAAAATGACCACTGCTACTCCGACTGCAAGGCAGGGATAAATGACCCAGAGGTTCCATGTCTTTTTCTTTTTAAGCATAACAAGATATAAAACAAGTATTGCTATAAGATAAAGAAGAATGGCCAGTGCATATATCAGCACGGGAGGTACGGGTGCGGAACCTGCCGCCTTGACAAGCTGTTTTTCATTGTATTTGGGGCTGTTTGTGTAAAAATAGGAAGAAGTTGCACTCTTTTCATAATCACTTGCTTCCTGGATCAGTTCAGCTCCCTTATATCTCTCGATGAGATTTCTGACGAATTCACCCGAATATGCATTCTTGGGTATGGGATTCTTTGTAAAGTCAAAAGCACAAAGTGCGATCGCACCCTCTCCGCTGTTTATGATCTTCGCGATCGGGAAATCCGTTGTAAGATCATCATCTGCATACAATAACTCGTCATACTGACTGCTTAAAGTTTCATCAAGTCCTGCGCAGTCGACATCCAGCTTATTGTACGAATCCGAGATCAGAACACCGCCTGCTGCTTTAAGATCGGGTCTCATATCGTATCCTGTATAAATGTAATTTAAGTAAAGATATGCATAATGTCTTAAGAATTCTCTGTAATCATCTCCGAAGTAAGCTTCGAAATAATCATCCAGTTCATCTTCATCACTTAAGTAAGGCTCCTGCTCTGCGATATACCATTTGGGATCGAATCCGAGAAGATTGCAGTACTCTGTAAATGCTACGTCAAACAATCCTTCTTCGTCATAGCCGTAGTACTGATCCAATACTTCTTCAAGAGTCTCTGACACATATCCGTATCTTTCATCATAATACTTATAATGATATGATCCGTCGGGATCAGTATAGAAAGCGGAATCCTCAAAAAGATAAACATTTGAAGGATCTATCTCGTTACCGTATGCATCATAAAAGTTGCCGTCTTCATCGAAATGACCGCCGTAACCGTAAATATAATCGTTCAAGCCGTCTTTGTCGTAATCCGCATAATATGACGAATCCGTATAGTCATAAAAATTATAGTAATAATAACTGTCGTAAAAATCGTCATCGACATTGTAATTATTGTTTGAATTGTAAGCAAAGATCGCAGAAAGATATGCGTAATCTTCATCTTCCAGACCGAGCGTTGTTCTTCTTGTAACAGTTGATGTAACATTCTCGTTTAAGATATTTCCTTTTAATCCGGAAAGAGTTTTATTGGCTGTGGAACCGGTACCGATGATAAGGAATCCGCCCTTTGAAAGCCATAACGAAAGAGCACGAAGCTGCTCTTTTGTAAGCAGGTCCGTGGAAAAGTCCGAAATAAGGATGACATCAAGCATCTGCAAGGAATAATAATCAGTAGGAAAATCCGCTGCGGATAACTCGATCAAAGATGTGCTCTTTGTATCGTCTGAAAGAAAATGAACTCTGTCCATATAGGAAAGAGCTGTAAAATCATCGGAAAGAACACCGATCCTGATATCGTTTTTATTTCTCGAAACAACTACTTTCTGAAGTTCTTCCCAAACTACACGATGTTTCTTGTCTGTCATTCTGACATTAACAAACTCCATGGGAACGGGAATTCCCACTACCATCTGTACAGTCTTCTTTTCGTTTGCCCCTAAAGCGATCTCTTCCTCATAAAGGATATTGTTGTTTCCTGTATTGGGAACGATAAGCTGAATGTATCCTTCGAAATTGGATGTATTATTGTTCTCAACATTTATGGAAACGGGTGCACCGTATCCGACCAGTATCTTCTGGTTGTATCCGGCGGAAAGATTTACCGTGAACTCGTAGTTTTTATTTTTCGCGTAAACATAGTTAGCGGGAAGTATTGCAAGCAACACTCCCACCAACAAAAAGCACAGTAACCTTTTAGCAAATATATTTTTGTTCATTGTTTCCTCCGAAAGCTTATACATGTGTGTTTTAACACACTTGTTAGATTATATAATAATGTCTGGTGAAAAACAAATTCAGTCGTTGGTGCCGATCTCATCGATCGCTTTGATCATGTAAGCACCTTCAATTTCGGGATGGAAACTGATAACAACTTCGTATTTCTTGCCTTCCGTAATATCCGATTTGGGATCGATATAGGCATCAAATGAATCTCCGGCTTCAAATCCCTTAAAATCATCGCATGTTAATCTCTCGTCTCCGAGGACTTCATGTACGCATACATAAGCAAGCTTTTCTCCGTTTTCGTCTTCCGTAATTAGAAGAACACTTGCTATAGCCGTTTCATGATCGCTTTCAACGATATCTTCGTTTCCGTTTGCCTCACTTGCGGTAACTGTCGCACCATCTTCTTCAGCTTCTCCCGGCGTAGGAGCAAGACTGTTTCCGTCCACCTGCTCTCCCAATGTGAAATCTCTGTCAAGATTTACATTTTCGCCTTTGTAATTAAACTCGGAGGTAGCATAGTTTTTCGTATCGGAATCATCTTCCGCTTCGGCTACATCACCGACAGCAGCATCGATATAATCATAAGATGCCTCTTCATAGGAAGCGCAATCCGCAGCAGCTTCAGATGTGGGAGCGGCATCATACATAGCATTCGTTGCCGATTTGCCTAGTCCGATCGCAGCTCCGAAAAACATAAGCGGAACAACAGCTATAAGAAGGATCGCAGCCGAAGGTATCGAGATCAGTACCCATGCCGGTATTTTCTTCTTTTTCTTTTTAACCTGTGCTACAGGCTCCGTTTCCTTAAATACAGGTTCATCCGTATTATTTGAAACAAGTGTCAGATTCGCAGGTTTTTCTTTGATATCAGCCGTTTCGGTAACGGTTTTGTTGTCTTTTTCTTCAGCATCGATAGCCGCTTCGATCTTACCCCAGAGATCGGGCAAATCATTCATCACGGCTTCTTTATATTCTTTTGAAAGATCTTTATTCATAGCCCAACCTCCTTAATTTTTTGATAGCTTCCTGATACCGCCAGGTAACCGTTCCCATAGGTATCTGCAAAGCTTCCGATATTTCATTGAATGTCATATCCGAAAGAATCTTCATACTGACAACCGTCCTTTCCTTTTCCGAAAGCGTCGCCAGTGCTTCGGTAACCGTCATATCACCTATTACCGCTTCTTCCACCTTGTCGTTTGATACGGGCTCGATGCCTTCCTCCACGAAATCATCGACAGCTATGGAACGCGAATTCTTTCTTACGAAATCTATTGCCATGTTTCTGGCAATCGTAGCGAGGAATGTTTTATGCGAATCCTTTAATTCCATTGTTTCCGCCATGGAATAAAGCTTCACAAAAAAATCCTGCGTCACGTCTTCCGCATTTTCTTTTTGATTAACGATACCGTATATAATAGGATAAATATATCCGAGATACTCATCATATATGTCTTTGAGTCCCGACTTGTCTTTGTTCTTTATCCTGTTGATACAGTCCGCAAACTTCTCCTGAGTCAAGCTTCCTCCTAACTCCACTTAAGATACGAATAAGCCTTATCTTTTTATGGGAATATTTTTATTTTTATTTCGGTTCGGTTCCGAATATTACATTTCCGTTGCTTTTAACCACTATTCCGTCATCGTTTTTATAGGAATAATCGTTTTTGATATTGATGTTGCTCCAGTCCGAAGGATGAATAGTAAAACTTAACGTAAAAGTATCTCCCTTTTTCAAAGAGATCGAATCTTTTATCGTGATCACACATTTTTTATCGCAGTCGGTACCCGAAGCATCCGAAATGCTTCCGCCTACGTTATTTAATGCCGTATAAGCTCCGTCCTTGGCATTCACGGCCGAATGATAGTTTTCAAAAGTGAACGCAGACTTATTATCCGCCGTAAAGTAATATGTGATATCCGTCTTACTAAGATCGATGGCAGTGTCCGAATTGTTGGTTATCTCGATCGTTCCCGAAACACTGTTCTTTCCGTCTCCCGTATAATCAACCTTTACTTTAACATTTTCGTTACCGGAATCCACGGTTGTGGGAGAAACCGAATTGTTATTGTTGTTATTACTATTATTATTGTTATTATTGTTGCTGTTGTTATTAGCGTTACTGTTGTTTGCGGCATTGTCTTTTGCGGGAACTACGGACTCACCCGCTTTGTCACCGCTTGGAGGTGTTGTACCGAAAACAAGGATCCCGTCTTCGTATACGGCCATATTGTCAGCCTGTACGGTATTTCCGTTCGAAAGACCCTTAAACGAAGGATCGTTTGAATCGTCCCATACGCCCTTGGTATTACGGATCCTTACCTGGATCTCTTTTTTATAATCCGACTGTCCGCCGGGATAAAGGGATTTATCGTCAAATACCACTGATACATAGTAGATGTTCTTTGACTCATCCCATGCTTTCAGTCCGTCGCATCTTCCCGACTGCATGTAGTTGGTGGTAACTTCTATATCCGATGCACTTCCGCCGGCTTTAACGACCTCTGAAAGATCCACAAAATATCTTAATTCAATGTTGTCAGGTACTCTTGCGGGCCATCCCGTCATATTGTATACGATAGCTTTGATCTCTATAAAATCATCGCCCGAAACATTGATCGAACCGTCGGCATATATTTCAAGTCCGGGTGTTTCCACGGCACCGAAATCTTTTATCGTCTGCCCTTTGTACTTCGAATAAAGATGTGCAAGAAGGCCTGTAAATCCCGCATTATAATCGCAGGCAACTTCGTTAACCGTGTAATCCGTAACGGTATCGGTATATCCGTCCGAAGCATCGGGTCCTCCGACAAGCGCACCGTATAAGATATGTCTTGCCTCGCCCGGTTCGTTCATGTTGTCGCAGTATGAACCCTGTGCGGTCCTGTGATGGGGATTCTTCGGAGAATCCTTGCCGAATCCTATTTCAAAAGATCTTCCGGTATCACCCAAAGCATATCCTGCTTGAGAAAGAGCAAAATCTTCGTAGATCTTTTTCTTTTCCGGCGTACATCCGTCGGATTCTGCATATATGGATGCAATATAACCTGTAGTTGTCGCATATCTTAACGATCCCCATGAATCAAGCCATGCAAGGCCTTTCGGTGTATATGTTATCCTCTCTCCGTTTACACCTGTGGTCCACCAGTCGAGATGCTTCTCAAGATCACTTGCATACATTGTTTCTTCGGGAGTTGCATTTCTTGCTAAAAGAAGTGCCGCTCCGATATGGACATCATCCCAGCACATAGCCCATTTGTGGTTTCTGTCGGATTTTGCATAGTCTTCTTTTGCATTGCTTAAATATGTTTCATCACCTGTAGCCATATAAAGCCATGCACCGGACCATGCAAGTTCATCGTTGTATCCGCTCCATGAATTGTAGAATCCGTTGGCTGCGGTATATCCCGCATCGGATCTTGTATCACGAGCAAATTTATATAAGCTCTTTGCATGCTTTAAGCAAAGATCACTGTATTCTTTATCAGTATCCTTAAATACGATCGAACATGCCGCAAGAGAAGCTGCTGTCTCACCGCACACGGCCGAACCGGGGTTCTGCTTTGTAACGCAGTATGAAGGTCTGTCCATTCTTACGTCTACAACCTCTGCACTTCCCCACCAGCCATGGTCTGCATTTCCGTCACCGACCTGATAATAATAAACTTCATCCGAAGGGTGACATTTGATGAAATAATCATTTGCCCATTTAATGTTTCCGAGCGCATATTCAAGCTGTCCCGACTCTTCATAAGCCTCTCTGTCTTCGTATACCGACCATGCAAGCATCGTAGCGGTATATGACATCGGAAGATTGAATTTTACATTATCTCCGGCGTCGTACCATCCGCCTGAAAGATCGAGTCCCGCATCGGAACCGTCCTCAAGACAGGAATCTCCTCTCCAGTTGCATCTTACCTCATCCGGAAGATCGCCTGATCTTTGCAGCTCATAAAAAAGAAGGGATTTCTGAAGGGCCTCGCCGTAATTATACTTGCCTGTGCCTTTCGTACCTTCGTATCCGCTTCCTTCCTGTGACAGATTACCTGTATTTAAAACAGAATTAACCGGAGAGTTTTCTTCCCCGGATGTAAGATCATCTTCGGTTGACAAAACTGATGTGTCCGAGTTTTCGGACACATCCTTTGTCTCACCGTTTTTATCGTTATCGCTTTGTAAAATATCCGATTCCACACCGGCAGTCTCAGCATTCGGAACGGAATGCTTTTTCTTTTCTGTAATCGCGATCCCTATAATAAGCGCCGCCACTGCTATAAGTATAAATGCACCTACAGGGATCGCTATGAGGAAAAACTCTTTAATGCTTTTCTTGTTTTCAGAGAATTCCTCTAACTCGTTATCACTTTTTTTCATCACCGGTTTCTTCCTTTGTTTCTTTTACGGAATCGTCTTTATTATCTTCTTTCTTTTCCGCTTCTTTATTTTCTTTGTTTTCTTCCTTCTTGTCAGCGTTATCCTCGTATTTGCGACGGATGTTGTTGATATCATCCATA
>CADARM010000045.1 GCA_902790275.1 uncultured Lachnospiraceae bacterium
GGTTTTTCGGCGATAACCTTCGCTGTTTTTTTAAGGACTTCGTTATCGTAAAACGAATCTCCGCAGTTCATGAAGATCACATAATCACCCGATGCGTAAGATACGGCCTTATTCATCGCATCATAGATGCCTCCGTCTTTTTCGGCAAAGACTTTTATGCGGTCATCCTTCGGGATGTCTTCAAGGCTTTTATCCGTCGAACCGCCGTCCTTTACGATGATCTCATAATCGTCAAAGTCCTGCGAAAGGATGTTTTGCAATGCAAAACAGATAATCAGTCAGCCCGAAGAGATTACGGAGTCGATATGTTACAGACATATGCCGAATCATCAGTCCTGTTTCTTCGAAAGGAAACTCTGGGACGATGACGGGTTTGACATCAAATATAAGATCCGTGCGGATTACGACTTTTTCTTACGAAGCTTTTTTGTAAAAAACATCCGTCCCGCATATTTAAACCTCACGGTAGCATCCTACGAGGGCGGCGGTTTTTCCGAGTCGAATGCAAAGAGAGACAAAGAAGAACATCGCGAGATAGTCGTTAAATACATGGGCGAGAAAAAGGCCAATCACTACCGGAGGATAATGCGACTGACGCTTCAGCCTTTGAGAACATGGATAGCCCAGAAGAGCATCTTTGCGGGTGCCTATAATTCGCTTAAGAAGACTGTTTACAAGAGCAAAAAGTAAAACTCTGAAAAGGATAAAAAGCGCGAATGAGAGTGTTGTGGGTATGCAATCAGTGCATTCCCGTTATAGCAAAACATTTAAATATCGAGATACCGAACAAGGAAGGCTGGCTTTCCGGATTATCGGAAAAAATCATCGCCGAAAAGGATAAAGAGCTGGAACTCGGAATAGCTTTTAACGGCGGCTTGGAGTACGGAAGATACAAAGGCGAATATGAGGTTACGGCCTACGGTTACGCGGATGATTCAAAAGCTCCCGAAGTATATGACGAAGCGCTTGAAGGAAGATTTAAAGAGATCATCGAAGACTTTAAACCCGACGTTATCCATATTTTCGGAACCGAGTATCCTCATACGCTTGCGGTTTGCAAAGCAGCGAAAGATCCTAAGAAGATCCTTATCGGGATCCAGGGCCTCTGCAGCGTTTATGCGAAGCATTATTTTGACGGTCTGCCAAAAGACATTTACGAAAAAGAAACGCTTCGCGACATGTTAAAAAGCGACAACATAAAAGAGCAGCAGGAAAAGTTCGTTAAGCGCGGCGAGAATGAGATCAAGGCGATAAAACTTGCCGGAAACGTGACCGGCAGAACGGACTGGGATAAAAAATATACAAACGAATATAATCCGGATGCAAAGTATTACTTCATGAACGAAACGTTAAGGAGTAATTTCTACGAAGGCAGCTGGGACTTTGAAAAATGCGAAAAACTCTCGCTTTTCGCAAGCCAGGGCGACTATCCTATCAAGGGACTCCACGTGCTCTTAAAAGCACTTCCGAAGATCAAAGAAGAGTATCCCGACGTAAAGCTTTACGTAGCGGGAAACAAGATAAACGGAGAAGATTCGCTTAAGAAAAAGATACTTATCGGAACATACGGGAGATACATAAACAGACTCATCAAAGAAGGCGGCCTTGAAGGAAATGTTGAATTCCTGGGATCGCTCAAAGCCCCCGAGATGAAGGAAAGATACTTGAAGAGCAATGCTTTTATCTCACCTTCGATGATGGAAAATTCACCAAATTCGCTTGGCGAAGCGATGCTTCTTTCAATGCCCGTCATCACGAGTGACGTAGGTGGCGTAAGAAATCTTTTAAGCGATGAAGAAGGATTTATCTATCCCTCACTTGATGAAGAAGCACTGGTAAATGCGGTGAAGAAATGCTTTGCGGAAAACGGCAGCGAATCGCAGAAAGCCATGTGCGAAAAGGCCGGAAAGAAGGCGCGCATCACGCATAATGCCGATACGAATTATAAGAGACTGCTCGAGATCTACGAGAGTATCGCCGGAAAACAATAACCCGGCAAAAGAACATTGGAAAGAAAACGAAACGTAATATGAAATTAACATTTGTTTCAAATTACATAAATCATCATCAGAAACCGTTAAGTGACGAGCTTTACAAAAAACTCGGGGATGATTATACGTTCATTCAGACCGAGCCCATGGAAAAAGAGCGTATTGAAATGGGCTGGGATTCGGATTTTGACGATCTTCCGTATCTTAAGAAATATTACGAAAACGGATACGACTGCAAAAAGATAATCATCACTTCCGATATCGTTGTATTCGGAGGTACCGAGAACGAAGCGATCATCGAAGACCGTCTTCACGAAGGAAAGCCCGTTATCAGATACTCGGAGCGCCTTTACAAGGAAGGCCAGTGGAAGTGCGTATCGCCCCGTGGATTAAAGAAAAAATATCATGACCATACGAGATATTCCGATGCGAAAGTTTATCTTCTCTGCGCCGGAGCGTATGTTGCGGATGATTTTAATATCATAAGAGCTTATCGCGGAAAAAGGTTTAAATGGGGTTATTTCCCCGAGTTTATCACCTATTCCGAGGATGAGAGAAAAGCAAGAAGAGACTTAAGAAGAAGCCATCAGGAACTCGAGATCCTCTGGGCCGGAAGAATGATCGACTGGAAGCATCCCGAAAGCATCATAAAGCTCGCAAAGCACCTTTCATCAAAGGAAATACCTTACAGGATAAAGGTTGTCGGCGAAGGCAGTATGAAGGGTGACATCGAGGGAATGATCACAAAGAATTCGCTTGAAGATAAAGTGGAAATGCTCGGAAAGAAGAGCCCCGCAGAAGTCAGGGAATTAATGAATTCCGCAGATGTTTTCCTTCTTACCAGTGATTATAAAGAAGGCTGGGGTGCCGTCTGTAACGAAGCCATGAATTCGGGATGTGTCGTAGTTGCTTCACATGCGGCAGGAGCGGTTCCGTATCTTATCAAGCACAGACAGAATGGACTCATCTTCCCTTCGGGAGATTTTGCCAAGATGTCATCGCTCGTTGAGGAACTGACCAACGATCAGAAGTGGAGACTCTCTCTCGGAGAGAATGCGTACGAGACACTCGAGTGCGAATGGAATCATATGGTTGCGGCCAGAAGACTAATACAGTTTTCGGAAGATATCCTTCGCGGCGAGATAGAGCCTTGGACAACGGGTCCCTTAAGCGAAGCAAAGGTCATCCATCAGAGAAATATGTATCGAAAGATTGTCGGGATAGAACAGTAGAAAACGGCAAAGACAGGGAAAAATATGGGTTCACTGGTATCGGTGATTGTTCCGGTATATAACTCAACTGCATATTTGAAAAGATGCGTCGATGCGATACTTTCGCAGACATATTCCGATCTTGAAGTACTGCTCATAGATGACGGCTCGAAGGACGATTCCCTTAAGATATGCAGGGAATATGAAAAGAATGATCCCCGCGTCAGAGCGTTTCACAAGGAAAACGGCGGATCTTCGAGTGCAAGAAATGTCGGGATAAAAGAAGCAAAAGGCGAATACATCTGTTTCTGCGATTCGGACGATTACTACGAAAAAGATATCGTCGAAAATCTCATGAAGGTTTTCAAAGAACATGACGATGCCGTTGTCGCACAGTGCATGGCCGTATGCAGATACGAAGACAATACATTGGAGAGCGGCCCCTTAAAAGACAGCGGAAAGATCGTTAAAGAAACATCCGAAGAATACTTACGCGAACTTCTTTTACACCTTGGCGACAGCTCATTCTGCACAAAGATGATCAAAGCGGATTTTATGAAAAGATTCGCGTTTAACGAAGGAAGACTTAACGAAGATTTCGAACTTCTTGTATATATGCTTCAGGAGTTCGATCACATATACACATATGAGATCACGGGATACAATATCATACT
Source organism: uncultured Lachnospiraceae bacterium (assembly GCA_902790275.1). Taxonomy (GTDB): domain Bacteria; phylum Bacillota; class Clostridia; order Lachnospirales; family Lachnospiraceae; genus UBA3766. The sequence continues at coordinate 3,877 of CADARM010000045.1, forward strand.
TAGATTTGGAAGCAACACAAGAAATGTCTATAAGAACCTTTTTTATGACTGCATGATAGAAAATTCGGACATGGTCGCAAAACTTGTGGATGAGAAGTATCCGAGCCTTAAGGAAGAGGCGAGAAAGTTCCAGTTATACCAACGGCTTGATTACACGCTCCATACGCCCCTTTCGAAGATGAAAAACAATCCCGTGGCAGACAAGGTATTAAAGGAATTGAAACTCTGGCGTAAGGACATAGCGACCAACCGGTACCTTGCTCCTAAGGATCGTAGAAACTTAAAGATCCTAAGCAGGATCCCGCATTTAAGCAAGTGGGTTCACAACAAGATCATGTTCCTTAAAGGAAAACCCGTCGAAAAATAACTTTAATGAAAGCGAAATATAAAGGGAAATGAAGATTATTAAGAAGCTTTTAAAGCTTCTCGATGCAAAACAGAAAAGATCGATAGCAGGTTTGATATTTTTGATGTTCATCGGAGCTATCCTCGAAGCATGCTCCGTGGCACTTATCATACCTGTGGTAACGGTACTTTTTTCACCAAACGCCATATCCGAAAAATGGTATCTGTCACTGGCGTATTCGATATCGCCGTTTACCTCGGAAAAGGCGTTTTCGATAGCGGTAATGTTAAGTATCATTATTGCGTTTATCGTTAAGAACCTGTTTTTGTATCTTGAACAGAAGATCCTTTACAGATTCATCTATTCCAATCAGTTCAGAACTTCCGAGAGGATGATGAAGAATTATGTCAGAAGGGATTACGAGTATTACCTTAATGCGGACAGTGCGGTAATTCAGCGTAACATCACTTCCGACGTTAACAATATGTATGCGCTTATTCAGTCACTGATGCTTTTATTGTCGGAATTGATAGTATTTGTGACTCTTATTGTTGTGTGCGTAAAAGAGAGCCCTTTAATGACCGCATTCCTCGCAGTGCTTCTTGGCATCACTCTTTTACTTATAAAGATCGTTCTTAAGCCCGTTTTATACAAGGCAGGTAAGGACAATCAGGATTATTACGCAGGACTTTTCAAGTGGATCAATCAGACTATCACAGGTATTAAGGAAGTTAAGATCGGGGGAAAAGAAAACTACTTCGTGGATCAGTACATTGACTGCGGAAGGGGATATGTCGGTGCGGTACAAAAATATACGCTCCTTAGCAATGCACCCCGCCTTATCATCGAGGTAGTCTGCATCATCGGTATCGTTGCATATCTGATAAGCATCTATCTTCAGGGAACCAATGTCGAAGATGTTGTCAGCACGATTGGTGTGTTCGGATTCGCGATCATGCGACTCATGCCTTCGGCCAACAGGATCAATAACTGCCTTAACAATATCTCATACTTCGAGCCTTTCTTTATGGGCGTTTCCGATAATCTTCAGGATGACATCTCGGATGAGAATTCAAGAGTCGATGCTCTTGCAAGACCCAAGGAAAAACTTGAAGTCAAAGAAAAGATCGAACTTAAGAACATCAAATACAAATATCCGAATTCGGAAGTTTACGTACTCAATGAAGCCAGCATGGATATACCCATCGGTTCCGCTGTCGGGATAGTCGGAACAACGGGTGCAGGTAAGTCCACGATAGTGGATGTCATGCTCGGCCTTTTAAGACTCGAATCCGGCGAGATACTTGCCGACGGACAGGATGTTCTTGATCCCGAAAACTACAGAAAGTGGCTTAAGAATATCGGATATATCCCTCAGACGGTATTCATGCTCGATGCATCGATAAGAAAGAATGTCGCCTTCGGTATTCCCGAAGAAGAGATAGATGAAGCGCGTATCTGGGAAGTGTTAAAAGAAGCCCAGCTCGATGAATTCGTAAAAGGTCTTCCCGAAGGCCTTGAGACCGGTATCGGCGAGAGAGGCATAAGACTTTCCGGCGGTCAGAGACAGCGTATCAGCATCGCGAGAGCTCTTTACGAAGATCCCGAAGTACTGGTTCTCGACGAAGCTACAAGTGCGCTTGACGGTGATACAGAGCAGGCCATCATGGATTCGGTCAACAGTCTCCACGGCAGAAAGACGCTTATCATCATCGCTCACAGACTCCAGACCATCGAAAAGTGCGATGCCGTATACAGAATAGAGAACGGCAAAGCTACACGAGAGAGATAAGAGTCCGCCCACGAAAGCGGGACGGATATACAGACAGGGCTGCTTAAGCGGTCCGAATACGGATATACAGACAGAAAACACAGACATAAAAAAGCACAAAGAAAAGAGACCAACACAAAAATGGAAACAAAGTTAAGCATCATAATCGCTGTATGTGATGCGGACAATGATACAAAAAGAATAAAAGAAACCGTCGATTCCGCACTTAACCAAAAGGATGCAAAGACAGAGATCCTTGTATGTGCAGATGTCGTATCCGAAAAGGTTAAAGCCTTTTTATCGGAATACGAAAAGAACGAAAAGGTCAATGTTTTTTACACATCCGAAAGAAGAGGAAAAGGCGGAGCTTATAACTTAGGATTAAGAAAAGCCGATAAGAATGAAGGAAACTATATCTGTTTCTTAAACGCCGGCGATACTCTTGATCCCGGCTTTGCGAAGAAGCTTTTAGCAAAGGCGAACGAATGCAAAGCGGATGCGGTTGCGTGTGCGAACAACACCGAAGAAAACGATATCGATTCCGAAGTCTTCTCTGAAGCCCTTCAGATGGAGGATTATGATAAAAAGGCGCTTCTTTGTGTCAATCCCGGAAGCATGGAATCGAAAATATATAAGACTCAGATCTTTGAAGAAAACGGCCTGTGGTTTCCGGAGAATCTTCTTTTTGAAAAATCGGGGATCGGAAGGCTTGCTCTTCTTTGTGCCGAAAACTTCGAATACGTTGATGAAGAGCTTTATTCCTTCGGCAAAAAGCCTGAAAACGAAGAAGTCGAGAGCGCATGCATAGACGATATGTACATGAAAACGCTCTTTACATATATCGCGATAACACCCGCGAAAAAAAGAAAGCAGTCCTTCCTTAAGATGTTACAGGAAGCGATGCTTGACTGCTTCCCCGAGTTTGAGACAAACCCGTATTACTATGAAAAATACGATGACGATATAAAAGATCTGGTAACTCTTCACATGGAAAATCCCAATAAGTTTTTAAAAACCACGATGAAGATGGAGTCCCTGTAAGTTAAGTTTTTTATTCTGATAATGAATGGAGAAACTATGGAAAAATGTACGATTGTTGTACCCTGCTACAACGAAGAAGAAGCTATCCCTCTTTTTTACGAAGCGACAAAAGAAGCACTGAAAGACATGCCTCTTGAGATCGAATATCTTTTCGTAAACGACGGAAGCAAGGATAAAACACTTGCCGTATTAAAGGAATTATCCGAAAAAGACGCAAACGTTCATTATGTTTCTTTTTCAAGGAATTTCGGAAAAGAAGCGGCAATGTATGCCGGACTTAAAGAATCGAAGGGTGACTATGTTGCGATCATGGATGCGGATCTTCAGGATCCCCCCGAACTCATTCCCGGTATGTACGACAGTATAATCAACGAAGGTTATGACTGCGTTGCGACAAGAAGAGTCGACAGAAAAGGCGAACCGCCCATCAGATCGGCATTTGCTAATATGTTTTATTTCATCATGCATGTTATCGCAAAAGTTGACATGGTTCCGGGTGCGAGAGATTTCAGACTCATGAAGAGAACGATGGTCGATGCCATTGTTGAGATGGGTGAATACAACAGATTCAGCAAGGGTATTTTCGGCTGGGTCGGATTTGATACAAAATGGATACCGTTTGAAAACAGAAAGAGAGTCGCCGGAAAGACGAAATGGTCGTTCTTTAAGCTTTTCCAGTATTCGATCGAAGGCATCGTTGCTTTCTCGACCGCACCGCTCGTATGGTCGTCGGTTGTCGGAATGATCTTCTGCGTACTGGCTTTTATCGCACTCATTTTCCTGTTTGTCAGAGCGCTTGTTTTCGGAGATCCCGTAAACGGCTGGCCTTCGCTTGCCTGCATGATCACATTCTTTGCCGGAATACAGCTTTTCTGTGCGGGGATCATCGGTATGTATATTTCCAAGACATACCTTGAAGTAAAGGGCAGACCTATTTACATTGTGAAAGAGAAGAAATAATGGAAAAATTATTTACCAAGTTAAAAGAAGAACAGTACAAAGTGCCATTTGTTTCGGCACTTGTCATCGGACTTATCACGCATATGGTAATGATCGTGAACAAGTATCCGAATATCGATTCGATGACCAATTTCTATTTCGACCAGAACATGGTAACGAGCGGAAGATGGTTTCTGATGATCGCATGCGGATTCTCAACGTTTTACGATCTGAATTTCGTAAACGGTTTACTTGCCATCATACTTATCTCGATATGTGCCGTATACGTTACAAGATTCTTTGACGTTAAAAAGAAATATTCGCTGATCCTCATACCTGCGGTAATGGCCACATTCCCCGCAGTTGCTGCGACCATGTCGTATATGTACACGGTTGACGGATATATGCTCGGACTTCTTTTAGCCATCCTTGCGGCGTATGTCAGCAGAAAATACAAATTCGGATTCTTTGCCGGAATGGTGCTCCTTGCATTCAGTATGGGTACGTATCAGGCGTATGTTTCCGTAACGATCCTGCTCTGTCTTTTCGATATCGTATTCGCTGTTATCAACAACGATGATATCTTCGATGTCTGGAACAAGGGCTTTAAGTACCTGATGATGGGTATAGGCGGCGGAACACTGTATTTCGGTATCTTAAAAATCTGCCTTGCGGTTCAGCATAAAGAACTTGATACATATCAGGGAATAAACGAAATGGGTAAATTCAATCCTGCGATGATCCCCGAGAGGATCGCACATATGTATACCGATTTCGGAGCATTTATCTTTAAAGGACGGATCTTTGTAAACAACATTTTCACCATGGTGATAATGAGTATCATCGTTTCGTCCGCGATCGTAGCGATCTTCGTTCTTTTTGCAAAAAACAAAGCATTCAAAAAATGGTACAACTGGTTCATCCTTCTTCTCTGCATCGGATTAATGCCTTTCGGAACCAACATCATGCTTATGATGTCATCGAAAGTCGAATATCATCTTTTGATGAGAATGCAGTGGGAAGTATACATCATCGCGATGGTCGTAATAGCCGAAAGAACGCTTGCTGCGTTTGAAACGGTCAAGGATAAGTTAAACATCGCAAAGACCATTACGGTGGTCTTGATAGCCGGATTGTGTTATAATTTTCTGTTAATGGATAACATCGCGTACTTCAATCTTCAGCAGCAGTACGAAAAGACTTATGCATACTGTGTAAGGCTTCTCGACAGGATCGAAAACACCGACGGATACTATCAGGGAATACCCATCTGTCTTGTCGGAGAGGTCAGCAAAACGAGTTATCCGAAGACCGAACTTACAGCCGACGTTACCGAGAAGATGAGAGGAACGGACGGTGATTTTCTGCTTTACCGCGGAGAGCAGTACGAAGAATTCATGAAGAATTATCTCGGTGCGACACTTAACATCCTTACCGGCGATTATGTCACGGATATGTATTATTCCGAGGAATATGCCGAGATGACTTCCTTCCCCGATAAGGGAAGCATAAAGATAGTAAACGGCATTATGTTTATAAAACTCGAGTAGTGTACCTTTGTTTCGGAGAAAAAAAATGGGAAAACTTACAGTAATAATCCCTTCATTCAATGAAGAGGACAATATCGACAATACAGCGAAAGTGATCGGCGAAACTCTTAAAGAAGCAGGGATCGATTACGATCTGCTCTTTGTTTCCGACGGCTCAAAAGATGCGACTTTTGACATCATCGAAAGACTGGCTTCGGAAGACAAGAGGATCGGCGGCATTCAGTTTTCGAGAAATTTCGGAAAAGAAGCAGCCATATTTGCCGGACTCGATTATGCAAAGGGTGACTGCGTTGCCGTTATCGACTGCGACCTTCAGCATCCTCCAAAAACTCTTGTCGAGATGTATCATCTCTGGGAAGAGGGCTATGAAGTAGTTGAAGGCATCAAATCAAAAAGAGGAAAAGAAAGTCCTTTCTACAGACTTTTTACAAATATCTTCTACGGGATAATGAGTTCCTTAATGAAGATCGATATGAACAAAACATCCGATTTCAAGCTTCTTGACAGAAAAGTTGTCAATGCGCTTCTGGATCTTCCAGAGAGAAACACATTCTTTCGAGCGCTCACATTCTGGGCAGGATTTAAGAGTACATCGGTTACGTTTGATGTTGCCGAAAGAAAAGCAGGAAAGAGCAAATGGTCGTTTTCGGGACTTGTTAAATATGCAATTTCCAATACGACATCTTTTACGACTGCACCGCTTAAAGCAGTATTCGTTCTGGGCATGCTTCTGATAGTATTTTCGGTTGCGCTCGGAGTGGAAACGCTGGTAAATTATTTCCTCCACTTTGCTGCTGACGGATTTACAACGGTCATCCTTCTTTTGCTTATAATAGGCGGATGCATAATGATAAGCCTCGGTATCATCGGTCACTATATTTCCAGGATCTATGAGGAAGTAAAGGGCAGACCGAGATACATCGTATCGAAGATCACATCCGAGGAAGAAAAATAAACATATATGAGTAACGAAAAACCGAGACAACTGAATATGGAAGTCCTTCGTGTGTTCGCGATGCTCATGATCATCATGCTTCACTACCTTGACAAGGGAGGCGTGTTAAAAGAGTTCGAACTTAAGATGGGATTAAACCGAAATCTCGCATGGATCATCGAAGCTCTCTGCATAGGAAGCGTAAACATCTATGTTCTGATAAGCGGATACTTCCTTTCGAAGTCCGAGTTTAAGCCTAAAAAAGTGGCACTTCTCTGGGCGCAAATCCTTTTCTATTCATGGATCATTACGATAATCTATGCGATAGTGACAAAGGGTGCATTCAATTTCGAAAACGGGATCTATGATGTTATCCCGCTCGTAATGCCCGTGACCGGAACCCATTACTGGTTTGCCACCGTTTATATTCTTTTGTATCTTTTCTTCCCCTTCCTAAACAAGGGAATAGATGCAATGGACAAGAAAAAATTAAAGGGAATTATCATCGCGGCGATCGCGGTATTTTCTCTCTGGAATACATTCCTTCCTTTTACGCAGCCTCTTACAGACCGTGAAGGAATGGATATCTGCTGGTTTGTATGCCTCTATCTTGTTGCGGCATACATAAGAAAATATCCCGAGGATCTCAAGCTTTCAAGATGGCTTTATCTCCTGCTTTTTGCGGTATCGAGCCTTGCTGCATTTGTACTCGGAAAAGGACTGCTTATAGCGGATCTTATCATCGGAAAGCTTGGCGGATATGCGGAGAATTTCTATCCCTACAATTCGTTCTTCATTTTCTTTGCGAGCGTATGCTTATTCTTATTCGTGGTAAAAAGCAAAGAAAAGAGCGCACCCGCATGGCTTTCGAAAGTCGTTCTTTTTGCGGCGCAGGGAACGTTTGGTGTATATCTTTTGCATGAGCATATCCTTTTAAGGTATATGTGGCCGAAGTGGTTTGCGGTTGAAAAGGTTTCATCCACAGCACTTTTTATACCTCATGCGATCGGTACGGTTCTGACGATATTTATCGTCGGTATCATCGTTGATTTTGTAAGAAGACTGTTGTTCGGTATCTTTACCCGAAAGAACAGTAAATAAAATAAATGGAGCAAAAATGATAAGATTCAATGTACCTCCCTATACGGGAAAAGAAATGGAATACATAAGACAGGCCGTGGAAAATCAGAAGATCTGCGGTGACGGCGATTTTACACATAAGTGTAACGAATGGATCGAAAAGAAGACCGGCACGGGAAAAGCACTTCTTACCACTTCCTGCACACATGCAACGGAAATGGCTGCGATCCTCTGCAATATAAAGCCCGGTGATGAAGTTATCATGCCGAGTTACACATTCGTATCTACAGCCGATGCTTTTGTTTTAAGAGGTGCGAAGGCAGTATTTGTGGATGTTCGTCCCGATACGATGAATATCGACGAGAACCTTATTGAGGATGCGATCACCGATAAGACACGCGCGATCGTTCCCGTTCACTATGCGGGCGTATCCTGCGATATGGATAAGATCCTCGATATCGCCAAAAGACATAACCTTCTGGTTGTCGAAGATGCCGCCCAGGGCATTATGTCCGAGTATAAAGGACAGGCTCTCGGAACATTCGGTGATTACGGATGTTTCTCGTTCCATGAGACCAAGAACTTCTCGATGGGCGAAGGCGGAGCACTTCTTATCAGAGACAAAGATAATATCGAGCGTGCGGAGATCATCAGGGAAAAAGGTACCAACAGAGCGAAATTCTTCCGCGGACAGATCGATAAATATACATGGGTGGATGCAGGTTCTTCATATCTTCCCAGTGAGATGAACGCAGCATATCTTTATGCCCAGCTCGAGCTTGCTGACGAGATCACGGCCGACAGAATGAGAAGCTGGAATATGTACAACGATGCGTTTGAAGAACTTGAGAACAAAGAGAGGATCGAGAGACCTTTTATCCCTTCGGACTGCAAGCATAATGCCCATATGTTCTACTTAAAGTGTAAGGATCTTGAAGAGAGAAGCGCACTCATCAAATTCCTCGGAGAGAACGGTATCCTTGCGGTATTCCATTACATCCCTCTTCACAATGCTCCCGCAGGAAAGATCTACGGAAGATTCCACGGAGAAGATGTTTATACCACAAAAGAGAGCGAGAGACTTGTAAGACTTCCTCTTTACTACGGACTTAAGGAAGACGAAGTCGAATACATCATCGGCAAGGTTAAAGAATTTTACAGATAATGACTAACGAAGTAACAATACGTCCAATTACATACGACGATACCGAAGATATTATAAGATGGCGCAATTCCGATTTTGTCAGAAACCGTTTCATAGATCAGAGACTCTTTACGAAAGAAAGTCACGAGTACTGGCTTAAGAACTTTGTAGAGACCGGAAAGGTGGCACAGTTCATCATACTTCTTGACGGGAAGGGTGTCGGAAGCGTCTATTTAAGGGACATCGACCCTGATGAAAGATCGGCCGAATACGGGATCTTCATCGGTGAAGAAAGCGCCAGAGGAAAAGGTGTCGGAACAAAAAGCGCACGTCTTATCCTGGAGTATGCTTTTTGTGAACTTAAACTTGAAAAGATATTTCTTCGCGTTTACAAAGACAATGCGGGTGCCGTAAAAAGCTATGAAAAGGCCGGTTTTGTCAGTAACGGAAAGATCGAGAACATCGAGGTTAACGGCGAAAAACGCGATGTGATATTCATGGAGCTGGAGAAAAAGGATTTTGAAAAACGATAATACAAAAAGAATAGCGGGTACGATCTTTATCATTATCTCGTCACTTGTGTTTACGTTTTATTGTTTTGAACTCGTACTGCTTCATTACAATCAGACTCTTTATCCGGTAACGGGAAAATACGAGTCTGATTTGTTTGCGCATATAGAGATGGCGCTCGACGGATGGGGATACAGCGTGCTTGCGGTATTCTTCAGACTCTTTTCGTACCTTAACGATTTCGGATTTCACTTTGCGATAGCAGCCCTTTTATGTATCTTTGAAGCCGGTACGCTCGCACTTACATACATACTTTTAAAAAGATACAGACTCGGGACCAAAACAGCGGTTGTTTTTGCTGCATTTACCGGTTTTGCGATGCCTTTTTACATAAGGGCGATCCAGCCGTACAGATACATAGGTTATCAGTCGGGAAGCATATGGCATAATTCGACTTATATCGCGATGAAGTTTTTTGCGCTTCTCTGCATTCTTCTTTTCCTTGCGATCTCGGAGAATTATAAAGAAAAGTTAAGTGTCGGCGCCGTTATCGCATTTGCGCTTTTACTTGCCGCAACAACGAGTGTAAAGACCAATTTCATCCTTGTCTTTGCACCTGTTGCCCTGGTTTTTCTTATAATCGATGCAATACTTGGAGTGCCGTTTAAAAGGATACTTGTCTGTGCCCTCACGGTTATCCCATCGATACTTGTTATCCTCTTTCAGGAAGTCGTTCTTTTCGGAGAGAGTACGGGAAACGGCATCATAATCGATCCTTTATACAGCGTATATTTAAGAGCGGAAAAACCGTATTTCACAATGATACTTTCGGCGGCTTTTCCGATAATGATCCTGCTTTATAACTTCATTCCCGTACTGAAAGATACGATCGCGGATCTTAAGGATAAAAAGAGAGGGCTTACTCACCGCTTTTTCATCCTGTCTTGGGCTATGTGGTTTGTGGGTTTTCTTGAACTCATTCTTTTAAGGGAAACCGGGCAGAGAGAACTTGATGATAATTTTTCGTGGGGATATGATTTCTGCATTTTCGTTCTTTTCGTTGTGAGCGTTATATACTTTGCAAGAAACGTATCGTCCCTTACAAATAAGATTATACTCTGTGATATGTCCGATAAAGCGGATATGTCCAAAAAAGAAAAAAGCCCCGCTTCGGGGATAGGAATTGCATATGAGGTCATCGCATTCGCAGTGCTTTTATATCAGGTTTACTGCGGTGTGTATTTCTTTGTGAGACTCTCGCAGGGACTGACTTTCTTTATGCAATGATAAATCGGAGGAAATAATGAAGATCAGTTTTGTAATTCCGTGCTACAGATCGGAGAAAACATTACCGGATGTTATCGATGAGATCAAGACCACGATGGCAGAGATCGGACATGAATTCGAGATCATTCTCGTAAACGATTCATCACCGGATAACACATTCGAAGTCATCAAAAAGATAGTTGCCGAAAACAATAATATCCTCGGTATCGATCTTGCCAAAAACTTCGGACAGCACTGTGCCCTGATGGCAGGTATGAGACATTCGTCGGGCGACGTTGTCGTATGTCTTGACGATGACGGCCAGACACCCGCAAACGAAGTCGGAAAGTTACTCGGAAAACTCGAAGAAGGTTACGATGTCTGCTACGCAAGTTACGGAAAAAAGCAGCATTCGGGATTCAGAAATTTCGGAAGCAAAGTTAACGAACTCATGACAAGGATCATGCTCGGAAAACCCAAGGAACTTAAAGTTTCGAGTTACTTTGCCGCAAAGAGATTCGTCGTTGACGATATGCTCAAATACGAACAGTCCTATGCATATGTCATCGGACTCGTTCTTCGTGCAACAAAGAATGTAGCCAATGTGGAAGTAAACCACAGAGCAAGAAGTGTAGGAGAGAGCGGATATACTCTTACCAAACTCTTTTCACTCTGGTTTAACGGTTTCACCGCATTTTCGATAAAGCCCTTAAGGATCGCGACCGGCATCGGATGCTTCTGTGCCGGAACAGGATTTTTATACGGCATATACACGATCATAAAGAAGATCATACTCATGGATGCTGTAGAGGCAGGTTTCTCAGCACTTATGTCGGTGCTCGTATTTATCGGCGGTATGATCATGATTATGCTCGGACTTATCGGTGAGTACATCGGAAGAATTTACATCTGCATGAACAATTCTCCCCAGTACGTCATCAGACAGAAAATCGGAATGGATTCCGAAAAAGAATGATTTCGGATCGGCAAAATGGATAACACTAAACTTAAAGATAAAAACAAAAAAATCAACCCTGTTGTCTTGGCTTGCATCTTTCTTGCGATCCTTGTTTTGCTGCCCTTTCTGCATATCGCATCCGGTGTCGAACTGACCGATACCGCGTACAGTCTCGGCAACTACGAAAACCTCGATTCGATGAACCTTACATGGACGATCGCCACATTCTGGGCAAATATGCTCGGAAAGTTTTTCAGCATCCTTCCCATGGGTTCGACCTGGATCGGAATGAAATTTTACACTACGCTGGTACCCGTTGCCGGCGTGGCCTGTTCATATCTTTTCTTAAGAAAATACATAACACGCTGGATACTCTTTGTCGGTGAATTACTTGCGATATCGCTCTTCTGGTGCCCGACGACGATCCTTTACAATTATCTGACATATCTTCTTTTTACCCTTGTTATCATCTTCATAATCGAGTCTCTTAACAAAGAGAAAAGATGGGGCCTTGCGATAGCGGGAGTGATCCTCGCGTTCAACGTATTCGTGCGTTTCCCGAATATCACCGAAGCCGCACTGATCTTGGTCGTATGGCTTAATGCAAAGATAAACAAAAAGAAATTCCTGTACGGATTAACGGACACAATGATCTGTGTCGGAGGTTTCCTTGCGGGGGTTGGTATCAACGTGCTCCTTATAGGATTAAAGTACGGTTTTGCATCCATCCCCAACATGATCATATCGCTCTTTTCCATGACGGGAGAAAACACCGGATACAAGCCCACACAAATGATATTTACGATCATCAGGGGGTATTCGACATACTATAAGAGCTTTATTTTCCTCATTGCGATCTCGGTCATCTGTTTTGCCGTGAGCGCGATCATGAAAAGACATTACGCAAGGATCATAACTATCGTTGCACAGTTTGTTCTTTACGGACTTTTCCTTTTCTGGGGATACAGAAACCACGTTTACACTTTAAGATATTCCGATTACTCATCCATGTATTTTTGGATGGTCATTTTCTTCGTGATCGGCAATGTCGTATCCGCGTGGACATTACTTCGAAAAAGAACCGATAAAACGCATAAGCTTATCGCGGCCGCAGTTCTGATCGTTATCTGGATCACGCCGCTTGGAAGCAACAATGCGCTTTATCCTTCGATAAACAATCTTTTTATCGTCGCTCCCGCAGTGTTATCCATGTGCTGGAACGAACTTTTCAAGGGAAGGAATTTCTACGAACTTCTCGATCTTGAAGCAAGGAACACTATGGTTGCGACAAGGATCACCGTGGGTCTTCTTTTGATAAGCATTGTGGTTCACTGCTCGATATTCGGAGTCGTTTTCATTTTCCGCGATTCGGGATTTCCTTACAACAACCATACAAAGATCGAAGGCAACGAAGTACTCGCAGGAATGCATACCAATCCCGAGAGGGCAGCGCTTATAGAAGAACTGACTTCGTATGTCACAAAGAATAACCTTAAGGGCAGGGAGGCCGTATATTACGGAGATATCCCGGGACTTGAATATATATTAAAAATGCCATGCGCGATCTCTCACACATGGCCTAATCTCGGTTCGTTTTCGTATAATGATTTTGTAAATGATTTTGAATCACTGGATGATACTCCGGTCATATTCGTCAATACCGAGTACTGCAGAAACATCCTTGATGTTGACGGGAATGCGATCAACAAGGACCAGTTCCTTTCGGAGTATATGAAAAATAACTGTTATTCACTCGATGCACGTATCGGAAATATCGCGATCTATTCCGCCAAGGAATGATCACTTAAACCATCTTCCGCTTGCTCCGCAGGGAAGTACGAGTCCGTTTGAAGATACGGGAAGACCGATCTCTTCGGCTATTACTTCTCCGCCGAATCTGCTCTTTATACAGGTGTTTAACATGTATGAAAGAACTGCGGGCTGAAGTCCCGTAGTGTACGAGTTTATCAAAAAGAATGCCGCATCGTCACTGAGCAGACTGCTTGTCAGTTCGATAAAAGGAAAAACGCTTTCTTCGATCTTCCAGATCTCACCTTTGGGACCTCTTCCGTAAGAAGGAGGATCCATGATGATCCCGTCATATTTGTTTCCGCGGCGGATCTCCCTTTCGACAAATTTAACGCAATCGTCGACAAGCCATCTTATCGGAGCGTTTTCAAGACCTGAAACTAGCGCATTTTCCTTGGCCCATGAAACCATACCTTTCGATGCGTCGACATGAGTTACGTGAGCACCTGCAGCGGCAGCGGAAAGAGTCGCACCGCCTGTATATGCAAAAAGGTTAAGTACCTTAAAATTCTTATCGGGATTCTTAGAGATCTCGTTTTTGATTATAGACGAAAACCAGTCCCAGTTAACGGCCTGCTCGGGAAAAAGACCCGTATGCTTGAAGGCAAAAGGCTTTAAGTTGAAAGTAAGATCGGAGTACGTGATGCTCCATTCTTCGGGAAGATTCTTAAATTCCCATTCTCCGCCGCCTTTGCTCGAGCGATGATAATGACCGTTGAACTTTTTCCATCCGGGATTGTGTTTGGGAGTATTCCAGATAACCTGCGGGTCGGGACGAACAAGCAGATAATCGCCCCAGCGTTCGAGTTTTTCTCCACCGGACGTATCTATTACTTCGTAGTCTTTCCAATTATCGGCAATCCACATACTGACCTCCGTAAAATGATTCTTTCGGGTTCTGTAACCTGAATAATTATAACACGGGAAAACGTTTTATAAAGAGTTTACAGGGAAAAATGTCAAAGTTAAGCGAGTACTGCAAAAAGAAAAACTTAAAAGAGATGGACGGGGATTACCTCATCCTTTACCGCATCTGCTTAGGCATTCTGCCTTTTCTGCTTCTTGCGGTGATCTTTTTCTGGGTCTTCGGAAATAAGATAACGGACGGCATGACCGAATGCTCCTTCAGAAAGATCACGGGTCTTTACTGCATCGGATGCGGCGGCACCAGAGCTTTTAACTATTTTGTCAGAGGACATATCTTTAAAAGCTTTTACTATCATCCGTTTGTGCCTTATGCATTCTTCGCGTACTTTTTCTTCGTGATAAACTCGTTTCTTTACAGGCACAATTTAAAGTGCTTCAAAAAACTGAATCCGCTGATCCTTATCTACGTCGGACTGGGAATCCTGTTTATCCAGTTCATAGTAAAAGACGTACTGATACTGGCGTGCGGGATATATATCCTCGACTGAATAAAAAGTGTGGTTTTTTCCACACTTTTTTTGATATAAAACACCGAATTTTTCCACACTTTGGAACTGATTGAGGAAAACATGCGGACAGATGACGGACTGCACGCATAAAAACACAATAAAATGTATCCGAAAAGCGTGAAAATCCGACTAATAGTAGTATAATAAACAATGATGGACAAACTTTGCATAATAATAAAGAAAACAATCTAAAGATTAAAGCATAAAAAACCGATAAAAATATATGGGAGAATGCTTAAAAATGCAGACATCGAATTATGCTTTAAAAAAGAATACAGGAAAAAAAGGCTTCACTCTGGTGGAGCTTATTGTCGTTTTGGTAATAGTTGCGATCCTTGCTGCAATAGCAGTTCCCACATTTTTGGGATTCATGGACCTGGCCAAAAACAATGAGAGAAAGAACAATGCTATAAAGAGCCTTACGGCAACACAGACTGCTTTTTCGGATCTTTATTCCGATGCGAGCAGCTCGCTGAGCCCGGCCAAAAGAAAGAACGTTGAAGATCTTGTAGGCGTAAACGGATCCTGCTTTATGGTATGGACCGGGAACCAGCTCCTTGACGGCACCACAAAAGCTCTTCCCGAAAATATCGCTTCGTACACCGTGGACAAAGCACTTTATTTTGAGGGCGGAGTTTGTTTTTATTATGACGGCAGCGAATGGGAAAAAGAAGATGCCGCAGACTGGGATGCAGCAAAGAATTGGGCATTGACAAGCAAAAGCGTGGATAATTCGAAGGCTGTTTATATGTGGCCTTACTCATGGGATTCCGCATATCTTGATACAAATCCCAATGTGGATATCAACGAAGATCCCGAAGAAGATTCGATCAAAGTCGTTGTCTTAAATCTCGATCTTGATTCGGATACAAACATAAATGCAAGAAACAGAGTGTATTTCACAAAAGCCGGAAAGGATGTCAATTCGGGTATCGAATCTGTAAGAGTCCTTTTCTGGAAGGACGGAAATTCATGGCAGTCGACATATTCGTCGGGAATATTCAATGTCGACGGCAAAGACTACGAGATCCATTACGATCCGAGATTCACTGTTACCGCATGGCGTTCCGATTCAACGGGTGATTTTGATACGATCGATCAGATCAAAAGCCTTGTGTGCGACAACCCGACTTCCGCAAACTACTACGAATTCAACCTCGTGCTCCATGACAACGGACCCGAGGATGTAGATGCCGTATATATCTCGAAAAACAGATTCCGCGCTGCCATAGCAAACAGTGCATCCAAACTTACAAAGTCAAATGTAATGGAATTAAGCCAGGTTCCTATGAGGAACGGCGCAAACGGCAACCCTACCGTTACAAGGATCGATGATGAATCGGTACTTGACGGTTATGCATATGCATGGGTTGAAAACGGCAACCTTGTCTGGTGGACCAATGCGGCAAACGTATATATGCCTGCAGACTGCAGCAACATGTGCTCGGGTTCCGTCGTTCAGGTAAGCGAACTTGATTTTTCCGGATTTAATTTCCAGAATACGACAAATGCAAGAAGCATGTTTGAGGGAAGCAGTGTTACGGCAGTAAGCAATATCTCAAACGCAAACAATCTTAGCGATGTAAGTTTCATGTTTGCAAACTGTGCTTCGCTTACAAGCGCGGACGTCGACGGACTTGCAGGAAATATCACCGCACTCAATAAAATGTTCTACGGATGTACATCGCTTTCCGACAACGGCATGGCATTCCAGACAGGATTTGATACATCGGGTATCTCGGACTTTACATATCGCTCTTCCCTCAGCTCATCGCCGGGCCGGTGGTGCGATACAGGACCGTGGAGGAGGAGCTGACCGGACGGGAGGGCAGCGGATTCAATACTCTTGATTTTACCGGCTGGGACATGACAAAGGTTTCGACACTCGAGGGGACATTCAAGGATTCGACATCGTTAACTGGGATCACGATTGACTCCTGGTACCTTGAATCCTGTGTGAACATGGATGAGACCTTCATGAACTGCGCATCGCTTTCGAACTCATCGAGCGCACCTTTTGATGCCGGAAAGATCATCACATCCAAGAACCTGACAACACTTAAGAGAACCTTCGCCGGATGTTACGCATTAACCGATATAAACCTCAACAGATTCTATACGAGCAATGTTACCGATATGACGGAATTGTTTGCGATGAATACTGATTCTTCAAAACATTCCGCATTGACCGATATCGAATTCGGTGCAACGTTTGACACTGCCAAAGTCGGCAGCATGAATAAAATGTTCTATGAATGCGAAAGCCTTGAAAACATCGAAGGTATAGATAAGTTTAAGACGTTCAATGTTCTCGATATGGAATACATGTTTGCGGGCGATTCCAGTCTTACAACACTCGATCTTTCATCGTTTGAGACCAACAGGGTTAACAAATACGATCACATGTTTGAGGATACGACCTGCCTTGCGACCATTTATGCTTCACCGAGATTTGTGGTAAGAGGCGGTCTTTCGGCAAATGATATCTTTAACGGCAATGATGTTATCGTCGGCGGAAGAGGCACATCGATCTCGGACAAGAAGACGGAAGTCGAAGCCGATGAAAACGCATACAACAACGAAGACTACAAGAAACTCCAGTTTGCAAAGATAGACGGATGGCAGGGCGAAGAAGGATACTTTACAGGCAAATATCGTGAGGTATATATCGCCAAAGCCGCGTTCCAGTCTCTCTTCGATCCTCAGGAGGCTTTAAACGGAATAGTAAAAGTCGATACCGACAGATACACGATCTCAGAAGTACGTGACAAAGAAGGCGTTGTAAGCTTAAAGGATACAAGCTCGGGAAAGAATACATACTATTACATTTTCGCATGGAAAGAAAACAATACGATCTATTGGTGGACGGATGCCGATCTGGCATATCTTCCCGAGGACAGCACCAACCTGATAGTGCAGGCTGATCTTAAATCTTTTGATTTTACGGGACTCAGTGTAAGCAAAGTCAAGAAGATTTCCAAGTTCTTCAGTCAGGTTGCAAATCTCGATCATGTTGAATTCGGTAATATGTTCTACCTGGACAGCCTGTCCAAATATACAGGCAATATGAACAATAACAACATATCGTTCTTCTATCAGTGCACGGATCTTAAATCCGTGGATATATCGGGAATCGATTTTTCATACAGAGACATTCGTCAGATGTTTGACGGCTGTTCGGGTCTTGAGACTGTTAATCTGTCGGGAGCCGATTTCTCGAATTCAAATATCGGACATATGTTTGGCGGCTGCACTCAGTTAAAGAGTGTCAACATATCCGGAACGAACTTTGACTATGCCGACATCTCGTATATGTTCGAGAACTGTACGTCCCTTACGAACAACAGCGTTGATTTCTCCTCATGTGAGTTTACCAACATAAAGAACTTAAAGTATATGTTCACCGGATGTACCGGACTGACAAAGGTAAGCATTTCAAACCTTACCATGGCATCCAACGCAGGCGATATATGTGACGGAATGTTCACAGGCTGTACCGAACTTAAAACGATAGAATTACCCGGATGGAGCATTACAAACAGAAACAATTTCAATCAGATCGTTAACAGTGCACCCGCAGTGGAAGTACTTAAGGTTCCCGACTGGAAGATATCGAATGTCAAGATAACAGGCAACGAGGCCTTTAAATGCTTAAGAAAATCCACGCTTAGAACGGTAGATATGTCCAACTGGGATTTAAAGGATTCTACTACGTTAAAACTCGCATTTTATAACTGCAGCAGTATTGAAACTCTTGATCTTTCAGGCTGGAAATTAAAAGATGTCACATCTCTTGAGGAAACATTCCACGGATGTAAGAATCTTACAAAGCTCGATCTTACCGGATGGGGTGATGGAGAAAATCTTGCAAAAGTGTCTGTCATGACCAAGACTTTCAGAGGTCTTGAAAATCTTCCGAAGATCACGATCGGAAATGATGAGATCTGGGATCTTAAGAATGTGACCATAATGAGAACAACATTCGAAAACTGCCATCAGATCGACCAGGATTTCGGATTTATCCATCTTTCAAACAAGCTTACTTTCATAAGCTGGACGTTTAAGAACTGCAGCAATATCACAACACTCGATTTAAGCAACTGGGATACGACTTCCGTGGTTGGAGATATGCAGGAAACATTTGACGGCTGTTCGAAACTTAAAACGATCTACGTATCGGATAAATTTGTAATTACTCAGAAAAAGAGTATGTTCCCGGGCTGTACAAGTCTTGAAGGCGGAAGCGGAACAAAATACAGCGATAAATTAAGTGCCAACGGTGTGGACGATGCAAAGAGTTCAAAGTATGCAAAGATCGACGGCGGCGCGGACGATCCGGGCTACTTCACATTGAAAGAGTAACAATAAAAGGAACGGGACATGGGTGTGATTAAGACTAAAAAACTTAATACGCAGAAAGGCTTCACTCTGGTGGAGCTTATTGTCGTGCTCGTTCTTATGATGATATTCATCTCGCTTGGCGTAGCGGGAATACTCACATGGCAGGACTGGAGCCGATACAAAAAAGAGAATACGGCAGCGGAAACCATTTTCTATTCACTCCAGAATCAGTTCACGGAACTTGATGCAACGGATGCTTTTGATTCCAAAGTCAAGAAACCTGTAAAGGCCGTAAAGGATGCTTCCGACAAAGAGCTCCTCTTTGTGGCGAACAGAGATCATCAGGGTTATTTCGAAGGAAATGCGTCAGGCAGGATAACCTATGATGTTGACAGTTATTATATCTGGGAGCCTTCGGCAACAGTCGATACAAAGGCTACTCCCATCTGGATCAATACCCCTGCCACATCCGACAAATCAAAATATCAGGGAAGTATCTATTATCTTTCGGCAAGCAAAGGCGATTACGATAAATACCTTAACAAGCAGTATGACCAGCTTGAAAACGAGGGAACAAAGCTTTTATTTGACCTTCTGGCTCCGTATATCTCCGAAAAATCGGTATTAAACGGTGCGATCTGGGTAGAGTTTTCTCCCGAGGCCAGACAGGTATTTTCCGTTTGTTATTCCGACAGGGTAAATTCATTTGCATACAATCCCGCAACTCTTTCGGATTCGACCGGAATGCTCGACAGAACAGAGGATACAAGAAGAGAACTCCTTATCGGATATTATGCGGCAAAGAGCCTTTCCATTCCTACCGAAGGACGTGATGCAAAGAATCTCGGAGATATCTATTTCGAAAACAAAGAAACATTTAATCTGGTCATCACCGAAGAAAACTTAAGTCCCGACAATCATTATGTTGTCGATATATGTCCGGCACTCGATGATTATTCGATGGATGAAGACTGTCCGTTAATGACGCTCGAGTTTAAGTTAAAAGACGAGAACAATCAGTCGATCATCAACAATGACAGTTTATCCAAGGCGGTATTAAAACCCGTATCGGCAAAGGTATCTTTCTTTGAAGGATATTATGCATCGGATGATTTTAAGACACTCATTCAAAACGATCCCGTCCGCAAGATGTTCTACAAGGACGTTAATGTCGATAACGGCAGCAGCTTCAGGATGAATATTCCCGCATACGTAAGAAACAATGTGGGCAAAAACGAGATCGTTCTTGTACTGGATGCTGCCGATGTACAGGCTCAGGCATATCTTTGCGCAGACAAGAACAAACCCGAAGTAAGCTTTATCAATACTTACAGTTTCTACCGTTTCGGTTTTGATCTTGATAACGATAATATCATGAAGATCGGTGCAGTACTCGAATCGGATTCAAGCACCGTATTCTCAAAGACCGGTACATTTGAAAGCCCCGTATTCGGCGATGCGTCTATCGTATCCGATGCCCAGGGATCAAAGAATGTATATGAGTTAAAGAATGCGAGACATTTATACAATGTCAGATTCGAGACCGACTATAAAGAAAGCAGAAAGACAGACGCAAAGAAGACTTATCCCCGTGAATTCATTGTTAAGAATGATATAGACTGGGCAGAATTTACAGCCAATGATTATTTCTTTGATTCGTTTAAATCCGGTACCGAATCGGGCCTTAATTTCGAAGCGGGTACAACAGGAAAAGAATCGGGGATCAATTACCAGGGCAGCACCGACAACAACAGATACATCAACAAAGGATTCCCTGCCAATAATAAAGCGGATTACTGTTTCCCGGGATTCAGAGCACTTGGCGTAAACGATGTATTCAAGGCAGACGAATGCACTTCGGCCAACAGAAAATATTATGCGATCAGCAATCTGAATATCTCATTCTCGGCCAATATGGCTTACGGCGTATATGGAAAAGATTCGAGACTGGAATGGCTTCAGAATGATGTTTCACAGTTTAATGAGTACGACGGAACGAGTTATTCCTCAGGCAATATCGACTGGGAAAACATCAACCGTTTCAATACATCCACAGGCAAAGAAAAGCATCCTACATTTGTAAAGATAATGAGGGGATTGTATCCTCTCGGTCTTTTCGCGGAGAATTCCGGAACTATCTGCAACCTTGAACTCAATAAACACAGAGTGATCGGTATGGAAGAAGTCGGTACCGCAAATACACTTGTATTTACCAATATGGTCGGAGGTTTCACAGGCAATAACCTCGGTAATCTGAACAACCTTTATTTAAGAAACGTTAATAACTTAAGTGATGCAAATACAAGAGCCAACGAAGTGACCGGAGACAAGGCTACAAAGGTAAACGGAAGAACCGATGTCGGCGGAATCCTGGGAAGAGAATCCTGGACCGTAATGGCTTCGGGATCGGCAGCAGTAACCATTTCCAACCTTGAAAACTACGGTACCGTTACCGGTATGGAGAATATCGGCGGTATCGTCGGAAGAGCATATGTTATAAGAGATTTCAAGCAGAAAGCTTCTCTTACCGGAAATAACAAGATCAATGATATGAGAAACTATTATTTCCGAAGAGTCATGTATGATGACGGTTATGACATCTACGGCGAGTTTTCCGATGACGGTACATATAAAGCAGGTTCTTCTCATTCGATGACGGGAAGAACGGTTACAAGAATAACTTCTCTTGTCATCAGCGACTGTATCGGATGCGGTGAAGTTCACGGTGATGAACTGGTATACAATCATGTTATAAAGCTGTTTGAAAATTCCGTGGAAACACAGACTTTCGATAACGGCAGAGGAACTGCGGGCATTGAAAAGCATGACTGCAATTTATCCAATGATACCCACCAGTGTACAAATATCGGCGGAATCGCAGGTACGGTTATCGACGGTACATATTATGACTGCAGAAATACGGGAAGCGGTTATACAAGCGACTGGAGTGAAACCGCAAAAGCAGAAGACAGACGGGTAACGATCAAAAACTGCAACGCATACAGAGTTTATTCCGATGCCGAGATCAATGTTCTTTATTCAAAGAGCGGCGTTATGGCGCCCGGAAATATAAGAGACAGGATCTGTTATGACTTTTATGTCGGCGGTCTGGTCGGTTACTGCAAATTTACCATCGTAGAGAATTGCGGTAACGAGGTTCCCGCAACAGAGAGCGGAAGACCTTTCGTATTCGGAAGAAACTATGTCGGCGGCCTTTTTGGCTGTTATGATTTCTGTAAATTAAACGAACTGACAGGCAGTGAATTCAACGCTGTCAATAATTCCAACGTAATAGGTGTCATGTATGTCGGAGGTTTCGCAGGCGGAACAGGAATCGGATGCTGTAAGATGGAGAACGTAAACTTCAGACATCCTTCGGTCAATGAAGGATCGCAGCCGTCTCAGGTTAATAATGCGGTTGACAGGGGTACACTTGAAAAAGTCAAAAATACAGGTGTCATTCTTGGTGTAAAGAGAAGTGCTCTGGGTAATGACGCACTCATGGCCAAGCAGGATGCGAATATATACGGAAAGTATCACGGTACTTCGGGCCAGTACTGGCAGCTTCGGATCTTTGAAAACGAAATTGATTCGGGTATTGGCGGAATAGCAGGTATTTCCCGTCTGTCATTTAATAATGTCTATAATATCCAGGCGGACAAAGATTTTGCTCTTAAACTGATCTTCGGTGAAAGCTTTAATCCTTCCGATCTGTCGGTTAACAGTCTCGCAAGAGATACATATTACGGCGGTACGGGCGTCGGCGGTATCTTCGGTATCGGTATCGGTGACGGATTGATCAATAACAGAGGAGCAAATACATCCAAAGGAACCGTAAATGCTGTAGTATACGGTGAAAAAGCGGTAGGCGGTGTTATCGGTGCAGGTGTTGTAAGTCAGAGTGAAGCTACCAGGATCAAAGTCAGCAGAGTTGTGCCTGACGGTGCGATAATCTTAGGCCAGACCAAAGTCGGCGGAGTAGCGGGTGTAAGCAATGTTCTGATAAACGAGGGCAATTTAAACAAATCCTTCAGAGTATACGGTATTTCGGAAGTCGGCGGCATAGTAGGTTCAACAGAGACCAAGACGCCCGAACTTGGCAGAGCGGGATTAACTCTCGGTGCCGACGGTGTCGATATCATCGTTCGAGGCAAGGA
The DNA here is from genome assembly GCA_902790275.1 of uncultured Lachnospiraceae bacterium. GTDB lineage: Bacteria > Bacillota > Clostridia > Lachnospirales > Lachnospiraceae > UBA3766. Next base: position 27,159 of record CADARM010000045.1, read on the forward strand.
AAAAGTCGGCGGTGTCGTTGGTAATCAGGACATTGTAAATGACATAAAGATAACGGTTAAAAACATTACGGTCGAAGGCGAACATAATGTCGGCGGCGTATTCGGATATCTGAAACAGGATTTCCCTGCGGGTACTGTATTCAGTCTGGAAAATGTGTCTCTTAACGGCCTGAAAGTTAAGGCGACAGGAAGTTCGGAATATAATTACGCAGGCGGTATAGTGGGACTTATCCCTTCGGGAGTAACGATCAATTCGGCTTCGTTTAAAGGAACTGTTCAATCAAACAGCAGATACCTCGGCGAGATCGCGGAACAGAATAACGGAACCATTACCAACTGTAAGGTAAACACTATGTCGGCAGGCGACAATAATGTTTACTTCGGCGGATTATGCGGTATCAACAGCGGTACGATAGGCACGGGAAATATCATCGAATCCAATGTTACTCTTACCGGAAAGAAGATCCTCGGCGGATTTGCCGGCAAGAATATCGGAACGGTATCGCTCGGAACAAAAATAGATACGGATAATATCAAGCTTACTGTAGGCAATAAATCAGGAAGTGCGATCGGTGTCATCATCGGTGAAAACGCAAGCGACAAGACGATCGATCTTAAGGAATTAAACCTTATAAAAAATGTGACGGTTTCATCCGCACAGTTTGCGGGCGGCATCGTCGGAATAAACGGATCGAACCATACGATCTGCAACAGCGAAGTTAACGGTCTTTTACAAAACGACCCCAACAGCAGCAATTTAAGATACCGGTTATCGGGCGTATCGGAAGCAGACAAGTACAATAAGTACGGTGTCAGCATAGCCGTAAGCGTTTCCGATGTTGATAATTTCGGACTGATCGCAGGAAGAAACGAAGGAAGCATTACTGATGTCTGCGTATACAACTACAGCGATTCCTACCAGAAGGGCGGTTTTGTAAACGCAAGCAATGTAAGCAATATAGGCGGAATCGTCGGACAAAACGGAAACGGCGGTACTGCGGGAACCATAAGAAGATGCTTCAATTACATGGATATCCTTGGCGGAAATGCAGCCGGAATCGCAGGAAATATCGGCGGTAAATCATACATCGAATACTGTGATAACTACGGTTCTGTCACCGGTACTTCCTCAGCTGCAGGAATCTGTGCAAATACATCGGCATCAAAAGATGATGTAAAACTTGTTACGGGCGAAGGCGAAAACGCAGTCACAACATATGAGTTAAGATTTAACGATTGTATAAATGCGGGACATATCTTATCCGCAGAAAACACAAAGGCAGCAGGCATTTCAGGATCTTCCAACAATCTGGGACAGTATACTTACTGCAGAAACTACGGCAAGGTTGAATGCACCAACAATGCAGGCACAGTCTGCGGTATCACCTGTGATGATGCTTCAGTCGATGATTCGGAAGTTGTCATCGTTAACTGCCTTGAAGCAGGCGGTCTGTATGCGACACCGATCTCTGCGGGATACCCTCATACGGAAGCTTCTGTCAGAAACTTCTTCGTATACGGTGACAGCGGTACTCCCGAAGCAGGAAATACTATCGCAGTGAGCAGTCTGCAGAAAGGTGATTACAACCAGATTACTCTGGATACTGACGAAAACAGTTATCTTCAGGATATCAATTATGATTATGATGAGGAGCCGCAAAAAGTATTTCTGGATATTAAGAGTATTGCAAACTCTAATTCTCCCGATGCCGCATTCCTTCAGACATTATACAGGGATATTCAGGGAAATAACGGTTACAGTTCGAATCAGTGGACTAAAGAGAACAGAGCCATCAACAATTTCCTTAAGAAGGCTCTGGCCATTTATCTTGCAATGGAAATAAACCATGATGATTATGATGAGTGGGAAGACGAATGGAATCAGCACGAAGACGACGAACTGGCAAACTTCATGGTTGTCTTAAAATATCTTTATAACAACGGCAGCAAACCTGACAGTCTGGCAACTGCTCAGGCAGGACAGAACGGTAACGGCGCTGTTGCAGATGACAGCCACTGGCCCGTTCAGCTGTATGTATACAAAGACAATGATAACAGCGTATACAATCTTACTTACAGAAGATTGAATCATTATTTCAACTCCGGAATAAACGGACTTGCTGACAATCCTCTTAATCATAATTCATGGGATGCAAATACTCAGGATCTTGATCATAAATTCATCGCAATGGTAAACGATCCGGCAAATCATCCAAACGGAGACACATTTGACGGAACGAATGTATACTGCGGATTTGTAGGTAATGTATACAGCTTTGTAACAAACAATAATCCTGCACCGCAGCCTGCACCCGCACCTGCCCCTGCACCTTCTAATGACAATTCAAACGGAGCGGGAAATGATCAAAATCTGTTAAATGCAAATCCCGCACCTTCTACAGATGCGAATACGGATAATGCTGCAGATCAGAATACCGCAAATGATGATCAGAATGCAGGCGATCAAAACGATGCAGCACAGAATGCAAACGGAACAAATAACGAGCCTCAGGCGAATATAAATAACGATCCAGCACCTTCGAATGACAACACGAATGCAGCGAACGACCCTGCATCTTCGACAGACAACTCGAATGCGGCGAACGACCAGACGCCTTCGACCGATAACTCGAATGCAGCAAACGATCCTGCGGCTCCGACTGATAACTCAAATGTTGCGAATGACCCGGCTCAGAATACAGCAAATGATGAACAGGATGCAGGTGATACAAACGATCAGACGGATGCATCGCAGCAAAACGCCAATGATCCGACCGATCAGAATTCCGGCGGCGACTCAAACGATGAAGGATAATCAAAGAGGAAACATATTTTGAACGAAAAGAGAAAGAGCAAACTGAATAACAAAGGTGCAGCCATGGTACTTACCATAATTATCATGGCTATCCTTATTGTGTTTGTTTTTTCTCTGATACTCGTTTCTTATAACCTTTACGCATCGCAGAATAAGAACCTTGCGAGCTCGAGAAATTCGGAAGCCGTCAATACATTAAGCCTTGCGATAAAGGGTGAACTGACGGATGAAAATGCTTCGAACGCAAGCAACATATGGAAGTATGTGAGAACCAACGTTGCATACACTCCCGAACAAAGCGACTATGCGGGCTTTGACGGATGGAAGGACTGGCCTTATTACGATGAGAGCGGAAACGATGCCGATCATTCCGCGGAAAAAGCATTCAGATATTTTACTCTTGATAACAATCCCCACATTGAGGGAATGCCGGCTGAAACGACGGTATGCATGTACTGGACTCTTCCTCTTGAGAGTGACGGGGTGACGGAAATATCCGAAAAAACACTGTTTGACAGGTTGTCCGGAGGCGGCAATCCCAAGGGAGTAAGACTTCATGTTGTAATAAAAGCGGAGACGGGCGGTCAGGTATATGAGACCGAAGATATATACAGACTGACGGCAAAGAATACCAATACGCCTGAAGAGATAATAAATGTTAACAAGCTTTTTAAGAATGATTCGGTTTATGATGTCTGCGAACATTATCCCAACAATTTAAGCGAATCAAATCCTACTGACGATCTGACGGAGAAATGGACATGGAAGTACGAGGGAAGAAAGTAATACCTTACAAAAGAATAAATCATAAAGGTTCTACCATGGTGGAAACTCTGGTTTCTTTTGTGGTGCTTTTTATCGTGCTTGCGGCTCTTTATAACATAGTCGTATTTTCGTCGGAGCTTTACTTACGAAGCGTGGATACGAGCAGACTTCAGCAGAAGCCAGATATATAAAAGGTTTTGGCGGAAAATACAGCGACGGTACGAATTCTTACGAACATGCGGCACTTTCCTTAACGATAATCAATGACGGAAATCTTCCCGACGGAATGGAAAAATCAGAGATCTATCTTAACAGTATCGAAGTGACTTCGTATGTCTGCACAGAGGATAATAACGGGAATGCGATAGCACCCAAGGTTGTGAATTTTAAATTTGATAAACAGTAACCATGATGAGATCTTTATTTAAGAGAAAACTGAATAAAGAAAACAAAGGTACGACGCTCATTGAGATGATCGTAAGTTTTACTCTGCTCTCAATCTTTGTGTCGGCATCGGTGATCGTAATATCGAATGTCACGACGCTTTATTATCGTGTCAGAGGTGAGAATTACGCACGACAGATCGGCGATATAGTCACAAACAAGATCGCATCCGAGGTTTCCGGTGCGGAGTATTCGAGCAGGAATACCTCATCAAATCTTTATATAAAAAATGAGGGTGATTTTAAGAGTTCATTTACTCAGATCACCGACGATATAGACGGCAATACGATAACGCTTTACGACAGAACAGGTACCAGGGTAAGCATTTTTGCATCTGACGGGATACTTAAGATCTACTATCACGAGATCAATGACGAAGTAAATACCGATAACAGCAGAGAAGCGGTTTACTGGACCTTTGATGAAAATGTTTATAACGGATACCATATCGAGGCACTGGATTTCGTACAGGCTGCGAGCAGCGATAATCAGACCGTTGCCCAGAACTACGGAATGGATGGAGGAAATCCGGATGATTATCCTTCGAACGTAATGGCGGTATATATGACGCTTAGAAGCGATCAGTACGGAAAGTTTAACATTTGCAGGTACGTAAAAGTTTATTCCGCTCCCGAAAGCGGATGGATCATGACTGAAGCGGGTGATTAAATGGGAGAAAAGTTACAGGGAAAAATCAATATCGGAAATATTTTAAAGGTCGTTCTGATCATTCTTCTGGTTTTGTTCATAGGCTTCGGAATATTCTATTTCTTCACGATCAGAACAAAAGCCGATCATGCATTCAGGGATGCGAAAAACGTATACCTGGCGCTTTCGACTGCCGAGATAGAATACTATTCGCGCGGAGAGAGCATCTACGATCCGACAAAGTATAACGGACTTTCCGACGGGGTAATGGAAAGAGTAAGACAGCTTGTTGATAACGAAGGTTCGTACAGAGTTATTTCATACAATACCAAAGAACATCGCGTGACGGGAATGATATATTACAACCGGAATTTCTACGTTACATTCGATGATCAGAACGGAAATACAACATGGGAAGTAAAGTACCTTATGCCTATATTCACATATAAGGATTAAGCATTGTTTTATTGAGGGACAAACTTCTTTATGATAAAATAAAAAGTGATGAGCTAACGGCTTAATTAAGGGGAAAACTGATGGCTAATTTCAAATATAAAGCCCAGGACAAAGAAGGAAAAATAATAACGGGTCAGGCTGCCGCAGCCAATGAAAACGAGCTTCATGAGAAACTTAAGGCTGACGGTCTTATGCTTCTTGACGCAAGTGAGCAGTCGGCAGGAAAAAAACACTTAAAGAGAATGAAATTCGACAGACTTTCTGACTTTTCCAGAAACCTGTCCAAACTTCTCGGAGCAGGTGTCACACTCGTTCGAGCATTAAAGATCATATCCGATGACGAATCCATTCCTTTGAAGGAAAGGGAGATCTATGCGGATGTATTAAAGCAGGTTCGAACAGGCATGCCTTTATCCGACGCACTCGAAGAAGAGGGCGATACTTTTCCTCCTCTTTTCATCAACATGATACGTTCGGCCGAATCGACAGGTAATCTCGACATGACGGCTGCAAATATGGCTGAGTACTACAGCAAGGAATACAAGATCAATCAGAAGATCTCGAGTTCAATGACTTACCCGAAGATCCTCGGTGTACTGATAGTGCTCGTAGTCATCGTTATCATGGGATTTGTTCTTCCTCAGTTTGAAGATCTGTTTGCTCAGATGGGAACACTTCCTCTGCCCACCAGGATACTGATGGGTATCAGTAATTTCGTGGCGCACAAATGGTATATCCTCATATTTGCGTCCGTTATCCTCTTTATGGCATATAAGATCCTTTTCGCGATCCCTGCGGTTAAATACAGGATCGACTGGCTTGAGATCCATCTTCCCAAGATCGGTCAGTTAAGAAAGATAATCTATACAGCCAGATTCGCAAGAACATTATCCAGTCTTTATGCTGCAGGTATTCCCATTATCACCTGTCTGCAGATAGCCAAGACCACTATCGGAAATACATATATCGAAAGTCAGTTTGACGACATGATAGCAAAGGTTCGTTCCGGTGATCCGTTAAGTGCCGGAATAGACAGTATAGACGGTTTCGTAAAAAAACTTACATCTTCCGTCAGTGTCGGAGAAGAAACGGGTGAACTCGACAGTATGCTTGTTTCGATTGCCGATCAGATGGATTACGATTCCGAGATTGCAACGGAAAAACTCGTTGCTATGATCGAACCCATGATGATAGTCATAATGGCATGCATCGTTGGATTCATCATGATCGCGATTATTCAGCCGATCTACGGCTCATATCAGTCAATCGCCAATACTTCCATGTAAAAAGGGGGAGAAAAAGTGAGCGTCAGTATTTACTTGAACAACCAGCAAGTGCAGATCGTTGTCGGCAGCAGGGGAAGAAAGGGAACCTATCAGGATTCCTACGTTCTTGATGCGCCCGAAGGCAGTATCATCAACGGTATCGTTACCGACACTTCATCATTTGTTGAATTCCTTAAGGAGACCTGGGGAAGGTACAGACTTTCCAAGAACGACGTCCATCTGGTAGTCGGAGGAAACAAGATCCACGGAAGAAACGTGGAAGTTCCCATGCTTTCCAAAGCGAAAACAAACGAATATCTAAGCCGTGAACTTTCCGATATGGAAAAAGAAGGTACGGATTATATCGTTTGTTACAATGCGCTTTCGGGAAAAGCAGGAAAGAAACTTCGTAATTTCTATGTAGAAATGGCGGAGAACGACCTTATAAAAGACTATGTGGATATCTTCAAAGAAGCAGGTATCACATTAAAGAGTCTGGTTTCCGCGGAAGGAAGCATATTGGGTCTTATCGACAAAACCGTCAACGGATATTTCAAGACTTTCATCCTTCAGATAATGAACGGAAATATCGTTACCAATATCTTATGGGTTGACGGTTCATTTAACTATTACAACTCGGTAAGATGTTTCAACGATGTCGGAACCAGTGCATATTATGATGACTGTGCAAGATCGCTTTCGAACTTAAACCAGTTCATTCAGGCGCATAAGATCGAGCAGAAGATAGACAGGATCCTTATAGCCGGATCGGATAAACTCGATGTCGTTTATTATAATGATCTGGTTTCAACTTACGGTATCGCAGCACCCGTTGCGATCGTAAATCAGGGTCTCGGACCAAATGCCGAAAAGAACAACAGAGCGCAGCAGGTTATCTACGCACTCTCAGGTCTTTATACCGACGGCCAGAAGGAAAGCAACTTCCTTGCCAATGTCGGAAAGAAAGAAAAGAAGAGCAGGGTCAATCCCGAATTAAAGAAGAATATCGCCATCGTTGCGATCACTTTCGCAGTTATGATCGTCTTATTCCTCGGAGCCCTGGCTCTAAGAATGTCAAGACAGATCAAATACGATGCCCTTGTCGAATATAACGAAAATCCTGCGACAGTATCGCAGGCGATGATGTTTGATTCGATTTCCCAGAGAAGAGATACGCTCGCATCGAGAGCAAATTCCATAGAGAACGTTCTTGATACGATAAATACATATCCCGTCCTTACAAAAGATGTTGAAAACATCTTAAAAGAAACAGCCAAGGGATATGCGGACATCGAGATAGGAAGTTTCGATGCGGAAAACGGACTTGTAAACGTTACCGCAAACGCGACCGACGTTGAGCTTATCAACCAATACATATTCCGCCTTCAGGAGAGGGATATATTTAACAGTGTTAAGTATACCGGTTACAATTACAATCAGGACGGTACATGGAGCATCAATGTTACATGTACATTTGCCGAAGGCGTAGGAAGGGAAGGTGATTCAGATGAAGAATAGTCTTACCAACAAAGATAAAAGACTTCTCCTTTTCATGTTCCTTTTCGTAGTGATCGTAGGAATCGGTTACTGGGGAATCTATCCTCAGATCAAAGCATTTGTCAAACTCGAAAACAAGATCGATCAGGAAGAAGTTAAGAGAAACATCAACGAGCAGAAAGTATCCAACCTTATATTCGTCGAATCACAGTGTGACGAATATGAAGAGAGCATGGCTGTAAACAAAGAGAAATTCTTTGACAGGATGAGTGAAGCCGATGTCGACCTTCTTTTAACAGGAAAGGCAATAAAGAATCATCTTGAATCTTTCAGCTTAAATATCGATATTCCCGATACTCCTTCATCAAGAAGGGCATATATCTATTCGGATCTTTTAAATCAGCAGATCCAGTGGGAAAACGAAGCGCAGATGGCAGCAGCGGCACTTAAGGATTCGGATGAAGAAGACGATCTTCTCGGACTTACAGGCTCGAACAAAAAGGACGATGAAGAAGAGGAACCCGAAGTTTTGGATGAAACGGTAGATATCTTCGGTGCGACGGATACTGTCGGAGTCAACAATGATATTTATGCTGCAAAGGTTACCATGGTACTCGGCGGTGACAGGAAGAATCTCGAAGCATTCCTTGAGGAGATCATGAATTCCGACAAAGAGATCCTAATCACTTCTTTTGCATGGAGCAAATACCGCGTTCAGAAGACTAAGGAAGGAACTGTTTTATCAGGCGAACTTCTCGCTTCGGATTACGAAGTCGTTGAAATGGATGCACTTACGATAACCATGGAACTTTATATGTGTGATAAAGATTGATACAGCAAATAACAAAACAGGGGAAAACTCATGGATATTAAAAACAGCAGAAATATTCGTATAGGTGATGTTTTAAAAGAATTCGGATACGTTACCGAAGAGCAGATCGGCGAAGCCATCGCTTACCAGAAAAGCCATGAAGGCGTTCGAATGGGCGGTGCTCTGATTGAACTCGGTTACATTACGGAGCATCAGATGCTCGAAGCTCTCGGCCAGAGGCTTCAGTATCGTCTCATAAATATTTCGGATCTTACATTTGATATAAATGCGGTCGAGATGATACCCCGTCCTTTAGCGGAAAAATACGGTATCCTCGCATATCATTATGAAGACGGCGTATTGTTCATCCTGACAAACGATCCTTTGAACTTCTACGGTATCGAGGACGTAAGACAGGTTGCGGGAACCGATCTTCATATCGAACTCTGCGAAAAGCAGCCGCTCGACAATGCGATCCATTATTACTACTCGGAAGTTTCGGCAAAGAAAGCAGCAGACAAAGCTTCGAAGAACTCGATTTCGGGTGCCGAAGAGATCGAAGTCAACGTGGAAGAGGGCGATGACGATACTCCTATCATCAACCTTTTGAATTCGCTCATCGTCCGTGCATACAATTCAAACGTTTCCGATATTCACGTCGAACCTTTCGAAAAACATACATCGGTAAGAATGAGAATGGACGGTGTTATCGTCGATTTCATGACACTCCAGAAGAACATTCACAATTCGCTGATCGCCCGTATCAAGATCTTAGGCGACCTTGATATCGCAGAGCGAAGAATACCTCAGGACGGACATTTCAAGACGAGTATCGAAGGTACACCGGTCAACGTCAGAGTTTCCGTTATCCCTACGGTATACGGTGAAAAAGCCGTATTAAGACTCTTGGCTTCCGCAGCTACGATCGATTATTCATCCACATTCGGTATGAATGAAAAGAACTACCAGATAGTGAGCGGAATGCTTCGTTCACCGAACGGTATCATATATGTTACCGGTCCTACCGGTTCCGGTAAATCGACCACTCTTTATATGATACTTTCCGAACTTTCGCAGAGAGCCGTTAATATCTCGACGATCGAAGATCCTGTAGAAAAGAATCTTCCGAAATTAAATCAGATGCAGGTTAACAATGTTGCAGGATTAACGTTCGAGGCGGGATTAAGAGCCCTCTTACGTCAGGACCCCGACATAATCATGCTTGGTGAAACACGTGATGCCGAGACCGCATNNNNCGGTCACCTGGTTCTTTCGACACTGCATACCAATGATGCCGCTTCATCCGTTACTCGTCTTATAGATATGGGTATCGAACCTTATATGCTCGCAAACTCGCTTGTCGGTATCATAGCTCAGAGACTTGTAAGAAAGGTTTGTCCCGACTGTGCGGAATGGGGCGTTCCCACAATGGAAGAGCAGCTCATCCTCGGCAGACCTTACGAGAGGGTAATGCATAAAGTCGGATGCCAGAAATGTAACAACACCGGTTACAGAGGACGTATTTCGATCCACGAGATCCTTCCGATCGACAAGTCGGTAAGAAGGATGATCTCCGAGAACAGAACATCAGAAGAGATCAAGGATTACAGCCGCCAGACACTCGGCATGCTCACACTTAAAGAAAGCTGCTTAGAGCTCATCGAACAGGGCGTAACGACCGTCGAAGAACTCGCAAAAGTAGCTTATTATGACTGATATGACAAAGACGGGACACCCGTTTTTATAGAAACTTTTTTCAAATAGTGCTTAAGTTTTGGACGTAAAGTCCGATATATTTATCAGATGAAAAAAAGGATTTGCACCGAAAACTTATTTTTCATTATGATTAAATGAATCAAAAAGTACAGCACACAGGATTTGGTTCTAAAAATGTTTAGGGAGGAATTAATCATGAAGAAAAACAACAACAAAGGTTTCACACTCGTAGAACTTATCGTAGTACTCGTAATCCTCGCAATTCTTGCAGCTATCCTCGTACCCGCATTACTCGGATACATCGACAGAGCAAGAGAGAAACAGTACGTACTTAATGCAAAGTCTGCTTTAACAGCTGCTCAAACTGAACTTTCCAGTTTATATGGTGAGAACAAGAGTGCCAGCGATATTACAAGCAGAGCAAGTACAGTAAAGAATACTGCAGATGTTCCCGGAACATACTTTGGTATCTCTACTAAGGGCGGAGATGCTGCAAGCGGAGCAGTTTCTACTAACCACGAAGCTTATACTGTTGGAACAGCTTATTATACAGAGAACAGTATAACAATGTATTATGACGGATCATCTTGGACAAAAGTCGATAGTGTTCCCTCTAGTGGCGTTCAGTACAAGATTTGGTAATAGTTGAGATTCTCAAATAATAAAGATAATTTAATAAAACCCCACAGGTTAAACCTGCGGGGTTTATTAAATGTTTTGAAGGATTCCGAAAAAAATTTACAGGAAAGAAATCGAATTCAAAAATGACAGATAAAATGAATAAAAACAAAAAAATAATTACTTTTGTTCTAATTGCAATATTATTAATTCAGGTTATTGCTCTTTTTTTTGTTTTTACTTTTTTAAAACAGGGCCATCATTCGGATGAAGTATGGAATTATGCTTTTGCAAACAGTGTTAACGGAGGCAGCCTTGAAGTTGACGAAAATAATTACACTACTTTCAATCAATGGCACGATTCCAAGACTTTTCTGGAATACATATCGGTAGAAAAAGAACACAGATTTGATTATTCCGCAACCATAAAAAATGCATGGAACGACCTTAACCCGCCGTTTCAGTATATGGTGTTGCACACGATCTCTTCATTTTTCCCGGGAGTCTTTTCGTGGTATTTCTGTTTTGCGATAAATATAGTAGCATTTATCGTTTCCGAGATCTTTATCTTCAAGATGACCGAAAGGATCACAGAGAATAAACCCGTTGGTATCGCAGCTGTTGTTCTGTACGGATTCGGCGTCGGAGCGATGGATATAACGATCTATATGCGAATATATGCATTGGCCGTTATGTTTGTCACGATCTTTGCATACTGTTCCCAGAGGATATATGAGACCAGGAATGAAAAGATATACTTAAAGCACCTGATCCCGCTTTTTATAAGCTGTTTTTTGGGTTCGTATACGCTTAATCTTTTCCTTATGACAGCGTTTGTTTTAACCCTTTGTTATACGCTTTATTTTCTTTTTTCAAAGCATTTTAAGGTCTTCTTTATTCACGGGCTGACTTCGCTTTTTGCAGCACTGCTTTCGATAGCTTTGTTCCCAAAAGCATTTGCCCAGGTCGGCGGGATAAACGAAACCCACTCTTTTTCCGAGATAAGCTATCCGTTTTCAATGGAGTTACGATTATACATTTACTCTTTAACGAAGGATATTTTCGGCATCCATACGTTTTCCTATGCCAATGTATATCTGGTTTCGGCACTTGTGATCCTTCTTTTTATATGCATAATGCTGACTCCGATCGTGATCCTTGTAAGACGTGAAAAGTGGTTTTTAAAATTCCTGGAGATCCTTAAAAAGAAGATCAAAAATGTGATCGATTCAAGGAAGAGATTTAAGTATACACTCGTTGTTCTTTTGGTAACAATTACTGCGACGGTTCTTACGGTTACGAAATGGACCAGTTATTTCTTTATGAAGGAATATTCAAACAGATATATCTTCATTCTGTATCCGCTGACGGCAGTACTCGGAGTAAGTACGCTTTTCTTTATCTTTTCGTTTATATTTGATAATAAAAAGGTGCCTGTTATCGCAATGCTGGTAATAAGTGCTGCACTGTCGACAGTGACACATTTTATGCCTGACAGCAGGGCCTATTTCTTTGAACATGAAGAAGAAGGAACCACCTTTAAAGACCTGGATCAGAACGCCAGATGCGTTATAGTTCTCTGGAGCGACTGGATAATAACCTGTTTTGCACCGGATCTTTATAACACCGATGCGTATTTTGCGACAAATTATTACAATTTTCAGGTACCCTTTGTTTTCGAAGACATCGATCCCGATAAGGAATACTATCTGATAGTCGATCAGCATTACATCCTTCCCGATGACATGACGTATGAAGAAGCAAGGCAGTATCCTTTTTACGATGCAGCGGGTGATGTTCTTTTCTCCGAAGAAGATTTTCTTAAATTCTATAAAGATCTCGATATTGTTGAAGACGTAGAATATGTCGGAAAAGACGAAGAATACGGTCGTAAATTCAAGATTTACAGGGTGTATATGGCTAATGAAAATGAGTAAATCTGCCGATATAAATATATGAGCGTATTTCAGTCGGTCTCTAGTCCGAATAAGGCTTCTTTGGTGATGAAAATGATTTGAAAGAGCGTATGTTTCGGATTATAATAGAGTTAGGGAAAATGATTAAAAAGAATAGCGGAAACAGAGCATTCGAGGGGATAATATGATTCATTATGAGCATTTGGCTTTGTCGGAAGAGATCCTGCAGGCCTTGGCCGAATTGAATATCGATTATGTATTCCAGCCCATATACGAAAAAGACAAAAAGACCGTATATGCGTGGGAAGCATTAATGCGTCCCAAGGAACTGTCGGTTACCGATCTTATCGCAAAATATCAGGGTGCCGACAAGCTTCATATCATCGAAGTTGCAACATTCTTCGGTGCCATGCAGGCATATTTCATGAGAGGATACACGGAAAGAGTTGCGATCAACTCATTCCCGTCTGATTGTATAGAACCGGATGAAGCTCAGGTTTTCTGGGATTATTTCGGAGATGACATTCGCGGAAGGATGATCATCGAAATACTTGAATACCCTTACTTTTCACTTGATCACTGGATCGAAAAGAACAGATCCGTAAGATCGATGAACAATCTGTTCTCGCTTGATGATTACGGCGCAGGCATCAACGACATGGAAAAGGTTGATTTCATCAAGCCCGATATAGTTAAGCTCGACAGATCCATGATCTCGGATATCGATACGGACCCCGAAAAGCAGAAAAAATGCAAAGAGTGTATCGCGATCCTTCATGATTACGGCATCAAGGTTGTAGCCGAAGGAATCGAGAGAGAAGAAGAGTTTAATTACCTTGTATCCATAGGAACTGATCTTTTCCAGGGATACTATTTGGGAAGACCCAGTTAAGTGATTTTTTATCAGGAATAAAGATGTCAGTATTAGCAGCATTTATGGTGCCTCACCCGCCGCTTATCGTTCCCGATGTAGGAAGAGGCGGTGAGAAAAAGGTTCAAAAGACTATCGATTCATATGAGAAAGTGGCGAAAGAGATCGCCGCTCTTTCTCCTGATACGATCGTTATCTCGAGCCCGCATTCCGTTATGTACTATGACTATTTTCATATATCTCCGGGAGAAAAAGCTGTCGGAGATTTTTCTATGTTTCAGGCCCCTCAGGTTTCTTTTTCCGAAGAGTATGATTTCGAACTTGTAAAAAAGATCGAAGAGATCGCAGATGCCGAAAACTTCCCTGCGGGAACGAAGGCGGAAAGAGATCCCGATCTTGATCATGGTACGATGGTACCGCTTTATTTCATAAGAAAAGAATACAAAGGCGGAAAGATCGTCCGTATCGGACTTTCGGGGCAGTCCTACGAGGCTCATTACAGACTCGGTGAGATGGTAAAAGAAGCGGCGGAAGCCTTAAACAGAAATATAGTATTTGTGGCAAGCGGTGATCTTTCGCACAGGCTTAAAGCATACGGTCCTTACGGATTTGCAAAAGAAGGTCCCGAATACGATGAGAGATTGATGGATGTCTGCTCCCGTGCCGATTTCAAAAAACTCTTTGATTTTGATCATGATTTCTGCTCGAAGGCGGGCGAATGCGGACACCGTTCGTTTATCATAATGGCCGGAGCTCTCGACGGAATGAAAGTAAGCCCCACGTTCTATTCACACGAAGACATTACGGGCGTCGGATACGGGATATTAAGTTTTTATCCGACTGACGAAAAGGAAGGGAGCGTTCAGGTGGATAAAGTTAAGAAAGAAGATACCTCAGACGAGTATGTAAGACTTGCGAGGAAAACGATAGAAGAATATATAAAAACAGGCGTACAGATAAAGCTTCCCGACGGTCTTCCAAAAGATATGACCGATAAAAGAGCGGGTGCTTTCGTATCGATCCATAAATACGGACAGCTTCGCGGATGCATCGGAACGATCCTTGCGACAACAGACTGTGTCGGAGAAGAGATAATCCAAAACGCCATCAGCGCATCGACATCGGATCCGAGATTTCCTGCGATAACTGAGAATGAATTAAGCGCACTTGAGATCTCGGTGGATGTACTCGGAGATCCCGAGGATATAGATTCACCCGACTGTCTTGATGTGAAAAAGTACGGTGTTATCGTTACCAACGGCTACAGAAGAGGACTTCTGCTTCCGGATCTCGATGGTGTGGATACCGTTGAGGAACAGATCTCGATAGCCAAAAGGAAAGCAGGCATCAGACCCGACGAGGATGTCAAGCTTCAGAGATTCGAAGTGATAAGACATCATTAAACACTTCATTTTTTCGGTAAAATGCCGATATAAATAAAGGATGATTTTTTTGGAGAAAATGAAATGAATATAAAAAAGTTGCAAAAAAACAAAAAGGCTTTTACACTTGTGGAACTCATCGTGGTTCTCGTTATCCTTGCGATCCTTGCAGCGATACTTATCCCTGCACTTATCGGATATATTGACAGGGCGAGAGAAAAACAGGATATTCTGGAAGCTAAAAACCTGCTTACGGCGACTCAGGCCGAACTGACTGAATTATATGCTCTTGAGGGAGATAAACTTCAGTGGGATCAGCCGATCGTTGCAAGTGCGAACGGTATAGGTCCTGTCGGAGATAACGCGGATATGGATATCTCAACGACGGATTTTGCCAAGAGAGTTCTTAAAACAGCAGATATGGAAGGTGACAAGGCTCCTTACATTTTTATGGTCGCAGTCGGATCGAATTGTGACAAGAAATCAAAAAATTCAGACAAAAACAGATCCAAACATGAAAAGTACACTGTATATTATGCTTTGTACATGAAAGAGAAGGATACGGCTCCGTATTATTACTATAACGGTGCATGGACAAAGAAGAATCCCAGAGGTCTTAAGTATAATCACTCAAACTTAAACGACTTTGATTCAAGCATTTTTGATGCAGATAACAGGATCAAATCCGGTGCCAATAAGGATATGAGAATTCAGTACTATTTAATATCCTATAAAGATACTTCAATGACTGCAATGTCCGGTAATTTCTGGAATTACTTAAAGAGAGACATAGAATTAAAATATAATCGATAATAAATATAAGCGTGTCGGAAAACCGACACGCTTATATTTTTCTGCTTATTTATGCTTTTTCAAATCCGTCTTTGCCGATTCCGCATACGGGGCAAACCCAGTCATCGGGAATATCTTCAAAAGCTGTTCCGGGAGCGATACCTCCGTCGGGATCTCCTACAGCGGGATCATACTCATAACCGCAGGGACATACATACTTATCCATAACCGTAATCTCCTTTCATTTATGTTTTCTGCTATAGGGATATTATACCTTATCCGGGTATTTAAAACAATCATTTCAGGATGTCTTTGATGCAAAGATCAGTGTTCGCGGATGGCTTTTGTGAGGGCGTTTAAAACCCTCTTTTTATCGCCGCTCCATTCGGGTGCGATCAGTATCTTTTTATCTCCGTCCCCTGTCATTCTGTGGATCACGATATTTTCGGGGATGATCTCCAGGCATTTAACGACAAGTGCGATATATTCATCCATCGAAAGGCATGAAAACTTTCCTGCTTCGAAGTCTTTTGCGAGGTCGGTTCCTTTTAATACATGCAAAAGCTGGAGCTTTATCCCGTTCGTTCCTTTGTCACAGACATATTTAACGGTTTCAAGCATATCTTCTTCGTTTTCGCCCGGAAGCCCCAGGATAACGTGAGTGATCACATTGATATTTCGTGCTTTAAGGTTCTTCACTGCTTTATCGTACACCGGCAGAGGATAACATCTTCTTATGTATTCGGCGGTTCTTTCATGTATGGTCTGAAGACCCAGTTCAACCCAGACAGGTTTTCTTGTATTTAACTCTGAAAGAAGATCAAGCACATCCTCGGGAAGACAGTCAGGCCTTGTGGCTACGGAAAGTGCCACGATATCGGGATGATGTATCGCTTCTTCGAATACCGAACGCAGCTTTTCTACGGGTGCGTAGGTATTGGTAAAAGCCTGAAAGTAGGCTATGTATTTTCCGTCTTCACCGATCTTGCCGGCAACGCGCTTTTTACCCTGTTCGATCTGCCCGGTTACGGAAAGGAGGGAAGACTCGCAAAAATCACCCGAGCCTTCGCCGGAGCAGAAGATGCATCCCCTTGTATCGAGGGTGCCGTCCCGGTTAGGACAGGTAAAGCCGGCGTTGATCGAGATCTTATATACTTTTGTATTGAATGTATCTTTTAGATACTGATTCAAAGAATAATAGTTCATTTTTTTACTTCCTGTTTTACGCTTCAAACGTATCAGAAGAATCGGTGTTAGTCAACTGTGCGGAAGGCAAATAAAAAAATATACAAATTTTAAGATCATTTGTTATAATAGTCGTCATGAGACAATACACGATAATGATAATTGAAGATGACGTGAGCATCGGCGATATGCTCGAAGAAGCCTTAAAGAAGGAAGAATATGCTGTCTTAAGGGCTTATTCGGGAACAGAAGCGCTTATGGTCCTTGAAAAGAACAAACCGGATCTGATCCTTTTAGATCTTATGCTCCCGGGACTTTCCGGAGAGGAACTTTTACCCAAATTAAAAGGGATACTCACGATAGTGATGAGTGCAAAAAGCGATATCGACAGCAAGGTAAATCTTCTTTTACAAGGTGCGAGCGACTATGTTACGAAACCTTTCGTGATATCGGAACTTCTTGCAAGGATCTCTGCACTCCTTCGTCTCTCGGCATCAAAAAATACATCTTCTCAGGATGAAAATATCTTAAAGGCAGGAGAGATCGAACTTGATATCGATCTTTTATCCGTAAGGATCGGGAAAGAAGAGGCAGCACTAACCAGAACCGAAGCTGCGATCTTAAATGTCCTGATGGCAAATTCGGGAAGACCGGTAGGGCGAAGCACCATTTTGGATCGTATAAGCGAAGACACTCCGGACTGCACTGAGAGATCTTTAAAACAGCATATAAGCAACATAAGAAAAAAGCTTCAGGCGATCGACGGGATCGATCATATCGAAGCTATATACGGAATAGGATTCAAGTTTAACGAATCTTGACGAAATATTGACGATTTAAATACCGCTTTCTTGACAGGAAAGTGGTATTATTTTTTACGGCTAAAAAAGCAATAGAAAAAGAAAGGCTGAAAAAAATGGAATACGTTTTTAAATGCGAAAATCTGAGTAAGAAATACGGAAACTTTACAGCGTTAGACAAGCTGAACCTTTCGATCCCCAAGGGATCGATATACGGATTCGTCGGAAAGAACGGTGCGGGCAAGACCACACTGATAAGACTTCTCTGCGGTCTTCAGACTCCGACATCGGGTTCGTTTGAGCTTATGGGAATAAAAAACGACGATAAAAAGATAACCGAGTCGAGAAAGAGACTGGGTGCGGTTGTCGAAGCACCCGCTATCTATAAAGACATGACGGCAAGAGACAACCTTATTCAGCAGTGCCTCCTTTTGGGACTCCCCGATTTTGATATGGTTGACGAGCTGCTTGACCTTGTGGGACTTGCGGGAACGGGAAAGAAGAAAGCCGGCAAGTTTTCGCTCGGTATGCGCCAGCGCCTCGGTATCGCGATAGCACTTTGCGGAAATCCCGATTTCATAGTTCTTGATGAGCCGACAAACGGCCTCGACCCTTACGGCATCATCGAGATAAGAGAACTGATCCTTAAGTTAAACAGAGAACTCGGTATCACATTCTTAATATCAAGCCACATCCTTGACGAGCTCGGAAGGATCGCAACACATTACGGATTTATCGACAAAGGACATCTGGTTCGTGAGATGAGCGGTGAAGAATTAAAGAAGGAATGCCGCAAATCGGTAAGGATGACGGTCGATGATACCAAGATCCTTTCAAAGGTCATGGAAGAGAAGGATTACGAATACAAGATCATCGATGACAAAACGGCCGATGTTTATGCCGAATTCATTTTCTCGGATCTTGCAAAGGATTTCGAAAAAGCAGGATGCAGGATCATTACCATGGAAGAACATGATGAAAGTCTTGAAGCATTCTATCTATCACTTTTAGGAGGCGAGACAAATGTTTAGGATTCTTTATTCCGATCTTCACAAGATCCTTAAATCCGCAGCGTTAAAGATCGGGTTTGCGGCCATTGCAGGATACCTTCTGGCAAATGTTCTGGTCTTAAAGATAGTCGGAGCATATATGCATATCGGGATCTACTCCGATGATTTTATTACATGTTTTCCCGAGATAGCCATATTCCTGATCACGGCAAGCACATTGCTTATAACGGTCGGTGATTTTTCGGACGGATGCATGCGAAACAAGATAATATCCGGTACGAGCAGAACTGATATCGCGATGTCTGCGCTTATCGGCGGTATGTTTCAGGGATTTTTATATTCGCTTGCCGGCTGCCTGGTAACGGTTTTGCTCGGAGTCATTTTCGGGGAAGGACTTAACAGTTATACCGTCAGTGAATACGCGGATTTCTGGATCATCAATACGATGACCTGTATGGCGATAGGAGCTTTTTCAACGATCCTTATCCTGATCCTTGGCGGAAAGAAGATCTCATACGTGATAGGACTTGCATTCGCGTTTGTGATGAAAGTATTTACGATGGAGGTTCTCGACAAACTTTATCCCGAGTCGGGCCCCTGCGCTTTAAGAGGATTTAAGTTTTTACTCTACAGCTTTTTTGAAAAGTACGTTCCCTACCTTTATCAGTCGATAAGACCGCATTACTCATATCTTACTTACTTCATCGGATGCGGCGGACTTATCCTTATCTCGGTCGTACTCGGGATAATCGTATTTAACAAAAAAGAAATTCAATAGTTTACGGAGAAAAAAATGATACGTATATATAAGGCCAATATGGTCAGACTGGTGAAAAATCCTTTCTTCTTAGGCGGCTGCGCGCTGGCATTTCTTTTAACACTGCTCGCGGCTACTCACAGGATGGATAATATCCTTACATTTCTTGCAGCCGGCGGTCCGGATCAGATAATGTTTTTCATGAGTGCGGCGATGGTAGCGTTCTTTACGATCTTTACCGTTATTTACACAAATACCGAATACAGTAACGGCGTAATAAGAAACAAAGTGATCTCAGGCTGTTCGCAGTCGCAGGTTTACTTAAGCCACTATCTTACAAATGTGTCTGCCGCAGTGATAATGTTTGTTTTCTACTGCCTGGGCGGTTTTCTTGGCGGTGCAAGATACAACGCATATTTCTTTAAGGCAAATATCGCGTTTATGTTTGCACTCTTTGCATATATCGCAGTAGTAAACGCCATTGCGATGAGATTAAAAAAGGTCGTATTCGCGATCGTTGCTTCGATGCTTTTGCTTAATACCGCATTCAACGCAGTTATGTTCGGTAATCTTATATTATCGCTGCTCGAAGGAAAAGCTCTTTTTATAGGCTCGGTCATTTATAATCTCTCACCGCTCGGACAGTGGTTTGTTTATACGGGATTTACGGACGAGACATGTAACCCGGGATTTGCGATCCAGATGGTATCTTCGATCGTTATGATCGTTTTGATAACTCTCCTCGGAATGCTCGGAATCAATAAAAGAGATCTTGTATAAGGAAGTGTGACATGAAAT
>CADARM010000046.1 GCA_902790275.1 uncultured Lachnospiraceae bacterium
TCTTTTGATATTGAAAAAATGCGTAAAAACACCGGGGAGAATCCCATCTGGATCCATTTCGGAGCTGGAAATATCTTCAGGGGTTTTATCGCAGTATTACAGCAGAAACTCCTTGATGAAGGATATAGTGATCGCGGCATCATCGCAGCGGATACTTTTGATTTTGACATGATAGACAGGATCTATGTGCCCTTTGACAATCTTGCACTATCCGTAGGATTAAAGGCCGACGGCAATACCGACATGAGAGTTATCGCATCGATAGCGGATGCAGTAAAAGCAGACTTTTCGGATGAGAAGCAGAAAGAAAAACTCTTTAAGGCCGTAAACAATCCTTCATTGCAGATGATAAGCTATACGATCACCGAAAAAGGATATTCGTTAAGGAATATGAAAGGGGAACTTCTTCCCGTTGTCGTAAGCGATATAAATGACGGGCCCGCATGTGCAAAGCATGCGATGAGCATTACGGTCGCACTTCTTTTGGAGAGATTCAATAAAGGAGCATATCCTCTGGCTGTGTGCAGTATGGATAACTGTTCTCATAACGGAGAAAAATTAAGATCCTCTGTTTTGGAGATCGCACTCGAATGGGAGAAAAAGGGATTTGTATCAAAGGAATTCATCGGGTATATTTCCGATGAAGAAAAGGTATCATTCCCCTGGAGCATGATCGACAAGATCACTCCGAGACCTGCAAAAACCATAGAAGAAAAATTAAGCAGGATCGGTGTCGAAAACATGGCCCCGATCGTTACCGATAAAGGAACTTTTATCGCACCTTTTGTAAATGCGGAAATACCCGAATATCTTGTCATCGAAGACAGATTTCCAAACGGCAGACCGGACCTTCAGAAAGCAGGTGTTTATTTTACGGACAGGGATACCGTAAACAATACCGAAAAGATGAAGGTGACTACCTGTCTTAATCCTCTGCATACGGCAATGGCTGTGTTCGGCTGCCTCCTTGGATACGATCATATCGCAAAAGAAATGCAGGATGAAGATATCCGTAAACTCGTTGAATACATCGGTTACAAAGAGGGACTTCCCGTTGTAGTAAATCCGGGTATAATCGATCCGAAAAAGTTTATCGATGAAGTTGTAGAAGAAAGACTTCCGAATATGTTTATACCGGACATGCCCCAGCGTATAGCAACAGATACGAGCATGAAGATACCCATAAGATTCGGTGAGACGATAAAGTCATATTTTTATTCCGATGAAAAAGATGCAGGGGAACTTACATTTATCCCCCTTGCTATCGCGGCGTGGTTCAGATATCTTTTGGGGATCGACGATAACGGAAATGAGATGGAAGTCAGTTCCGATCCCCAGCTTGAAGATCTTTGGAACAAACTTAAGGGAATTGAGTTTAAGAACGTAAATTCATACAACGGACAGCTTAAAGATATCCTTTCCAATGAAAATATTTTCGCCGTTGACCTTGTCAAAGTCGGTCTTTCTGATAAAATAGAAAACATGTTTAAGGAAATGCTTTTGTCGGAAGGAGCAGTGAGGAAAACTCTTCACAAATATGTTTCTTCCAACTAAGCACTGTGTGTGAAAACATTGTTTTCAAAGGGAGAATCGGAATATGACATTAAAAAAGACCTTGAATTCCATCGGCTGGAAATACGGACTGATGGGTGTACTGTATATCGCTATTGAGATCCTTCTCGGAAAACTTATAATGCATTTTGTGCCTGAATCTCTGGAGAGCTTAAAGATATACATTACGTATGCCATAATGGTGTTCACGGTTGACTGTGTATGTTTTCCGTTCATCCTGCTCATCACACTCAAAATGCCGAAGGCCGAGATAAAAAAGAAGAAACTCGGATTCGAAAAATTCTTTCTTTCGATCCTTATCATGTACGGACTTATCCTTGTCGGTTCACTGATAGGATCTCCGATACATACGGTCCTTACCGCACCCTTTAATGTTAAGGATGACGGGCTGGCAATGCTTATGATCAACTCGAATTTCTTTGTCAGAGTTTTTGTGGTCGGCATTTCCGCACCCATATTCGAAGAGCTTATATTCAGAAAAGTTCTTATAGATCATCTGGCTGCCAAAGGTGAACTTGCAGCCGTTCTTGCGTCCGGACTTATGTTCGGCTTGTTCCACGGAAATTTTCAACAGAGCTTTTTCACTGCATTCATAGGATGTTTCTTTGCATATATTTATTTAAGGACAGGAAAAGTCAGATATACCATTTTCCTTCATATGATCTTAAACTGCATTACATCCGGAATAACGCTTGAACTTATCAAATGGCTTTATAAACTTATAGAAAAAAATTTCGGGAACATAGATAACTTTACGCCGGAAACCATGCAGGCCATGCATATGGATGAAGGGAATCTGGTCATCATCCTGATACCTACATTCCTTTTGTTCGCGTGGGTACTGACTCTCTTCGGAGTTATGTTATCGGGCCTCGTGACTGCGATCACTTTTGCATGCGTAAAAACATTTAAGTTTAAAAGAAGAGAAGGCGACGATACATTCGGAAAGCAGGTTCTTGCTCTTTTCACATCTCCCTGCATGTGGATATTTTATTCAGTCACCATTTTCCTTTTCGGATACACTTATCTGCCGCCGATCGTATCTACCGTAAAAGAATTGCTTATAAAAGTTATGTGATAAAGGATGTCTGATCATGGAGTATATGAAAGAAGCTTTAAAAGAAGCTTATGAAGGGATAGAAAAAGGTCACGGCGGTCCTTTCGGATGCGTTATTGTAAGAGACGGAAAGATCATCGGCCGCGGCCACAATAAAGTTTTGTTAAAGCATGATCCGACCTGCCACGGCGAGATGGAAGCCATCAGGGACGCATGTGAAAAAGAAGGAAATCACGATCTGTCGGGCTGCGAACTTTACACGACCGCGGAACCCTGCCCCATGTGCCTGGGTGCTATCCTCTGGTCCAATATTTCAAAGGTTTACTACGGATGCAATGTTAACGACACGGATAAGATAGGGTTCAGAGACGATAAGTTCTATGATTTCTTTAACGGAAAGAAAGACATATTGTCGCTTGAAGAAAACAACAGAGAAGAGTGTCGGAAACTTTTCGATGAATACAATAAAAAGAACGCTGAAAGATATTAAATAAACTCAAAAAAATGACCGTCTGTACAACGGTCATTTTTATATTGATTTTTATTTGATTTTTTATTGAACGGCTTCGGGATATTTAGGATAGATCTGATTCTTGATATCCTGCATCTTCGAATCCATTTCGGTGATCGTGTTGGCGCAGTCAAGAAGCTGTGCACTGATGGATTGTGAAATCTCTTCTGTTAAATCCTTTTTGTAACGCATTTCATGTTCGAGAGAAGCCCAGAAGTCCATTGCGATGGTTCGTAACTGAACTTCGACTTTAAGATATTCTTTGTGTTCCGAGAAGAATACCGGGATCTCGACTATCATATGATAACTTCTGTAGCCGTTGGGCTTGGGTGCGCGGATGTAATCCTTGTAATTGATAAGTTTGATATCATCCTGCTTTAAGATCATGTCGGCGATCTCATAGATATCATCCACGAAAGGACATATAACTCTGATACCTGCCACATCATGGATCTCATCCTGGATGTTATCGAATGAAAAGTCCAGATTCTTTCTGTTTAATTTATCTCTGATACTCTGAATTGTTTTTATTCTCGAATATATAGCGTGTATAGGATTTCTTTTGTTTTTGATCTGAAGTTCTTCGTTCAAAACTTCAAATTTGGTACGAATTTCTCTGATAGCACAGGAGTACTTCGTCATTAGCTCTTTGTACTGATCCAGAACCTGTAAGAGCTCCTCACCGGAGAGCTGATCTTTAAGTTCGTTAATCAGCAACACGTTCTCGTCATTTTGCATTGTATGACCCCCTTGTTAACATGTAAATATTTTACCATAGCAGAGAACAAAAGTGTATAGCAATTATGTTAAAATTGTGTTAACATATTGAAGGGTATGCAAAAGCATATTCAGGTTTTTTATTGGAAAAAATTTTATGGCACATTCGAACGATCTTGATTTTTTCAACAGAATACCCGTTGCCGGATTACTTGTAAATAAAATCGGAAGACCCAATTTTATTTACAATCTTAAATTTTTGTCTCTTGTCGGTTACACCGATGCTCAGATGAGCGAGATCTTCATCAAAGATTACACAAAGGTTTTTGATGAAGAAGATATCAAGAATTTAAGGCAGAAATTAAAAGAAGCCGAAGGCACAAAGAAGTCGGTTCGTCAGGAACTGAAACTCACATGCAGCGATTCCACGAAACTTATTACCGTTATCGAAGCGGAAGTGAGCGAAGAGAATGACGGAAGTTATGTTTTGTGCGCTCTTACGGATATCACTGCCATAAAAAAAGCTCAGGCAGATTATATGCTCGAGCAGGAAAGACTTTTATCGGTTTTGAGAAATTATGACGACGATCTTTTCGAATATGATTTCGATACCGATCTGTTTAAGATCTTTAACAAGAATGTTCTTATAAAGGATTCATTCGGAGACGACAGATGGATCAAGTTTGAAAACTTTTCAAAGAATCTGTCTCCGAGAAGGAAGATCCATCCCGAGGATGAGCAGAAGATCCGTTATGTTGTTTCACAGAGAGACAACTACACCGTTCAGATAAGAATGAAGGGTAACGGTGAAAAGCATTACAGATGGTATGAGATAGACTTCAACCTTCTTTCGGATGACGACAACAACAAGATAGGATTTGTCGGAAGTATTCACGATATAGACGAGCTGAAGGCAAGTACCATCGAATTCCAGAACAAATCGCAGCACGATTCGCTTACCGGTCTTTACAACAACGCGAGTGCAAAAGAGATCATCGAAGAGTATCTGAAAACGGACGGTGCGGGAAAGACAAATGCGCTTATGATCCTTGACCTTGATGATTTCAAATACGTTAACGATACTTTCGGACACCGTTTCGGAGACCGCGTATTAAAGTTTGCAGCCGATACTCTTGAAAAGACATTCGGTGAGAACGACCTTACGGCAAGGATCGGCGGAGATGAATTCCTGGTATTCTGCAGAGACATTCTTGATATGTCTTCGGTCAATGAAAAGATCAAAAAACTATTCGATACTTTTGCGCAGAATCCGATCGGAAACGAAGAGCAGTATATTATCAAAACAAGTGTCGGTATTGCAGTATCGCCTCAGGACGGTACAGGTTTCAAGCGACTCTTCGATAAGGCTGACAGAAATATGTACAAGGTAAAGAGATCCGGAAAAAATTCATATAATTTCTGATCTGTCCGGGGGGATATCAGTGCAAATCATAAGGAGAAACATTAAGAAATGCTGGAATTAAAAAATGTCTCTTATGAAGTTAACGACGAAAACGTTAACAAAGAGATCATCAAAAATATCAGTTTTACGATCGATGAAAGATTCGTAGCCATTACGGGTCCGAACGGCGGAGGAAAATCAACCCTGGCAAAGATCATTGCCGGAATACTCACTCCCACCGAAGGAAGGATCTTTCTTGACGGAAAAGACATTACGGACTTAAGTATTACCGAAAGAGCCAAAAACGGGATCAGTTTTGCTTTTCAGCAGCCTGTAAGATTCAAAGGTATCACGGTAAAAGATCTTATCACTTTTGCGGTAGGACATCCCATTACAACTACCGAAGCCTGCGGCTATCTTTCGGAAGTAGGCCTCTGTGCAAAGGATTATATCAACCGCGAACTTAACGCTTCCTTATCGGGCGGCGAAGCAAAGAGAATAGAGATCGCCATGACAATGGCAAGAGGAACCTCACTTTCGATCTTTGACGAACCCGAAGCCGGAATAGATCTCTGGAGCTTTCAGAGTCTTATCAAAGTATTTGAGATGATGCATGAGAAATCGGGCGGAAGCATAATCATTATCTCACATCAGGAAAGAATCCTTAACATAGCTGACAAAGTAATAGTTCTTGCTAACGGCGAGCTCGTAAACATCGGATCCAAGGATGAAGTCCTTCCGGGACTCCTGGTCGACGGACCGGGCTGTTCAAAACTCGTAGACAAAATGTAGGAGGCTTTCGATGGATAAGATTACAAAAGATTTGCTCGAACAGGTTGCGGGTCTTCATGAGATCCCTGCCGGAGCTTACAATATAAGAAAAGACGGTGAACTTTACGGAAGAAACGTATCCGCAAATATCGATATCGTCACAAAAACGGACAAACCGGGAATAGATATCATCGTTAAAGACAATACGGTGAACGAGAGCGTTCATATTCCCGTTATCATCGCTCAGTCAGGTCTTAAAGAATCCGTTTACAATGATTTCTTTATCGGAGAAAACTGTGATGTCACGATCATCGCAGGCTGCGGCATCCATAACGGCGGAAAAGATGCAAGCGAGCATTCGGGAATCCATTCGTTCGATGTAGGAAAGAATTCAAAAGTTAAATATGTTGAGAAACATTACGGTCAGGGCGAAGGAACCGGTGAAAGGATAATGAATCCCCAGACACATGTACTTCTTCGCGAAGGCGCATATATGGAAATGGATACCGTTCAGATCGAAGGTATCGATTCAACAAAGAGAGAGACTACCGCAAAGATTCTCGACAATGCAAAACTCATAATCAAAGAAAAGATAATGACTCATGATAAACAGTATGCGGAGACCAATTTCTCCGTTGATCTGGACGGTGAGAACTCAAGTACGGATGTTGTTTCAAGATCCGTTGCAAAAGACGAATCCACTCAGCTTTTCAGATCCGAGATAAACGGTAACGGTGTCTGCCACGGTCACAGCGAATGCGATGCGATCATTATGGATAACGCAAGCGTAAAGGCCGTACCCGCGCTTACCGCAAATAATGTTGAAGCGTCTCTTGTTCATGAAGCTGCGATCGGAAAGATCGCAGGCGAACAGCTTATCAAACTCATGACATTAGGCTTATCCGAAGAGGAAGCTGAAAAAGAGATAGTAGCGGGATTTTTGAAATAAAGAAATTCAGTGCCGGTGGTTCATCGGCACTTTTTGTTTTGGAAACATGTTATGAAGAAAAACATAAAAGACATTGTGATCTTAATAATCTGCCTGCTTGTCATCATAGCGGTATTCATATTCGGGATGGTTTACATAAAACCTGCGGCTGATGATATAACGCTTATGGATAAGGGCTTCAGAAACCTTAATCAGGTCAATGTTTATGCAGGTGTAAAAAACGGAAGAGGTTTTATCTTTGAAGTTGAAGATGAGTATCTTTATATACTCACATCTAAGCATCTGGTAAGCGAAGAAAACATAGTCAGTGTCGAATTCGGAAACAAAGGAAAAGTTCAAGCGGAAGTCGTGTATTATTTCGTTGATAACGATGCGGCTTTGATAAGAGTAAAAAGAGAAGACTCTGATCTTCACTTAAAAGGAGCGAAGGGTGTCGTACCTCTTACCAAAGAAGAATATGGACACATGCCTTTGAACAAAAGCGTTTTATATGCGACGGATATTTATGACACAAGCCTTGAAGTAAGGACAGGCAAATGGTACTCATCGCTTGAATATATTTACGAACTCGGTGAAGAGACAGGGATCTTTCTCGGGGAAGTCGTACCCGGAATGTCCGGCGGAGCACTTTACGACGAGGAAGACAGACTTGTGGGCATGATAATAGCTGCGGATGAAACAAAAGGCGCCGTTATACCTTCTTATGTTCTTGATGAGGAATACGGAAAATTTAAGGGCAATGAATAGATTTAAGAGGATCATATGATGAAGAAAACACTGGATTATTTTAAAGAGATATGTGCAATACCCCATGGTTCATACAATATCGACAGGATAAGTGATTACCTTGTTGATTTTGCAAAAGAGAACGGTCTTTCCTACAGACAGGACGAACTTAAAAATGTCGTTATAAAAAAAGAGGCATCTTCAGGGTATGAGAACGAACCCGGTATCATCCTTCAGGGGCATATGGATATGGTCGCCGTCAAAGATGAGGGCGTTGATATCGATATGGAAAAAGAAGGGTTAAGACTCGAAGAAAAAGACGGATATCTTTTTGCTAAGGGTACGTCTCTTGGCGGAGACGACGGAATAGCCGTCGCCATGGCGATGGAAGCTCTTACAAACGATGAACTCATGCATCCCGAACTTGAGTGTATCTTTACCGTAAACGAAGAAGTCGGAATGGACGGTGCGGTTGGCATCGATCTTTCGGACATCAAAGGCGAATTCTTAATAAACATCGATTCGGAAGAAGAGGGTGTTATCACCACATCCTGTGCGGGCGGAGTAAGACTTCTTTCGCTTCTTGAGTTAAAGAGGGAAAAGAAGGCGCACGGCGCAGTTTACTCTGTGGAAATAAAGGGACTTAAAGGCGGTCATTCGGGCACTTCGATCCATGAAGGAAGAGCCAATGCATGCATAGTCATCGGAAGACTTTTAAAAGAGATCGTTAAAGCTGGCGGGACCGATATCATCGACATTAACGGCGGAGAAAAAGACAATGCGATAGCTAAAGCGGCACAGATGATCATTGCAACCGATGCATCTTTTGAAAGCCTTGCAGATGTGATAAATAAATTCGATAAAGAGATCAACGATGAATACAAAGGCATAGAGGATGAGATAAAGATCGTTGTTACACCTGTCAAAGACGATGTTAACGGTCTTCTCTGCATCGATAAGACAGAAGTTATCGCAGATATACTTACAAGCGTTCCAAACGGTGTCGTTAAAATGTGCGAGCACATCGATATGGTCGAGACAAGCCTTAACTTAGGTGTTATGAGACTTGATAACGAGGGATTCAAACTCGATTTCTGTTTAAGAAGTTCGGTAGCCGAAGAGAAAGAAGCTTTAAAGGAAACACTCGGAACGATCCTTGCAAAGAAAGGCTGCAAGCTTGCTCTTACGGGAGATTATCCGGGATGGGAATACAGGGAAGAATCCGCACTTCGGGAAAGGATCGTATCCTGTTATAAAGACAATTACGGTAAAGAACCCGTGGTCTGCGGAGTACATGCGGGACTTGAATGCGGGATACTTATTTCCAAGAAAAAAGAACTCGACTGCGTATCGATCGGACCGAATATATTAAACATCCATACAACGGGTGAAAAACTCGATCTTGAGAGCGTTGAGAGAACGAGAAAACTGCTCTTTGACGTTATTTCAAAAAAAGACTGATTACTGACAATTTCGTCTTTAAATATCTGACGAATTATTATAAAATTATATTTGGGTTAAAAAAATACCGGTATTGTGGGAGGTTATTGATATGTACGGTAAATTCTGGGCACTTATTCCGCCCGTTGTTGCCATTGTTCTGGCACTTATCACCAAAGAGGCTTATTCATCGCTGTTCGTCGGCATCATTATCGGTGCTTTGTTTGTGACGGGATTCGATCCTGTCGGAACGATCGATACCATCATCAACGACGGCTTTATAAACGCGATCATGGATAACGCGGGAATCTTTCTTTTTCTGATCCTTTTGGGCATCATTGTTGCTTTGATCAATTCGGCAGGCGGTTCCGCAGCGTTCGGAAGATGGGCTGAAAAGAATATCAAGACCAAAGTTGGTGCACAGCTTGCAACATTCGTACTCGGTGTTCTCATCTTCGTTGATGACTATTTCAACTGTCTTACCGTAGGTTCGGTCATGAGACCCATCACCGATTCCAAAAAGATTTCAAGAGCAAAACTCTCATACCTTATAGATGCGACGGCAGCACCCATCTGTATGATCGCACCCATTTCTTCATGGGCAGCGGCAGTAGCTTCCGTAGCAAGCGATATGAATACGGGTATCAACGGAATCCAGCTTTTCTGTAAAGCCATATTCTATAATTTCTATTCGCTTCTGACATTTGTATTTATCATCGGACTCGTATTGATGAAATTCGATTACGGCCCCATGGTTAAATTTGAAAAAGACGCAGCCGAAGGCAAACTCGGCGGACTTCCCAACAGGGATGAAAACAAGATCAATCCCAAAGGCAAGGTCATCGATCTTGTTTTACCGGTGATCGTACTTATCACAACATGCGTTATCGGTATGATCTACATCGGCGGTTTCTTCGGAACAGACCTCTGGGGCGGAACCGAATGCGCAGGTCATTTTATCGATGCTTTCGCAAATACGGATTCCACTGTAGGACTTCCCTGGGGCACTCTTATCGCTTTGGTGATCACGATCGTTTACCTTCTTGTAAGGAGAGTTATCAAATTCAAGGATGCGATGGAATGCATTCCCAAAGGATTTACATCCATGGTACCCGCAATGCTCATCCTTACACTTGCAGTTTCACTTAAGTCCATGACATCGGCTCTCGGTGCGGCTGAATTCGTAAGAGATATGATGGAGGGTGCCGCAAGCGGACTTTATTCATTCCTTCCCGCAGTTATTTTCGTCGTAGCTTGTCTGCTCGCATTTGCTACAGGTACATCATGGGGTACATTCGGTATCCTTATCCCCATCGTTACCGCAATTTTCCCTGCAGACAGCACATTGTTCATCATCGGTATCTCGGCATGCTGTGCAGGCGCTGTATGCGGTGACCATTGTTCACCCATTTCGGATACTACCATCATGGCTTCGGCAGGAGCACAGATCGAGCATGTTAACCATGTTTCGACACAGCTTCCGTATGCGATCTCCGTTGCGGCTGTATCGTTTGTCACATATATCTGTGCCGGCTTCATTCAGAACGCTCCGATAAGCATAGCGATCGGTGCTGTACTGACTGTTCTTATGCTTTTTGGTTTAAAGGTGGTTTTTAAAGACAAAAAAGAGACAAACGCGGCTTAAAATCGCAAGATATTTTATTTTCACGGTGTCAATAATTGACTTATTTTTACCAAGAGTTATAATAAATATAAGAAAGTAAGTAGGGGGCTTGAGGAAGATGGCTATCGCATTCGGATCGAAAAAAGATACTACCTCTTCGGAGGTCAAATCCATTGAACTTTCACTCAAACAGGTGGAAGATACAAAGAGAAATATGATCTACCAGTTGGGCGAATTGTTTTACGAGTCTAACCGGGAAAACGAAAGTATCGATGAGATTTATAAAGAGAAAGTTGATACCATTAAGAAACTTGAATACAACTGTAAGGTATGGAACAACCGCAAACTTAAAACACAGGGCTTGAGAATGTGTGAGAACTGCGGAAACACATTACCTTATGACAGTTCATTTTGTAACAAGTGCGGATATAAATTACAGGCTGTTTCGGAAGAATTGGTTATCATTTAGCTAATTGATCATTAAACGTGAAAGGGGATTTCGATATGGCTGCTGAATACTACATAGCTCATAATACACGCACGGACGAATATTTGGCAGAGAAGAAGTTACTGGGAAGGTACTTCATGACACCGGATATCACCGCTGCCGTCAAATGCAAGGACGAGATGGAACTTCGTCGTAAGATCGAGAAGGCGAACGTTGATTATAAGTCTCAACTTGTGATTGAAACAATAAAAGTATATTAATAAAAAAGTCTTTCGGTAAGAAAGGCTTTTTTTAATCTTGGAAAATGCTTTACTTTCGTGCTTTAAAGTGGCATAATATAATCCGTACGGGTCATTTTCCCGTAAGAGTTATATTTAAGGAGAAAGATAATGCCTATTACAGAGCTTTTGGACAGAAACAGTGAACTTTACGGATCTGACATCTGTCTCGTTGAGATCAATCCCGAGATCAAAGAAACAAGACGTGTGACATGGAAGGAATATGAACTGATTGAGCCTAATCCCGTTACACATTACAGAAGAGAGATCACATGGAGCGTATTCGAGGAAAAAGCAAACAGATTTGCAAACATGCTTTTATCCAGAGGCGTAAAGAAGAATGATAAAGTTGCCATCCTTCTTATGAACTGTCTCGAATGGCTTCCCATTTATTTCGGTATATTAAAGACAGGAGCTATCGCAGTTCCTTTAAACTTCAGATATGCACCCGATGAGATCGAATACTGCTTAAATCTTGCAGAGGTCGATATCCTTGTGTTCGGTCCCGAATTTATCGGACGTGTTGAAGAGATCGCAGATTCCATCAGCAAGAACAGACTTTTATTCTATGTAGGCGAGAACTGCCCCAGCTTTGCCGAAGATTACAACTCGCTTGTAGCAAACTGCTCAAGCCAGAGACCTGACATAAAGCTTACAGACGATGATTATGCAGCCATCTATTTCTCATCGGGAACAACAGGCTTCCCCAAGGCTATCCTTCATAAACATCGTTCGCTCATGCATTCATGTGCAGTTGAACAGAATCACCACGGCCAGACAAGAGACGATGTATTCCTCTGCATCCCTCCTTTGTATCACACGGGAGCAAAGATGCACTGGTTCGGATCACTCCTTTCAGGATCCAAGGCCGTTCTTCTTAAAGGAACAAAGCCCAAGACCATTCTTGAAGCAGCAAGTAACGAGAAATGTACGATCGTATGGCTCCTTGTTCCCTGGGCACAGGATATCCTCGATGCGATCGATTCGGGTGAAGTAAAACTTGAAGATTACGATCTTTCAAACTGGAGACTTATGCACATCGGTGCTCAGCCTGTTCCCCCTTCACTTATCCAGAGATGGAAGAAGGTATTCCCGAATCATCAGTACGATACAAACTACGGTCTTTCCGAATCCATCGGACCGGGCTGTGTACATCTCGGTGTTGAAAACATCCACAAAGTCGGCGCTATCGGTAAAGCAGGTTACGGCTGGGAAGTTAAGATCGTTGACGAAAACAGAAATACGGTTAAAAGAGGCGAAGTCGGAGAACTCGCAGTTAAGGGACCCGGTGTCATGGAATGCTATTACAACGATCCAAAGTCTACCGATGAAGTTCTTGCAGACGGCTGGTTATTTACCGGTGATATGGCAAGAGAAGATGAGGACGGATTTATCTTCCTTGTAGACA
This sequence comes from uncultured Lachnospiraceae bacterium, assembly GCA_902790275.1. Classification (GTDB taxonomy): domain Bacteria; phylum Bacillota; class Clostridia; order Lachnospirales; family Lachnospiraceae; genus UBA3766. The sequence continues at coordinate 12,904 of CADARM010000046.1, forward strand.
GAAAGAAAGATGTCGTTATTTCCGGCGGTGAAAATATCTATCCCGTACAGATCGAAGATTTCTTAAGACAGCACAACGCTATCAAGGACGTAGCAGTTATCGGTATCCCCGACAAGAGACTCGGCGAAGTTACTGCTGCGATCATCGAGGTTAAGAACGGATTTACTCTTACAGAGGAAGAAGTGGAAGAGTTCTGCCACAAGCTTCCAAGATACAAGAGACCCAAGAAGATCATCTTTGCGGATATCCCCAGAAATCCGACCGGCAAGATCGAAAAGCCCAAGCTTCGTGCGATCTACTGTGTTGAAAACCTTGTAGCTGCTCAGAACGAGATCCAGTAATACAAATAAATACAAATAAAAAAGCCTTCGAGTGATTGAAGTGAACCCCAAATGTTGGACACTTTAATTAATTGTTAAGCTACTTCTATGGACTTAGTTCTGTATTGTACAGGACTAAGTCCTTTTAGTTTTTCT
>CADARM010000047.1 GCA_902790275.1 uncultured Lachnospiraceae bacterium
AAATCAATGAGAGGTGCCGTGTTCTTTCTGTATGTGTCAAGTCTGGACTGAACAGTCTCGGGATTATCATCGGATCTCTGGATGGTCTTGCCGCCGCAGACATCGCAGACACCCTCAACCTTGGAAGGCATGTACTTTACGTTGAAGCTTGCACCGCACTTTTCGCAGACACGTCTTGTCGTTACTCTGTCGATGATGACATCGTCATCGGTAACAACGTACATAACGGCATCGATCTTGGATCCGAGCTTTTCAAGGATCTTGTCGAGAGCCTCTGCCTGTGCGATCGTCCTGGGGAAACCGTCGAGGATGAATCCCTTGTCACTCTTCAGATTCTTAAGACGGTCTTCGACCATTCTGATGGTAACGTCATCGGGAACGAGCGCACCCTTGTCGATATAAGACTTGGCCTCGATTCCCAGAGGCGTGTTTTCCTTGATGTTGTATCTGAAAAGGTCACCTGTCGAAATGTGATCGAGACCGTACTTCTCTCTGATGACTGTGGCTGATGTGCCTTTGCCCGAACCGGGCGCTCCCATGATAATAAGATTCATAACTTTTTCCTCCGGATCAATGCTTGAAGCTTATTTTGCGTACTTGTTCTTCTTTTTATCCTTATTGGCAGCCTTTGCCTTCTCTTCTTCAGCTGCAATGCTGTTCTCAAGCATCAGCTTGAGTTCGATGAAACCGCCGCCGAGCAATATGCAGATGATACCCGAGAACCAGATCCCGTTCATTACGGGGATGAGGTCAAGGAGCATGGGGATGAGGCTGACGGCGATCAGGAATGCCGCATCAGCCAGATTCAGATTGCGGCAGAGCGTAACAAGATACTGAGCCGTGGGCTTTCCGGGGCGCAGGCCCTGGATGTAACCCGCATTCTGCTTGATCTGGTTGGACATTTCGAGCGGATTGAACTGGATCGTTGAGAAGATATAAGCTAACGTCGCAACGAAGAATACATAGATGATATAGAAAGAAATGCTGCGCTTGAAGTTGATGAAGCCCAGAAGGAAGATGTTCGTTGAACCTTCAGGCAGGACAAGGCACATGATCACTGCGGGAAGCAGCATGATGGTAAGCGAGTAGATGACCGGCATAGTGCCTGCCTGGGCAACCCTTAATGGAATGCTCTGGTTCTGCATGCCGTACTGCTTCATTCCGACAGTCCTCTTTGAAAAGAGGATGTGGAGCTTCTTGCCGCCGAGATTGAACCATACCACGAAAACAAAGAGGATCAGAGCAACAACGGCACCGGCAAATGTAAGTGCTGCCGCAGCGGGGATTCCGAGAACTGAAGCCTTGTTGTAGAGTTCAATGAAATGACCGGGAACATCGCGGAGAATGCACGCAAGTACAATGATCACCATTCCGTTTCCGATGCCTTTGTTGTTAAGGAGTTCTACGCACCAGCCGAAGAATGCGGCGCCTGCTGCCAGACATAAGCCTGCGAGGCAGATGGATACCCAGTAATTGAGCGATGTCCATATGTGATTTCTCATTCCGACACAGTAAAGAACCGCGAAGATGACATCAGCTGCGACAGCTGCGATCCTCGTGAGCTTTGTGATGAACTTGGTGCCGGCATCACCGGACTGGGCGATCGTGCGGAGTTTCGGGACCGCGATCGTAAGTATCTGCATCACGATGGATGCTATAAGGAACGGATAAACGCCAAGGCTCAGGACCGATACGTTGCTGAGTGCCTTTAATGACATGACGTCCAAAAGCTTCCCTGCATCGCCCCAAGTTGCAATGGCTGCAGAAGCACCGGCATGATCGATTCCGGGGACGGGAACGAGCGAAAGCAAGGCAAGGACCGACAGGATCAGAAATGTGAACCACATCTTCTTTCTGATCTCGGGAACCTTATAGCCATCCGTAAATGTACTCATTAATTTATACTCTCCTTCAAATGCGCATAATAGCAGCGTTGATATTATAGCGCAATTTTCGGCTTTTTAAAGTTAGTTTTAACTTAGTCATAAATAATATGCTCAACTTACCGCCAAGGCGGTCAGGACAACTCTTGGAAAAAGGAGATGGACTATATGAAGTTTAAAAGAATTACGGCATTGCTCGCAGCTATGGTGATAACAGTTTCGATCGCAGGCTGCAATAAGAACAACCTGCCCGGCCAGTCCGGGGCGGAAACCCAGCCCGAAGCAAAGATCGAGGTCCAGGACCCTTCCGAATCCGATCCGAAACAGATCGCAGGCATGGTAACCGAGTTTAACGGGACCAAGATCACCATAGACATAGGTGAGATCAAGATGACTCCCGCGAATACTTCCGAAAACGGTAAAGATGACGATTCCGCGGGGCAGTCGAGGCGCCGTTTCGGATTTGATTCCACCGGCAAATCAGCAACCTATGACATTTCAGGCCTGAAGCGGATCACGATCGAGAACGGAAGAGAAAAATCAGAAGACACGATTGATAAGATCAGGACAGGCAGCTTCGTCGTTATTAAGCTCGGTGATGACGGAAACCCCGTTTCACTGACCCTTAGATCGTTCGGCGGAAGAAACAGAGGCAACGGCGGAAACGGTAAAGGCAACGGTGAGCGCGGCAACAGACCCGAAGGAAGCAGGAACAGAAACAAAGACAGAAACGGAAGAAACAGAAGGAATAATGACGCAGCTGATGCGTGACAGTATCAGCTTATGCCTTCGTATTTCCAGTTTGAACGGTCCCAGACATTGTCCCTGACCGAATACCACTGAGAAGCATCAAAGGTATTGGTTCCGTTTTTCAGGACATCCCAAGTCCCTGAGAAGATAACCTTCTGGGGACCTGCCTTTTTTGAGGGATCTGCAACTGAAGTGCCGGTAAACGGATTGACCGCATTCTTTACTACGCCCTTTGTAGCAAGCGCCGGAGTATCGGCATTCGTCATGAATTCATCGGAGATCTTCCAGCCATGACTGTCAAAATCCTTGACCATCAGGAGCGGAATGAATCCCTGGGCATCAAAATCCCTGCCCTCGTTATTGAAAAGAAGTTCATCATACTGACCGACGGTATAAGCGTGGTCCGACACGATTATCACCCTGGTGTTATCGTACACGCCCTGCTGTTTCAGGTAGTCAAGCCACTTGCCGACAGACATTAAGGCAGCGGTGTTCATCTCATAGAATACATACTGCGCCGTGTTTTCCATTCTCAGCTTCTTGCCGTCAAGAATGAATCTGTCGGTATGAGTCTTGTCGTACTCGGTGTTGTCGATGTAGTATTTCGGCGCGTATTCGGGTTCCGAAAGCATCGACATGTCATGAGTGGACTTATTGGCAAAGATAATGAGGTTGTTTCCTGAAGCGCTGATATTCGTCATCTTCTCCATCGATTTAAGCGAATAGTACTCGGCTTCAAAGCTTAAATAATGCCCGAGAGCCCTGGAGGTTCCGTCGACGATCTGGAAAGAGGAACGCTCTTCGCCGCTGATGGCTCCGGTCATGTTATACATTCCTTTATCGTACAGATACGGCTGTATCGCTACGGGAGCAGACTTAAAAAGGCTGTAGCAGTAGAGGTTGCGGCGGAGCACAGTCTCGAGGTTCGCGCATTTTTCGGGAAGTCCCGGGAGGAAATGATATCCGGTGTTATATGCCTTAAGTCCCTTGAAATCCGAAACATAGTTTTTAAAGAAATCGAGTCCGGATACGTCCTTAAACACTATGCGTCTCTTATAATTTCCTTCGGTCTTGATCCCGTCCCTTATCACGATGCGTCCGCCTTCATCGAGACTTTCATACGCATTCTTAAGGGCCGTCTTTACGCTCTTTATATCAAAGCATCCCTCTTCGCCCTCGGTATATGAATATATCTCATGAAGGATCGATAAGAAGATAATGCTTCCGACTTTTTCATCAAAAGTGTTCTCGACAAAATTGTGAACGCGGACATTCCACGAATGACCTTCTCTGCTCTTCTTCAGATTAAGAGTCTCTATCACGTTTGTCGAAATGTCGGTTCCGATTATCTCTTTGTCGGGATATTTCTTTTCGAGTCTGTCCAAAAGAATGCCTCCGCCGCTTCCGACATCGACCACGCTTCTACCGGTAACATACTCTATAATGGCATCCTTCGTACTCGTTGTGACATTGTTCATCGTATCGAGATACTTGTCTTCATTGTTGAGTCTGTCAAAAGAATCTCTTCTGAAGCCGAACATATCATATAAAACTATTATACTTTTTTCAAATGTCAGAAGGCCGGATCTCTCGGCTTCCACACAGAAGTCTATAAGCTTTTCGCAGACACGCGAGAATTTAAAATCAATGAAAGCCGTCAAGTTTCTGATCTCGATCTGAAGCTCAACGTTCTGTACGGATGCATCTTTTATATATTTTTCGATGATCCTTTTTTTATAAACATTTACATGTTTCTTTCCTTCATAATCATAATAAAGATTATCCGAAAGCGGTTTGAAATTGATGTATTTTACCGGTTCGTTCTTTTCTTTTACAAGCCTTACGACATTCTCCATGATACTTCTGACCTGATGAATGTCAAAATCAATCAGTGCCGAAGTGAAGTACCAGAGTTCGTAAAAAGGAAATACTTCGTTTGCAAAAAAGTACGCGTCCTCATCAAAGATATTTATTTCACCCGGGCAGAGTTTTTCGAGTCTGTAAAGAGCAGGGTATTCCGAAAAGTCGCCGTGGATGATCCTGTCGATCAGAAGTCCGCATTCCTTCGAAACGTTATTCCAGATGTCTTCGCTGACCGCTCTTATGATGCATTCGTTTAAGATCATCAAAAGTTCGTACGGATCGAATTCTTCGTATTCCGAAAGACGTGTTAGTTTCGAATTGTCTTCGACTCTGCTCTCACCTCTTATGCACTGGCCGACAAGACCGTGAGTACGGATAAGAAGTTTGATAAGCTCGGCATACCTTGAACTCTTTTCGCCGAATACATCTTTTAAAAGGATCTTTTCAACGCTGTCCTCTCTTTTTATATCATCAAAAAAGATCATCGCCGAAGAGATGTTGTGTATCGAAAGAGGATAGCCTTTTGCGATCCATTCTTTTCTTTCGGATACGATGCCGCCCTTTGCAACTTCCGACCATTTCAAAACTTCCGAAATGATGAATTTCATTTTGAGTTTCTTTTCATCGGAATCGTCTATAAGCTCATCAAGGATATCAAGGGTGCGAAGAACATATTTAAGCGTTTCTTTTCCGGATATCGCGTCCATGCTGTCGACTCTCTCTGTGTTAACATACACATTATCGGTAACGCAAAGATATTTAAGCCATCTGTTGTCGGAAAGCACGCCTCTTTTTGTGCTTCCGTCTGAATTGAAGTACTTCGAATAATTACTCATAACCCCTGTTTACACCCCATATTGTCTATATCGAATCGTCATCCATTTTTGAAACATAGATCGCACATTCAAGTGCCATATTATAAACCTTTGATACCGGCATGATCCTTGCGACCTCCGACATGATGTTCTGAAGAACTATGCCGTAGAGCACCGGCCACTCGCTCGGAGATTTGCAGTATATGCCGGTCATATCCTCATAGATCCCTTCCCAGCATGCCTTTGCCGCATTGTAAACATATGCAGGTTCGAATTCATCCCAGATCCTGTATCCGTGTTCGCCAATCACCTTGGCTTCTTTTTTTACGATCTCCTTAGGATCGGGCTTCGTCATGCCGAGTCCCGAATGTTCGTAAAATCCGTCGCAGTATCCGAGGATATTGTATTCACCTTCCAGCAGATATTTGTTGACGGAATCTCCCATATAAAACTTCTTGTTATCAGCCGTCGTGATCTCCGCATACGGTTCTTTGTTGGCCTTAACTGCCTGATGGCACGCATATCCTGCCATACCCGCAGCGATCATCAGAACATTTTTGTTATCAAGACCGAATGGTCCGTTGAATCTCGCCTTAAACATCTCAACGATTTTGGATGCGTTGTGCGTAAGCCTCTCTAAATCGCTTTCCGTGAGTTTAATGCTTGGTTTTGCCTTAAGCTGTTTGCTTTGTTTTACCTGAGGCTGTTCAATTTGTTTCGGCTGAAGTTGTTCTGTTTGTTTTGTCTGAGGCTGTTCTGTTTGTTTTGCCTGAAGTTTTTCTGCTACCGCTTTTAAAGTTGCCACGAGAGCCGCCGGATCTGCAGCTTCTTTTGCAGGCTCGGGCGCGGGCTTTGCAGGTGCAGGCTCGAGCTTCGCAGGAGCAGGTGCAGCCACGGGTGTCGGTGCAGGTTCAGCCACGGGTGTCGATGCGGTTTCGGGTGCAGGTATTCTTTCTCCTTTTACAACGAAGAACGATTCATTGTAAACAAGTGTTCCGTCAGGCTTGGCATTTATCGCGCCAAGTTCGCTCAAATGGCTGATCGCATCTTTATACGGATTTATTTTCTCCTCACGGGGAATGACTCTGATGATATCCTGAGCTCTCAGTTCTCTTTTTTTAAGAAGATTTAAAATGAATCTTTCCTTATCTGTGAGATCCTCTTCGTCGAAAAATACTGCATTTGCACGGATCTGAGCTTCTCTCTTCTGTCTTTCCTTTTCTTCAGCCAGACACTTTTGCTTGTCAATCTCCATACCGATCTTATCATCGATCGCTTTCTGCTCGAGATAATCCGCATTCAGAACAAGTGTATAACGGCCTTCTTCAAGTCTTATCGTTCCGATCTCTTCGAGATGTGTAAGTGCATCTTTATACTCGTGAATATTCGCAGATCTCGGTATCCTGCTCAATATTTCCTGAGGTGATACCGAACGGCTTGCGATCATTTTCACAAGCTGCTGTTCTTTTTGATCAAACTCGATCCCGTCAGGAACTGCTGCCACCTTCAGTGCTTCTTCCGCAGTAAATTGAGGAGCGTTCGATTTTTTTACATTTACGGTTCTGCTCGGAGTCGGGCGTGCTCCTGCCTTTATTCCTTTTCCGGGATAACCGCTCTCATCAGAGCGGGGAGTATAAGGTCTTTGATAACCACCCGAATCATTTACACGAATGATCACTGCTATAATGAAAAAGAGAATTTGAAAAAAAACATAAGCTCCGCCCGCTAATTTGGCATCTCCGCTTATCATTCCCAAAAAGCCGGCCAGCGCCAGCGCTATAAATTGTATGATCGCTCCGGTTCTTCTATCCATTCCCATTTACCCTTCTTTTCTTCTGTAAAATCTGCTCGGTCTGTGTTTGTCTCCCGAAGTTACAAATTCCGTTTCCTCTATCATTGGTGCAATCTTCTTTCTGAAGTTCGCTTTGTAAAGACTCTTTCCCAAAAGTATCTCGTATACCTTCTGCAAAGCGGGAAGTGTAAATTCCTCTCCGACAAAATGGAATGCGATGTCCGTATACTCGACCTTGTTGGCCAGTCTCCATCTTGCATATTTAAGGATATCTTTATGGTCGAATGCCATTTTCTTTTTTGATGCAAGAAGTTCTTCCACATCGAAAAGTCCGGCATTGACTGTTCTCTCACCGGCGATGTAATCGAGCTTCTCAACCGGAACAAGTGCCATATATGCAACGGATATGATTCGCATTCTCGGGTCTCTTTTTACTTCACCGAATGTGTAAAGCTGCTCGAAATAAATATCCTTTAATCCCGTTTCCTCTTTGATACCTCTTTGGGCAGCTTCATCGAGTGTTTCATTAACGCCGACAAAGACCCCCGGGAGTGCAAGCGCATTCTTGAAGGGGTCTTCGCTTCTTTCTATCAAAAGGATTTTCAGTCTGTCGTCTTCAACGGTAAATACCAGAAGGTCAACCGCTACGGACATTTTTTCGTAAATGGATGAGTCGTATCCTTTCATCTGTCTTTCACTTTCTTAATTTATTCAGCCACCAGTCTTCCGACTCTGTCGGCAACACTGATCTTAACTTCCATTCCTGCATCGAACTCTATGGCATCATCCTGAATACCGTCCGAAAATACGATACCGTCCTCCGACATGAGCGAAGTAAAGGTAAGTTTGTCTTTCGGATCGACTTTGCCGTATACGAGTTCGGCCTGTGTGAACCGGCTCGGATAAGGTTCTCTTACCTGGAAAACAAGCTCGCTGTTATCCCATTCAAACTTCTTATCCTGTACCACGGGAAGATTGAAAGCTTTCGCCATACCTCTGAATTCAGCCATGACCGATTTGTGCCATCCCGTCATGCCGAGTCCCGTCGATATGATCACTCCCGAAGAAGACTGATTCTCAACATGATCATTATAACATATATGATATCTCGCCGAAGTATGATTTTTTATTCCTACAAAAAAATCATTGACCGCATATAATACCTGACCGTCCCTGGTTTCCGCTTTGCCCATACTGATCTTTTTAACATCGTAGTTTTGATCGATAACGTTCGGGAGAACTCTTTCCATGTCGCCCGGTTCAAAGAAGAGAAGATCTCCATCCCAGCGTTTTATATCGGGGTTCACTCCGATAAGAGGCTGTCCGTCAAGATATTTCATCACGTTTGCAACAAGTCCGTCCTGGCCTACAGCTATTACGATATCGTCTTTTCCGAAGATCATATTCGGTATGTAATCCCTGTCAATAACAAGCACTCTTGCCTTATCAGTTGCGATCTCCTGCACGGTCTCAAGTGCATTAAGGTAATTATTATGTTCCTCTTCGTAATCACCGAAATCGGCGCCGAGGTGCTCGACATAGAATCTGGCCTGTTCAATTGTGTTATAACGTTTTTTCAGATCTTCAAGTCTTGTTTTTCTTCTTACTATAACGATCTTGTTCATTCCGCGATCCATATCGATCACCCCGCCTTTTTATATTCAATCTCTTTACGCATTAAGTCCTGCTATCGTCTGAAGGATATCGGGAGTCATATTGAGAGTACCGATCTTGCCGGCATTCTCACCGAGTTCGACAAAAGCTTTTGCCATGAGAGTCTTCGGATCCATGTTGGCCATTGCGCATGCTTCGATAAGTGCAACATTTGCATTTTCGTAAGCCTTAACCATCTGAGCTGCCGCGAATGCCTGCTCTTCGGCACGCTTCTTGGCGTTCTCAACTTCAAGATTAACAAATTCTTTGTTTCTCTCTTCAAGTTTGATCTTCTCTTCAAGTTCCGTCTGCTGCATTTTGACTCTCTCTTCTTTTTCTCTCTTCTCGAGTTCAAGTTCGCTTGCAAGGACTTTGCCTTTGATCTCCTGTTCTCTTTCCTGTCTCTCCATTTCCATTTCGAGTTCAGTTTCGAGCAGTTTTCTCTTGATCTCCTGTTCCTTTTCTTTTATGTCTTTTTCCTTCTCTGCAACCTTGATCTCGGTATTGAGCTCGTTCTCCTTGATGATCCTCTCCTGCTCGATGGCTGCATTTCGTCTTTTGTAAATAGCATCGTCCTGTTCCTTTAAGATCTCCTCTCTTGCTGCCGCTTCGAGAGCTTTTCTGGTTTCGGGCTTTGCCGTGATACCAAGGATGTTGACCGCGAGGATCTTAACACCGAGTGTTGCTATCGTCTCATCCTTCTTTAATGCATCCGTTAAGAAATCCGCCATATCATCAGCCTGTTTGATGATCGCTCTTACTTCTCTGTTGCCTGTTTCGCTGATGACGATCGCTTTGATAACGTTATTGATCCTTGTACAGAAAAGATTCATTGCGACTGTCTGTTTGTCTCTGTAATATCTGTCATAGCCGAAGTCTGCCATCTTCACTGCTTTTTCATAATCATCGATTATGTAGGTTACGGCACCCTGTACGCACACCGTCTGGTAATCCGCAGTTACAAGATCATCGAATGCGAACGCTCCGTCAAAAGCCATTGTGGGGGCTACAAGGATGTTTGTATAAAAGTCATTGTAGAAAAGTGTAAGTCCGCTTCCTCTTTTAACTATCTTTCCGTTTCTGATAGCCATTACGTAATCTGTAGGTTGAAATTTTCTGAATTTGATTGCCATATTGTCCTCCCTTCCGCCCCTTTATTGCATTTATGTTTATTCCTTTTACTCTGTCGGGGTTTGTGTTAGTATTCATTTGCTACTTTCTAATTGTATGATAGTATCATTTTGCTACTATGTCAATACTTTTTTAAAAAAATATTTTTTCGCAAAGAAAAAGCCCCGGCCGTATCAAACAGCCAAGGCTTTCAGAAAAAAAATGTATGGGTTCACAATGAATTGTTATTTATCATCTTCTTTTCTTTCGTTTCCAAAGAAGAACAATGCTACGGTTCCTCTTCCGGTATGCGTTCCGATGATGGTTCCTATATCGTAGATCTTTACTCCGCCGTCGATACCGGGGAATGTTTCGTTGATAATGCCCGCAAGATACTCGGCATCTTCAATGCATCCGGAGTTGGAGATAAAGCAGCGCTTGCTGTACTCTTTTCCGTTGTCGCAAAGTTCAAGCATTTTTGCCGCAGCTTCCTTCGCTGCTTTTTTCTTTCCTTTGATCTTGTATTTAACAGCAAGCTTTCCTTCAGCATCCACATTCATCAAAGGACAGAGGTTTAAGAAGTTTCCGATCGCACATGCCGTCGCTGAGATCCTTCCGCCTCTTTTAAAATGTGTAAGATCGGTGGTATAGAACCAGTGCTGAACGTGAAGCTTTTCGGATTCGGCATACGCCTCAAGTTCATCGATGGTCGCTCCTTTCTGCTTTAACTCATATAAAGCATCAAGTAAAAGACCGTGTCCCGATGATGCTGCAAGCGAATCCACAACTATTATCTTTCTGTCGGGATAATTCTCTTTTAATTCTTCGGCTGCATTTCTCATGCTGTTATACGTTCCGGACAATCCCGAAGAAAATGCAAGATGAAGGATGTCGTATCCTTCCTTTAAGAAAGGTTCGAAAAATTCGATTCCCTGTGCAATATTTATCTGAGATGTAATGGGCATCGAACCGGCATCTATCTTTTTATAGAAATCTTCATAAGAAAGACTTTTCCCCAAATCGTCGATGTAATCCTTGTCATCCAGGGTATAATGAAAACTGACATAAGGGATATTTCTGCTTTCCAGATATTCATTATTTAAATCGACTGCCGTATCGCAAGTAAGTAAGTATTTTTCCATCGCGGCTCCTTTGTGGTAATCAAAATCTCATAATGTAGTTTTTAAAACTACATTCACTATAACATATAAAAAACACGATATCAATAATATTTAAAACTTTTTGTTGCGTTTTAAATAAATATCGTGTAAAATACATTAGTGTCAAAAAAATAGCGCTATCGCCAAACGGTAAGGCAACGGACTCTGACTCCGTCATTTCAAGGTTCGAATCCTTGTAGCGCTGCTAAAAAAAATCCCCTTGATAATTGATATCAAGGGGTATTTTTTATACGTTTCTTTAATCCGGTTCGGATACAGTTTTTCGTTTTTGAGCGATAAAATAAGGGATATCCGTAACAAGATGTATCGCAAGTCCTATGAAATTCCATAAACATGAGATCACTTCCGCTGCAATGATCGGAACACGAAGGACTTCATAATCGGATCCCGTAATAACCGGCTCCAATATAATCAAGGCTACGACAACCGCAATGCAGTTTATCAATATAAATACTGTGTTAATTATTCCAAGTATTAAAACTGTTTTTCTCTTTTCCACCCTGATCGTTTTAAAAGCTGTGAGGACTATACCTCCCGATAAGATACCTGTTATAAGAAACAGTACCAAAACCGGTATTCCCAAAAGCCCGAAAAGAACTGCGAAAAAAGCAACGCCAAACGCATTATCATTAAAGAGGCTACCGCACAAATAATATGTCCATCTGATCAATTCACAAAGGCAGGGTACTATAATCACGAGATTAATTATCATCTGAAATGCACTCAGACATCCTGTGTTGATCTTTCTCACAATATTCATATATACCCCCCTTTCATTTACCGGCAGAAAAACACGAAGACCACTTTATTGATTATATCATAAACGCCCATCCGAAGTCCTTTTTGTTTCAATCTTTTTGTCATATTGACAGGATTTGCAAAACAGGTTATTTTAAATATGGTGACCATGTGGTCACTTATATTCAGCAGGCATGGTGACCATGTGGTCACAGGAGGATAAAGATGCCAAGCAAAACTTTTTTGGAATTGGATGAAGAAAAGAAGACCAAGATCTTTGAAGCCGCACTTGAAGAATTTGCTTCCAACGGATACGAAAAAAGCTCAACCAACCAAATCGTAAAAGAATGCGGGATCAGCAAGGGAAGCTTATTTAAATATTTTGAAAACAAGGATGATCTGTATTTTTACCTTATCGAAACCGTAGCGTTGGAAATAACCGCCTATATAAAGGCCGGGACAAAGTTTGAAGGCAAAGACTTTAAGGAAAGCATCATTGAGTATTCCAAGACCGAGATCTCTTATTATATCGAAAATCCATTAAAGGGACGTTTCATGATAAGACTTGCTTATGACAGATGTGAGGTCGAAGAAAAGGTGCATAAAAGATTCGGCAACTTCAGCAATAACGTTTATACGGATTTCATGAAAGATACAAAGTTTAAAGGAAAAGCAACAACAAAAGAAGTTTCCGACGTCGTTTTCTGGGTTTTAAAAGGCTATATCGAAAAGTTCCTTAGCGAAAACGACTGTACGAAACTCCCTCTTGATAAGCTCAAGAAAAAATATGTGGACGGCCTTTCGACTTATCTGGATATCATATTCAAAGGAGCCTGTTCCGAGAAAAACTAGTTTTATCATCAGGAAAAAAATATGAGCAGAAATTGCAAGAACAAATATAAGGAGACATTATGGAAGAGACTAAAAACACACAGATCGGAAACGAAAAAAAGCAGGGATGGAGAACAGGACTTGTTATAGGTGCCGGCATTGTTTCGATTATTTACGCACAGATGATATGTCCGTATGCCTTTATAGTACCGTTATTACCTCATATGTATGAGTACTGGGCTACCATGCCGAATGACATAGCAGGAATACTTCTTTTCATGACAAAATGGATGACCAACAGCATCGCAACTCTTCCCTGCTACGCGATCGGTCAGGTTTACTCCATCACTTTTCTTTTTGAGATAATCTTTATGATCGTCGGGGCATGCAGCAAGAAAACTGAAAAGAAAGGAAAAATGACCAAAGCTATCTTGGTCACTATGTTGATCAAGATTATACTGGCATATCTTTTTACAGCATTGGAATTTATTATCGGAATGTCATTCCTCATATTCCCGGATATGAATAACATGGTTTCTTACCAGCACTGGCCTTTGCTTTGCTCGATCGTAGCACTTATGATGTTTTTCGGAGCAGCAGTTGTGACGGCAATATACTTAGTGCTTAAGCTTTCCAAGAAATAGCTATACAAAGAATAACCCTTGATAATCACTATCAAGGGTTATTTTTCATTATGCATTTAATTTTTCGATAAGAGCCTCCCCACCGGAGGCTCAAAGAAATATTTTCTATAAA
>CADARM010000048.1 GCA_902790275.1 uncultured Lachnospiraceae bacterium
TTAGATATTGGGCTAAAAAAGGAAAAATAAAAATAATAGGCAAATTCAATAAAGATATTACAGAAAAAATAACATTTGATTTACCTTTATCTTTCCCAAGTGCCAATATTAAATGCGAAATTGAAAAAGCTACTAAAGATGTAGAAACTGAACTTACTTGTAAAGTACAAAAAGGATTTAAAAAAGTTAAAAGCTTTGTAGTCGAACAAAGAACTATTAAAAAGAGACATAGAGAAATGGTTATAATAAAATATAAAAAATATGATTTCCAACAAGAAATTGAATGTGAAAATTATAATAAAATCCAATTAGAAAAAGCACAAAAAAGAAAAAATTCTAATATCTTCTTCGTACAATTAGGAAATAAAATAGAACATCCCAAACCAGATGCATTCCAATTCTTTATGGCATTTTTATTTCGTGAAGAACAATTCACTCAAGCAACAATAAATATTCCAATAAGAATTATAATAGAACAAGGTAGATTAAGAAACTTACAAGAAGAAAATGATAAGGAAATTCCTTGTAAACGAAGTTTAGTAAATGGTAAAGCCGGAGGATACAATTGTGGTGGTGATAATATTAATTTGAAAGACTTAGAATTAAATACTGATGATATAGATGATATTTCAGGTGTACCAGCAAATGCCCAATCAAGTAAACAAAATAATACAATTGATTATTCAAAATCAGATAATTTGAAAGCATTAGCAGATTTACCAAGTATTGAAATAGAAAAAATAAATGGAGAAGAATGTAAAAATAATGGTTCTTATACAATCGAAGGTACTATAACTCAAGGTGAACTTAAAGATATGTCAAATGTTGAAATACCAATGAGTTCAACAGATTCAAGTGCTCTTTGTCAAATAGAAGTCAATAATAAAAAAGTTGCTATGGATTGTCAAAACAAAGAAAAATTCTCAATATCTCCAATTATTTTTGAATCAACCGTAATCAAAAAAGATGGTAAAGATATATTCTTATTAAGTAATTATTCAACTCCTGAACAATTTTCTTGTATTATTAGTACAACATCAGAAGAAGCAAGAGCACCTACATCAACACTTACATCAACACCTACATCAATACCAACACCAGTATCATCAGCAACTCCTGGAGAAGATGAAGGTAAAAGAGGTAAACATAGAAGATATTATTCAAATATTAGTTCAAAGGGTCTAAGAGGAGGAGCCATTGCTGGAATTATTATTGCTTGTTCGGCAGCTGTTGCTATAGTCTCTGCTCTTATTGTCCTTATTAAAAAGGGAGTATTCACCAATAAAAATGCAGGACATGGAAATAATGATTCTGAGAACTCTGCTAGTATCATGTACCGAACCGTTAAGGCAAAACTTAATAATTCCGCAAATGCTACGGATGACGAACTCATGGAAGTCTGCAAGGAATTCGAAGCTTACTTTACCGAGCAGGTTTATAAAGAGATGTTAAAAACGATCCCCAAGCATGAAGGAGAACAGACTTCGGCTCTGGTGGATTATTTCAAAGACATGACCGTTTCGGAGGTCGCTAAGAACTCGGTCAACGAAAGCAACGGTGTCGGTCTTGCACAGAGCCTGTATGAGCAGATGAGGAGAAATTACGAACAGTAAATGGTAGTA
This sequence comes from uncultured Lachnospiraceae bacterium, assembly GCA_902790275.1. Lineage (GTDB taxonomy): Bacteria > Bacillota > Clostridia > Lachnospirales > Lachnospiraceae > UBA3766. Next base: position 1,623 of record CADARM010000048.1, read on the forward strand.
AAGGGTTCTGTCGATTCGTTTAAATTTATCAATGATGCAAATCATTTCGGAATTTTTATCTTAAACAGTTCGGATGTAAAGGATGGAAGCATTGCCGTAACAGGCAATGTTTTCGGTATTTCCGAGGGAGATTATATCGAAGTTACGGGCAACGAGGTCGTTCATCCCGTATACGGAGAACAGATAAAAATGACGTCTTACAGGGCGGTTCAGCCCACAAATACAGATGCTGTAATCAAATATCTGGCTTCGGGAGCGCTGAGGGGAGTAGGTCCCAAACTCGCGGTCCGTATTTTTACGTCTTTTGGAGAAAAGACTCTGGATATCCTCGAAAACGAGCCCGAAAGACTTGCGGAAGTTAAGGGCATCAGCGAGAACATGGCGAGAAACATCGCAGTTGAATACTCACTGAAAAAGAGTATGCGAAATGCCATGATCTTTCTTCAGGAATACAATATCTCCAACTCGCTCGCGGCAAAGATCTATGAGCGTTACGACGAGAAGATGTATTCGATAGTGCGCGAACACCCTTACAAGATCGCAGAAGACATAACGGGTGTCGGATTCAAGACCGTCGATGAGATCGCAAGCCGTGTAGGCATAAAAGACGATTTCCCGGAAAGGGTCGAAGCCGGAATCCAGTATGCTTTGTATACGGCGCTTGAAGAAGGCCATACATACCTTCGGAAGGACCTTTTGAAAGCAAGAGCCGGCGAAATGCTTCATGTCAGCGAAGATCTCGTTGAAGACGGAATTATGAACCTTGCTCTCGCAAACAAAGTCACGGTTAAAAATCCCGATAAGATCTTTTTAAAATATGTCTACAAAGACGAGGCTTTCTGTGCAGGAAAACTTTTTGAACTTAAAGACGCTTTCACAGAAAAAAAGGAAAGCGAAGAAGAAAAGGATTTAAGAGCGGAAAAGATAAACCGCATAATCGACAGCTATTCTTTTGAACTCGACGAGTCGCAGAAAGAAGCCATAGAAGACGGAATAAATAACGGTATCTTCCTCTTGACGGGTGGCCCCGGTACCGGAAAGACGACGATCATAAAAGCTTTGATCGAATTCTTTTACGATGAGAAAAAAGACGTTGTACTCGCAGCACCCACGGGAAGAGCGGCAAAGAGAATGAGTGAGGCCACAGGCTTTGAAGCAAAGACTCTTCACAGACTTCTCGAAGCCCAGGCAGTGATAGACGACAGCGAGAAAACAAGATTTGTGAAAAACGAAAACAATCTTCTCGAAGCGGATGTTTTTATCATCGATGAGATGTCGATGGTGGACGTATTTCTTTTTGCAGCGTTTTTAAAGGCCGTTCCCACAGGCTCGAGGATCATTCTCGTCGGAGATATGAACCAGCTTCCGAGCGTAGGACCCGGCAATATATTCAGAGACCTGCTCGCGTGCGGATATTTTAAGAGCAAAGCTCTTGAAAAGATCCACAGACAGAGCGAAAACAGCAGGATAATAGTCAATGCCCACAGCGTTAACAAAGGAGTGGTACCCCCGCTCGACAAAAACGCAGAGAGCAATGATTTCTTCTTCCTTGAGCGTGACGACAGGAAGGCGATCATGCGCGACATAATCGAACTTGTAAAAAACAGGATCCCGGCCAAGTTTGAAACGACACCTGCGGAAATCCAGGTGCTCTGCCCTTCAAGAAAAGGCGAACTCGGAGTGGAATCCTTAAACAGGATAATGCAGAAGTACCTTAATCCCGAAGACGGCAGAAAGGACCAGATCCTAAGAGGCGACAATATCTTCAGGATCGGCGACAAAGTCATGCAGACAAAGAACAATTACGATCTCGAATGGGTCTGCAGGGGCTTTAACGATATCATCGTCGAGAGGGGCAACGGCGTATACAACGGAGACATCGGAAAAGTCATTAAGATCAACGATTTCGAAAAGAGCATCACCGTTTTGTTTGACGAGACAAGGGAAGCGACATATACGAGGGATGAGATGGATGAACTCGAACTCGCGTATGCGATAACGATCCACAAATCCCAGGGAAGCGAATATCCCGCGATCGTCATCCCGATCCTCGATACGCCGAGACAGCTTTTGTCGAGAAATCTTTTTTATACCGCCATCACCCGTGCGACGAGATGCGTCATGATACTCGGTGACAGCGAAAAGATAAAAGAGATGGTTCAAAACGACCTCGAGCGGAGAAGGTACACAGACTTTAGAGAAAGACTTAAAGAGGTAAGCGAAGTTTGATGAATTTCCTTTTCCCGAGACGATGTCCGATATGCGATTCGGTGATCGGCAAAGACAGGCTAATATGTGACGAATGCATAAATATACCGAGACGCGTAAAAGAACCCAGGTGCATGAAATGTTCGAAGCATCTGGATTCGGGAAACAAAATGTACTGCCGCGACTGCGAAAAGCACAAGAAGAACTTTCAGAGAGGTCTCTCGCTTTACGAGTACGATAGCGTAAAGGATTCGATCAACGATCTTAAGAACAATTCAAGGCCCGAATTCGCCGAATTTTACGGCGACAGGATAGCACATTACCTGGGCGAAGACATAAAAGAATTCGAGGCTGAAGCACTTATACCGATACCCCTTCATCCGTCGAAATTTAAGAAAAGGGGATACAACCAGTCTGAGCTTATCGCAAGGCAGATCTCCAAGCGGCTCGACATCCCGGTTTACGACGATGTTTTGACAAGAAAGATCAAAACAAAAGATCAGAAAAAACTGGACGATAAGGGCAGGCAAAGAAATCTCGTTGGGGCTTTTCATATGGCTCAAAATGGTGTAAAATTATATAATGTTATTTTAGTGGATGATGTCTATACCACGGGCAGCACCATCGACGAAGCGGCAAGGACTCTTCGTGAAGGCGGTGTGGAAAAAATTTACTTTGTGACCGTGGCTGTGGGGTTTGACAAATAAAAAAATAACGGGGGTGTTGAAATGGATGTCAGAAACTGTAAAAGATGCGGAAAGATCTTTAACTATGTTGCGGGTCAGATGATATGTCCTGTATGCAAAGAAGAAATAGAAAAGAAATTTGAAGTTGTAAGAGATTATATCAGGGATAACAAGAAAGCCGGATTCGCAGAGATCTGTGAAGCCTGCGATGTTACCGAGAATATGCTCAAACAGTGGATAAGGGAGGAAAGACTCTTCTTCGGAGATGAGTCGCCGGTCGGAATAGACTGCGAAGGCTGCGGCACTATGATCAAGAGCGGAAAATACTGTGACAAGTGTAAGAACGAACTTGCGAGAGGCCTTATGGCTGCTACGAGAAAACCGCTTGAAGAGAATGAGCCTGCTACAACGCGTAAAGGTCATGACAATAAGATGAGGTTCCTCGGTTAGCGGAAAGCTTATGATCAACGACGAGAGAAAAAAGAAAATTCGTTTGATGACGAGAATAGCCATATATGAAAAGACGGAAGGTAAAAAGAACGAACCCGTTGCAAGATACTTCCGCTCTGATTATATAGGGCTTAAGATCCTCGGCGCCATTATCTGTGCGACAATGGTATTTCTGACAGTTATCGGACTTTATGTTGTATGCAATTCCGAGTCACTGTTAACGGATTTTTACAGAATAGATCTATTGGAAGAAGCAAGGAAACTGATATTGTATTATATCGGTTTTGTTGTTATGTATGTTTCGATAGTGGCTGTCGTTTTCTTTGTGAAATATAACAAGGCAGTCAAATATAAAAGGATTTTCTCCAGAAATCTGAAGAAACTTTTGTCTCATTACGGCAAGAAAGAGGACTTTGAGGAAGAGGACGATGATGACTAAGTTAAGAGAGATCCGACTTCAGGTTGTAACATTTTTAAACAAGTTTGAAGCGTATCTGGTACCCGCAGGAAAATTCATAATGGCAATGATCGTGTTCTGTACGATCAATGCAACATTCGGATACATGAAGAATATCGCGAAATTTCCCATCGCTTTGATACTGGGACTTTTCTGCTCGTTTATGCCGATGAGCATTATCGTTGTTATCGCAGCGCTTCTGACACTCGCTCACGCATATGCGATATCGATCGAATTTGCGATAGTCCTCGGTGTGGTTTATCTGATAATGTTTCTTCTCTTTTTCAGATTTTCACCCAAGGATATGTTTGCGGTCATCCTTACACCGCTTTGCTTTGTTTTAAAGATCCCTTATGTTATCCCGATGTCATTCGGTCTTGTCGGATCCGCAGGAAGTGCCGTATCGGTAGCATGTGGAACGATAGTTTTCTATGTGCTTAAGTACATGGTGGCAGCAGAGAAAGCATTCGCCGAAAGCGGAGAGGACGATCTTCTCACAAGACTTCGTGCATTGCTTGAAGGCCTTCTGAAATACAAAGAGATGCTTGTTTGTGCGGCAGCATTCGCACTTACGGTTCTCGTTGTTTACATGATCAGAAGAATGTCCATCAACTACGCATGGACGATCGCTATGATCACAGGTGCTCTTACGGGAATCCTTACGATCCTTGTCGGAGACATTATGTATAAGACCGACATTTCCATAGTCGGACTTATCTTCGGTACCATCCTCGCATGCGGCGTCGTAAAAGTGATACAGTTCCTTGTATTCGATGTCGATTATTCGCGAACGGAAAAAGTACAGTTCGAAGACGACGATTATTACTATTACGTTAAAGCCGTTCCCAAGATCACGGCAGGAAATATAAAAGACAATAAAGATGTTTCCGATGTTTCTTCAAAGATCGGACTTAAGAAACGTGCCGAAAAGGCTAATGACGATTCGAAGAAAGCACCTCAGAGAGTTGCCGCATCCAAGGATAACTCAAAGGAAGATGCCAAAGGCGAAGTTAAGCAGGAAGTAAGAAGAAGACCTTCTTCAAAGCCCGCAGAAGTCGATATCGACAAGGAGTTCTCAAAAGAGAGGGCTGCTTATGAAGCAAGACAGGCTGAGATCGCAAGAAGAAGGGAAGCTGCCAGAAGAAGAGAAGAAAGACTTCGTGCGGCAGAAGCAGAGGAAACAGTCGCAGCCACACAGGTTGTGCAGGAAGAAGATTCCGATCTCGGTATGAGCAGAAGAATGGCATACCAGAGAAGAAAATTGGAAGAAAGATTAAATCAGAACGATAACAGATAAAAGGACAGGGTAGATGTTTTCGAGAACTTTTGATTTCATAAGTTCATATTTGGCCGCTTTCAGACTTCCGAGAGTCGGCATTCTGGATATTCTCGAAATGATTATCCTTGCTTTCTTATTGTATCAGGCAATGAAGTGGATGAAGAATACCAGAGCATGGGCCGTAGTAAAAGGCCTTGCCGTTATCCTTATCTTCATGGCGGTTGCCGAGATACTCGATATGACTACCATTATCTGGATCGGCAAGAGTCTGTTCACTTTGGGTGCCGTGGCTATCATCGTTGCCCTGCAGCCTGAGATCAGACGACTCATTGAAGATCTCGGTAAAAACAATCTTCTCACGACTCTTGTTCTGCTCGGCGAAAAGCAGAATGAAGGAAGATTTTCGGACAAGACATTAAACGAGATAATCAGTGCAAGCTTTGAAATGGGACGCGCGAAAACGGGTGCCCTTATCGTTATTCAGGCGGAATCACCTCTTGAAGAATACGAGAGAACCGGTATTACCGTTGACGGTATCGTTACCAGTCAGCTTCTTGTAAATATTTTCGAACACAACACTCCTTTGCACGACGGTGCGGTTATCATCCGCGGCGACAGAGTTCAGTCCGCTACTTGTTATCTGCCTTTGTCTGACAACAGGAGTCTCAGCAAGGACCTCGGTACAAGACACCGTGCAGGTGTCGGTATTTCCGAAGTTACCGATGCCCTTGTAATAATCGTTTCAGAGGAAACAGGAAAAGTCAGCGTTGCTCAGAACGGTGAACTTTTCAGATGCCTTGATGTTGTTGACTTAAGAAGAAAACTCGAGAGAGTTCAGGACAAGAAGGAAGGCAAACCCAAGAAACTGGGCAAAAATAAAGGGGAGGGCAAGAAAGATGAAGCAAAAACTGACGCACAATCTTAATCTCAAAGTCCTCGCCGTTCTCTTTTCGATCATTATCTGGGTCATAGTCGTTAACATCGATGACCCCGTAAAGACGGTTCAGTTTAACGACGTTCAGATATCAATGGTCAACGAGCTTGTACTTACGGATCAGAACCTTATCGGTGAATTCAAAGACGGTAAGGATACGGTCGATGTGACCGTTACCGGAAGAAGATCCGTTATCGAAGATCTTTCAAAAGACAATATTACCGTTATTGCCGATATGAAGGAACTTACAAAAGACAATACCGTGGCTTTGAAAGTCGCTTCCAATAAATATTCGGGCGATATCGATTCGATGAAGTGCGATACGGACAAGGTAGAGCTTAACATCGAAGATCTTGTGGAACTTCAGAAAGTCATCCAGGTTGAAACGATCGGTATTCCGGCAGATGATTATATCGCAGGCGATTATTCGGTCAACTTAAACCGTATAAAGATCACGGGTCCCAAATCGGTTATCGATAAAGTTCAGTCGGCAAAGGTTCAGATCGATGTTGAAGGTGCGACAAACAACGTATCGGCATCGGTTCCCATCATACTTTACGATGCGATGGGTGACAGAGTCGATTCCACAAGGCTTAAGTTAAACATCGATACGATCAATGTAAATCAGGAGATCCTTTACACAAAGAAGATCCCCGTAAACTGCAATCCTCTCGGAGATCCCGAAGAAGGATACAAAGTGACGGGAAAAGTTGTGATCGATCCCGCGGAAGTATTTATTGCAGGACCCAAATCGGTTCTTGATAATATAAGCAGTGTAACGATCTACTCATCGGCTGTAAATATTTCCAATCAGACAGAGGATTACACCACAAACGTAAACATCTTTAACTATCTTCCCAACGGCGTTGAAGCAGCAAGCAAATCTTTCAACGGAAACGTTAGTGTTACTGTTGGTATCGAAGAGGAGATTAAGGAAGTTTATAACATTTATCTCAGCAAGGTCAGTCTTGACGGACTTTCGGACGGACTTACCGGCGAGATAATAAGCGGTGCCGCATCTGCTTCCGATAATAAGATAGAACTTAATGTATACGGACTTCCCGAGGAACTCGAAGACGTTACTGTTTCGGATATAAAAGTTGAAGTTGATTTTGACAAATATCTTGCAGACAATAAGCTTGAAGAAATGTCGGTCGGTGTTTATACACTCCCCGTCAAAGTCACTTTACCTGACGGCCTGAGAACGGATGATAATCTCAAACTTCAGGTCAGAATAAGACAGGATGAAACTTGAGTTTTAGCCTGAAAAGTGGTATAATATCATATCAAATCACAGAGGGTACGAATACCGGGGGGAAAACGTATGCTTACTAAGACTGTAGTTATCAATAATCCTACAGGTCTGCATTTAAGACCGGCAGGAAATCTTTGTAAGGAAGCTGTAAAATACAAATCAAGAATCACGTTTAATTACAGAAACAACAACACAAATGCGAAGAGTGTTTTAAGCGTTCTTGCGGCCTGTGTTAAACAGGGAGAGTCGATCGAACTTGTTATCGAGGGCGATGACGAAGAAGAAGCAATGGAAAACATCTCGAGGATCATCGAGGAAGGACTCGGCGAGGGAATCGCAGAAGAGTAAAATAAAAGAAAATAAAAGTGTCTGACACCCGGGTGATGTCAGACATTTTTTAATTTTGTTAGTATACGAATATGCCTGAAATACGCCAAAACAGGCGTGGCACCGTATTGGTGACAAAGAATTACAGGGTGGTGCTTGATGTTTTTTCACCGTGAGGAGATACTAAAATCACATCTGCAGGTGAATAAACGAAAGGAACGGAATTTTAAATGGTCGAATTTGGCGAACAACTCAGAAGAGCAAGAGAAGAAAAAGGAATGACCCAGCAGTCCCTTGCCGAACAATTATATGTAACGAGACAGTCGGTATCAAGATGGGAGTGCGGAGATCGTTATCCGGATCTTCTTACTACAAAGAAAATATCAGAAATTCTGGAAGTGAGTCTTGACGACCTTTTATCCGGTAAAGAAATGGAAAAAGTAGTAGAAAGAAACCCTGTGATCGAGAATAAAGCAGCCAATAATATAATGATAGCTCTTTATTCGATAGTAGTATTGGCGATGACAGCCCCGATATTCGATCAGCTGCTCAGAATCCCCCAGACACAAGAACCGTTTTTTGATTTTGTTATCATTCCGGGTGCAGCGATCACTCTGATCGCGACGATCATTAAGATTATTTGTTTTATCTTCGGACTTGTGAATTCTTTAAGAGGAATGTTTTCGCCCAAACGGATGGGAGTGGTGATAGTAGGATACTTTGTGGCGATGTGCGTTTCGGCATTCATTGTTCTTCCTCTAACACCGATGGGTCTGCATGGACTGTTTTTAAGAGGAGTCGGCTGGCAGACGATCGGTGCATTGATGATCATGCTGGTACCCAATGTTTTGGGTGCGGTTGCCGCATTCTGTTATTTCCTCTGGGGTAAAAAGCAGACTGTATGGCCCGTTTTGATAATCGCGGCTTCCGTATTTGAGATTTTTGTTGAGATCTCAAGCAAAATAACGCTCCTTAGCCGTTTCAGTGAGTTTTTCACTATGAACCATTCACTGAGCATAATATTAAACATTGCCATATACGGATTATTCATCTTCCAGACCGTTACGCTTCTTATAAAAAGAAAAAGGGTTGAAAAAACAGCCGACCTGGAAAACAAATAACTTAAATGAAAAAGAAGTCGGACACTTGCGTTGTCCGGCTTCTTTTTCTATGTTTATAATCTCCTAACAGTAACTGTTGAACATCATACCCGAGTACTGGCTCGTGATGTACGGTGTTACGAATTCCTTTCCGGGATTCTTATACGCGACTATCGTCTTTTGCACGTAGTTCATCGGATTTAAAGATACCTGGTTGGCCTGGCTTAATACCGAGTTGGTAAACTTTCGTACTCCGGCGAACGACTCTAAAGCGTTTGCGCTGTTTATGTTTTCGGAAAGGACATTGTCGTCGACGGTCATATAACCTTTGTCGTCAAACGAGATTCCGATATTGCTTAAATCTTTTCCGTATACGTTCGAGATCCTTGCCATCTCACTTAAGAGATAACTTGTTTTCGGCTGCGATGCCAGGTATTCGGAAGTACTCCTTATGAACTGATTGTATCCGGAAGCGAATTTCGCAACGTTCTCACTCATCGAATCCGTATCGGCTTTTAGTCCGATGGTTATCGGTTCTTCATCGATCTCCTGGACTTTGTTGAGCGTAAGCTCGAAAGTCTTGGCTACGGTAAAGTGATTCGTGTACGAAACATGCGGTTCGTCGTTTAAGTAGAATTTCGCATTGTCCGGAAGCTGTGTGACTTTATCGAGTCCGAGATAAGCGACTGCACCGGAAGATTTCGAAGTATTGTCATCGCTTACATTAAAGAGAAGCTGTTTATCGTCATCTATACCGGTTAATGTGGTCTCGAGTTTGAATACATTTCCTTCCGGAGTATTCTCGACCGTGGACTTAAGTCCGACATTCGAGTTATTTATCAGTCTCGAAAGCTTCTCCTGAAGTTCGAGATTGGTTTCGCCTTCATTGATATTGAACTGGAACTCGTAACTCATGTTGTTTATCGAAACATCGAATGAGTAGGTTCCGGGAGAGAGCGATACCGGCTCATCACGAAGCGGATTACCCGTATTGATCTGACTGGTCGCCAGCTTTTCTACGAAGATCTTGAATTCGGATGTGCCTTCTTCGTAACCGTCTCCTATATATTTAACATCCACCGTATCGGTTCCGGTCGAGAAAGCAGTCTTCTTATTAAGAAGGTCTTCTTCATCCAGACCGCCCAAAGAAGCGATGGTGTTTCTTAATTCCCTGGCATTTTCTTTCATGTTAACGGCATAAGACTGAGAATCGATGCTCGAATCGATGATCGAAAGGGGAGCTTCTTTATTTAATTTCACAATGGAATTATATACGCCTTTGAGTTCGCTTTTCTTGTGCGCGTCATAACGACCGCTAGCTTTAGGCGCATACGTAGAAAGATAGTTATTATAGATGTTGTTTAAAGCCATTGAATAAGCCATCCTGCTCCCTCCTTTCTTCCTTGAAATCGATTGCCGTTTAATACTGCTTAGGTATCCTTTACCCCGGCACGAGCATAGACTTATGCTATTATTACAAATACATATTAACATAATACAGGTAAATGTACAACACTTTTTTTAAGATTTCTTGTCAAAAACAGGGAAAAAACTTATAATTTTAAAGGTTACATAAATTTATATTCTTAAAAAAGATCGACTCGGATGGAAATTATGTCAAAAGAAAACAACGAAGTTAAGAAAAACGGAATAATCGAAGGCGTAAAGGAATGGGCAAAGAAGACTCCCCCGGAGTTTTTCTCGGACGTATCCGATATGCTTTTTAAAGATCATAAAAAGGAAACGATTACATGTATCATCACTACATATGTAATGTGTTTTCTCTGTTATTTCTATGAAATGATCTACGGGGTCGGATGCCCCGATCTTTTATGCGAAGGATTAAGGTATTACAGAAATTCGGATTATTCCACATCGCAGGCCAGATGGATGATAAGATTCATCAATATGTTTGCCGGTAAAAATGTGGTCATGCCTTCCATAACCCTGATCCTTTACTGCACAATGATCGGAATCTCCGTACTCATCATCTGCCGGATGGTTAAGATCCATAAGCCTCTTTACGTAGGTCTTCTTACGGCAGTGATGGTAAGCTTCCCTGTCATTTCGCATCAGATAGCTTATCTTTATATGGCTCTGGCTTACTCGTTCTCATTCCTTGCCGTAACGGTAGGTGTTTTTCTTGCGAGAAAAAGAAAGATCGTTCCTTTTATTATCTCAGTCATCTGTTTCCTTATGATGATGGGATCGTACCAGGCATATGTGAGCGCCGCTTCAGCCATGGCTGTGATGATGCTTTTGTATGATGCAGTTTCCGAAGAAAAGATCGGTAAATGTTTTGCCAACTTCGGACTTACAGCACTTGCGGGATTGCTCGGTGCGATCATCGATATGCCTTTTTCGAAGCTTATGATGAAGATCTATCATACGGGTACCGAGCACAGGGTCAGCGAGTTTTCTTTTGCGAGCATAAAAGAGAACATAGGCTTCTCGCTTAAATATTCGTATGTATGGTTCTTTTCCTATTTTGATGACGATGTACTTGCAAGGGATATTATCTATAAGGTTATCTTTGCGGTCATCATCGTTCTTTCCATAGTAATAATTGTGATAAAGATAAAAGATAAAAAGATCGCTCAT
>CADARM010000049.1 GCA_902790275.1 uncultured Lachnospiraceae bacterium
TTGAATATAAAGACCGTAGCCGAAAGGAGACAGAATATGCTTTGGTTCAGAACACCTCAGAAGGTATATATGAAGAAAGGTTCTCTTCCCGTTGCATTGGAAGAACTCAAGAATTACTACAATAAGAAGAAAGCATTCATCGTAACGGATACTTTCCTTTTCGAGAACGGATTTACCAAACCCATTACGGAAAAACTTGATGAACTCGGAATCATCCACCAGACATTCTCAAATGTAGCTCCCGATCCTACTCTTGCCTGCGCAAAAGAAGGTGCTACACAGATGAATGAATTCAAACCCGACGTTATCATCGCTCTCGGCGGCGGTTCGGCAATGGATGCAGCAAAGATCATGTGGGTACTTTACGAACATCCCGAAGCAGATTTCCTCGATATGGCAATGCGTTTCTGCGATATCAGAAAGAGGATCTACGAATTCCCTAAGATGGGCGAAAAGGCATACTTTGTTGCAATCCCCACATCTGCAGGTACAGGTTCGGAAGTTACTCCTTTCGCAGTTATCACTGACGAACAGACAGGTGTTAAATATCCTCTTGCAGACTATGAACTCCTTCCCAACATGGCGATCGTTGATGCTGATATGCATATGAGTGCACCCAAGGGACTTACAAGCGCATCCGGTATCGATGCCGTATCTCATAACCTTGAAGCTATCGCTTCCATTATGGCTACGGATTATACAGACGGTATCGCACTTCAGTCTCTCAAGATGATATTTGAATATCTTCCCAAGGCTTATGACAACGGTCCCAACGATCCCGAAGCAAGAGAAAAGATGGCCAATGCAGCTACAATGGCCGGTATGGCTTTTGCAAACGCATTCCTTGGTGTATGCCACTCAATGGCTCATAAGCTCGGTGCTTTCTACCATATCCCTCACGGTGTGGCAAATGCATTGATGCTTGATGAAGTACTTCTTTTCAATGCAAGCGAAGTTCCCACAAAGATGGGTACATTCTCACAGTACGATCATCCTCATACACTTGCAAGATATGCCATGGTAGCTGACTACTTAGGTCTTGGCGGTAAGGATGATGAAGCAAAACTTAAGAACCTTATCAAAGCGATCGATGAACTCAAAGAAAAGATCGGTATAAAGAAAACTATCGCCGACTACGGCATTGACGAAAAAGAATTCCTTGAAAGACTCGACGAAATGGCTGAGCAGGCATTCGACGATCAGTGCACCGGTGCCAACCCCAGATATCCGCTTAGCAGCGAGATCAAGCAGATGTATCTGAACGCATACTACGGAAAGCATGAAGAAGTATAAGGAAGGGGGAAACAAGGCCAGAGTCGAGGACTGCGGTCTTAATATCCCCAGAGTCCGGGAGGTTTGCAAGATCGACGGCAAATGGGCTATCGCAACCGAATATGTTGAAGGTGTAACTTTACAGAAAATGATGGATGATCATCCTGAGAAGATCGACGAATATCTCGATCTTTTCGTAGACCTTCAGATGCAGATCCATGCAAAGAAAGTCCCTCATCTTAATAAATTAAAAGAAAAGATGCAGAGAAAAATAAGCGAGACAACCCTGGATGCGACCACACGTTACGAACTCCATACAAGACTCGCTTCTCTTCCCGAGCATGACAAAGTCTGCCACGGAGATTTCGTTCCTTCAAACGTTATCATCACTCCGGACAACAAAGCTTACATCATCGACTGGGCTCATGTAACAAGCGGAAACGCTTCTGCAGACGTTGCGAGAACATACCTTACATTCTGTCTTAAGAATAAAAAGGATATCGCAGAGAAGTATTTAAACATCTTCTGCAAAAAGAGCGATACCGCAAAACAGTATGTACAGAAATGGCTTCCCATCGTAGCTGCAAGCCAGTCCGTAAAGGGTAACGAAGAAGAAAGAGAATTCCTTCTCTCCTGGACAAACGTTGTGGATTACGAGTAATTGCAAATTGTAAAAGGGTTTAAAAAATGATATATTAAAAGCAGGGTTTATACACCCTGCTTTTTATTTTATTATTGGGAGGCTTATATGGAATTTTTATACAAAGACGGAAAAAAGCAGGCACTTACCTTCAGTTTTGACGATGATCAGGATTTTGACAAAAGACTGATCGAATTATTCGACAGAACCGGAATGAAATGTACATTTAACGTTAACTCGGGAACGCTCGGTGTTAAGGCTGATGAAAATCCCGACGGAAACGTTTATATCACCAAAGAAGAATTAAAAGAAGTCTATAAGAACCATGAAGTTGCGGTTCACGGCGTAAACCATAAATATATCGCAAATCTTACGGATCCGATGATCGTTAACGAATTTATGGAAGACAGAAAAGCACTTGAAGAGCTCACGGGAAAGTTCGTTCAAGGCGCGGCATATGCTTTCGGATGGCATAACGAACATATCATGAACATCCTTCGTACCGTTGGCATCAAGTATTCAAGAGCCGTTCAGCCCACAAACGACTTCTTCCCTCCTCAGGATTTCCTTGACTGGCTTCCTACATGCCATCAGGCGGATCCCAACGTCTTCGCTATCGCGGAAAGATTTTTAAACTGTCCGGGATATATCGAACTTCCTTTGATGTACGTATGGGGACACAGCTATGAATTCGGAAGATCGGGCGACTGGAGCGGTATAGAAAAATTATGTGAAATGCTTCAGGGCAAAGATTTCATCTGGTATGCGACCAATATGGAGATCTGCGATTACATCAATGCCACGCGTTCACTTGAATTCTCTGCAGACGGAAAGAAAGCTTACAACCCCACTCTTATCGAAGTATTCTATAAGACCGATGACGGATTCTCAAGCATCAAACCCGGCGAATATAAAACAATTGCATAAAAAACAAAACAATAAAAAAATACCGGCTGCGTTAACAAACGCAGTCGGCTTTTTTTACTCAAAATCAAATATCCTGTATATCGAAAAATCATAATAAAGGAAATGGAATCCGTATGTCTTTTCATATCCGCATTTTAAAAACCAGTCGGGATTTTTATTGTCAAAACAGATAAGATAAACATCTCCTTTTATATTTTCAAGCTGGGATATATCCGTAAAGGTTTCATTATTCGAAAACGGATTAAAATCATCTCTGAAACCGTAGATTAGTGAATACGCTTCGGGATAATAGATGCTTAAATAATCGTTATGAAGATCTGCATAAAGGATCGCATCATCTTCTTTTATATTCTCTTTCGCAAATTCGATATAATCATCGATACTGTCTTCGTATTCGTATCTGACTCTGTCTCTGTATACGAGCACTCCGGCCATTACGGAAAGCACAAGTACCGCAAGATAAACCCATTTGTTTTTGATATTCTCAATGCCTGCCGCAACTGAGAAAAGAATAAGGGGCGCCATACATGTTACATATCTTCCGAGGTAACAGGGTGAATTCTTTATCGAAAGGATAATCCCTATCGCACAGAGGATAAACAAAGCCGCATAGCTTATAAGGATATATTTAATGTATTTGCTCTTCTTTGCAAATAATAATACAAAGGAAACGAAAAGAATGAACATCCATGCTGCGACCTGCCACTTTTTAGGATACCAGATGGATGAAAAGAATTCGTATATCGTATCATTCACAAAATACATCACATCGTATTCGGTATTTACGCCTTCCGACTTCTGCCCGAACTGCGACATCAGAGAGAAAAGCCAGGGAAGATACGAAACGGATACAAGTATCGCATTCGCGATAAACCATATTATCTTTCTTTTTCTGTCTTTCTTTTCAAGAATGATAAATACAGCCATAACAAGATAAAGCAAAACCGTGGCAAGCATGGTATATGTGTGAATATACGTGGAAAACAAAGATGCCAAAAAGAAAACCACAGCATAAAAGATCTTAAATTCTTTTAATATCTTTACTGCCATAAATACGGTCAGTGCAAATATCGACACCGACATTGCGTACATTCTCGGTTCTGTATTATGTGTTAAAAAAGTGGGAAAAAATCCCGAAAGAACGATCATCGAAAAGGACATTTTAAATCCGAATTCCTTTTTAAAAGGAGCGGCAAGAAGCCAGAAATAAAATGCCATAAAGAAAAGCGAACAGATCTTGAGTCCGAATATATGATTTAAAAATACGTGATAAAAGATCTTCGCGATAAAATAATAAAGAGGCGAATGAACATCATTTGAACAAAGAGTTATGATGTCCGAAAAAGAATGACGGACCATGGCTACTGTATAACCCTGATCGTAGGCCACATTTTTGGTGAAGGCCAGAGGTGCCCAAAGAATAAGCATCACCAAAGCCACGCCGAAAAGTAATATATTCTGTTTTTTCTCATCCTCTAAGAATGTTTTTATCTTGTCAGTCTTATCCATAAATGTTTCCGGTTATTCGTACAAAAGCTCGTAGGTCTCGTAATGATCTTCGGTATAGTATATCAGTCCGTCGTTTGAAAAAACGATCCTCTTTCCGTTTCTTGAACCTTTGACATAATCTATGTCACATTCGTAATAAACTCTGCCCTTTTTATCGGGAAGAAGTCCTTCTCTGTTACCGAACTTATCACCGCCGATACTCTTTCCCGGTGCAACTTTGTTAAGATTACCCTCGCTGCTCACCCATCCGAGTTCTTTGGCTTCATTCTTGGTTATATAGTTCGAAGGAAGATGATTGTATAAATGAATGTAAAGTGCAACTTCCTCTTTTGATGTGTACTCTCCGTCCTCACTTACGGTAAGTTCATCTTCTTCAGGTTCCGAAACATCGGATACTTCCTCGATCTCTTCGTCTGAAGGTGTGTCCTCGATAACTTCGTCTGTATCATCTTCTATCTCTTCATCCGGATCATCGGAATCGTTATCTTCTATATCCGCATCTTCTTCGGATCCCTCTTCATCCTCATCCGCTTCGATCTGAGTCTGGGTATTCGATCCGTCATTGATATTGAATTCAACATCGGTTTCGTAATTGATCTTTATCCCGTCCGGAACAAGAGAAGAATTGTCACTGTCAAAATTAAACTGATTCCGGCATCCTCCGAGAAGCAGTACAGCTAAAAACGATAGTATTATATTAAAGTAAAACAGTCTTTTTTTCATGATCCACCGTCCCAAAAATTTATTCTTTGTTTTCCGGCTTGTTTATTCCCATGACTATAATGGGCCTCGAAACCCAGCCGAATGTCTCATTGTATTTTATTACAGCTTCATAAAGGCTTTCAAAATATATCACTTTGGCATATGAATTATGTATGAAAAAGCCCTTTTCCTCTCTAGTTATGCTCATCGTATGTATCATGTCCGCGATGTTTTCGCTGTTGTTGTAAGACATGAAAATATACGTCGCGTATTCTTTTTCCATTCTGTCGAGATTCTCTTTAGTTATCTTCTTTCCGGCTACAACATAGGTGCCGAATCCGTTCTTTTTAAAATATCTTACAAGTCCCGTAAAAGAAGTACCGAAATAACCTTTTAAAACACTCTCATGCTTTTCAAAATAATTTAAAAGCTTGGGAAATGTGGTATTCTCATCATTTAATCCGAGATCGACCAGAGCATTGTATACGGATATAACTTCACAGGCGTTTCTTGCGGCCACAAAAGGCTGGTCCTTCATAAAGATATCCGAAAGAAATTTTCTGTAGGAACCGTATTTAAGCATATCGAGTTCCCACTGTCTCTCAATAAATTTCGTATTCTGTTTGGGAAAATATTCATTCCAGTTCTTTTCGTTTTCCTCAAGATGGGAATCCGCAGTCTTTGCCGAGACATGCGATATCCTTGCAAGGATCTCGATAAGATTCACATATGTTTTTCCCGTAAGATATTTTGTATTGATTTTACGACTGCTCATCACCTGCAACCCACTCATCATAATCTTCCCACGCTCCGAAAAACATCGTGGTACTCTTATACATTATGTAATCGCCGTATTCGCCGACAAATTCGTAATTGTAATCTTCAAAATTTCCGTTAAGGGTCTTGTTCTGATTGATCACGATATAATGAACATGTTTTCCCTCGCAAAGTGCCGCAAGGTAAGGAACATCCAGCGTATCCTTAACCATTTCCGCATGAATATCATCGTTTCTTCCGTAACCGAACTGAAGCATCTCAAAGCCGTAAGGAAGAACTATATACGAGCTGTATAATCTCGGATACTGCAAGATCTCATCCGGGAAAACGACCTCGTATTCCCTGTCATTGACAAGGATATCATCGCACATATCAACAACGCACTGAGGGATCTCATATGCGTTTTCGGCATCATAAAAAGCAGGCGATTCATACATAAATACGCCCCCGATCATGATACATACGGTAACGATCAGAAACGCACCCGTCTTAACGAATCTGTTCTTAAACCTGTCAAGTATATGGAATACCGTATAAGACGATACTATCGTTGTCGGTACAAGCCATAAGAATCGGTAATACGTTCCGCTCTCATCCATTCTTTCCATAAAGAAATTCGCAAAAAGCGGGAACACGAAAAGCACAAGCATCGTAAGCGACAAAAATACAAGTACCGCTTTTTTGACCTTATCTTTTTCAAACACCCAGAGATAAACCAAAGAAAGCGCAAACATGAGCATAAATGTCGTATTGCCGGAATATAATTTAATTATTTCAAAAGGATTGAGTCCGTTTGCCAGCATTTCTTTCCCTCAGATCACTTTAAGATCATATAAAATAAAATCCCAAACGCTGCCATTGGCAGAAGCGAAGGTATCATCTTAAGCGTTACCGTTATCTTCTTTATGCCAAATGCAAGGCAGATGCTGCCCGTAAACATAAACAGTGTCAGTAAAACTATCGCGGCAGGTGTCATCGAAACAGCCGCTATGCAAAGTACCGCGGTAAAAATATATAAAACGATCCTTTTACCCTTGCACTCTCCCATCATTAAAAGAAGCATAATGGCTGCAGGTATCGCAAGTGCACAAAACATTGCCTTTCCCTGCCATGCACGGGTTAAGATAAATGTCGAATCCGTAAGATACGAATGGAAATCCCAGATGGTCATGAGAGATACAAAAGAAGCAAAGACCGGTCTGTATTTTTCTTTCTTTTCATCAAAGAGCAAAATCGAAATATTGTAAATAAGCGCATTATGAAGGATCAGCACGAAACTTCCGAGGATCCTGTGTGCAAGTATCGTCGGATGAATAAATGTAACCTTTGCAAGGTACGCTATAAATATCGAATTTGATGCAAGCATATGTCTTGAATACGATTCGCTCGATATAAGTTTTCCCGTATAATAATCGATCTTGTAAAAAGAATTCGTAGTCAGTGTCGTAAGTGCGTTTCCGATGACAAAAGAATCATCCGCATCATTTACGCCCTGAAGATTTCTCATTACGACCATGTAAACGGAAAAAAGGCAGAAAACAATAAAACCAAGATCCGTTTTGGGAAGTTTTATCTTTTTATAAGATTTAAATCCGAGAATAACAGAGATCAGCGAAATGACGATCAAAACTATCGAAGAAGCCCATGTAAGCTCTGTAAGATTTTTATCAAGTTTATAGAACAAAAGAAAAAGAACCTGAAATACGGCCAGTTCGCTTAAAAAGCCGCAAGTCAGAATATTTCCGAGCGTATTATATTTTTCATCAAAATGCTTTGTAAATGAAATACCGATGCAAAACGGGATCAGTATCAGATACAAGATACATTGAAGAATATTAACAACTATCATAATTATGTAAACTAATATCAGTAGATATATTCTGCCCTGCAGTCTATCGTCAGTATATCTCCTGCTTTCGCATTAACAGTCTTTACAGGCAGTTTAAAATGAGGATCTTCCGTTCTGAATACAAAAGTATTGTTCTTCTGCATACAGGAACGAACATCCAGACATCCGTTTTTGTTTATTCCGATAAGTTTTTCGGTAACATCATCACCGTTCAAAAGAATTTGGTTTACATAAAATCTAACAGGTCTGTTACCCGGATCGATCCTTAAATTCTTTATTCCTTCTTTGATCGGAATACTTAATTCCATATTCGGCCCGTGCTTTTTTATGTTAACCGCAAAGTAAGAATTCTCTTCCCTGAATCCGTCTCCGAAATCTTCATAGATCTGAAATCTTATATCAAAAGCAGCCACTCTGTCGGTTAAGTATTTAAGATCGTAAATACCTTTGCCGATATTGTGTCTTATCTCGGACATGGCCTTGTTCTCACTGAGGACTCTTTCTTTGATAAACGAATCTTCGTTAAAATCCGTGCTGCAGTCGATCCATTCTTTGATCCTGTTTCTGAAATTTCCGGGAAGAAGGTAATTGTTTATCGCACGGCTTATTATTTCCGAAGAGTTTCCCTTCTCAAATCTTACCCATTCGCAATCGATAAGATTCCAGCCGTTTTCATTTATGATCACATTTGAAAAGATAAGATCATCATCGGTAACGGGATGCTCTTCGTTAAAAGAAACATATTCTTTATACTTTTCAAAATACTTAATAAAGCCTTCTTTATCACCTTTCTTAACGCAGTCATCAAGGATGCTTTCGAGAGTTTTTCCTTCGATATACTCTAATACGATCTTTCCTTCGTCTTCGTTGTAATCAAGTATTTTATTTATTGAAAGATCCGAACCTGCGAAACGTTTATTTAATTCATCCATTGCCTTTTTGATATCGGCAATGTGTTCTTTTCCGGATTCGTAAACAGAAGCCTTCTCGACTTTTTTGACTCCGCCTTCTTCGATGATCCTGGTTCTTATGCAGTATTTGTCATCGCGTTCCATTGAATATTTCGCATACGATACATTTACGTCCGGTCCTATTATCACCTCAAAAGAATTGGAGAAGTCTTCAAACATTCCGTCTTCTATCATCCCGTCATAAGCTTTATTCTCGTCAAAAAGAAGGATCCTGTCCTGATCGAAGTTTCTTATATTGTCTTTAAGTTCACCGCACTCTGGCAGTCTCTTATCAGAAAAAACTGTATTCGGAAGCTTGTAATCGGGATAAGGATAATAAAAATGATAATCAGTTATGTTAACCTTTTTAAATATCTTTTCAAGGCCTTTTCTTGAGAAAGTTCTGACATGCGAATCAAGTTTATAATTCTCGATCCCGTCAAAAAACAAGCATGTATGATCTTCCTTACATCCCGCAAAATATTTAAGGCCCAGACGGTTCTCGATGGCAATGACGATACGGCCGTCCGCCTTTAGATGCTTTTTCATTATGTTAAGGAAATCTTCATAAGGTTTTTCCGAACCCATATAAGCCACGGCATATTCAAAAACACCGATGAGCATGATCCAGTCATAATCCTCATTAAGATCAGCTTCTATATCAGTAAAGTTCCCTACCCTGATCGAAAGATTGTCAAAATCCTTATTGCGGTTGGCGTTTATCGTACTTCTCTTTAAGGAAAGATCTACGGCATCAACCGACGAAGCAAGTTTACATAACTCTCCGGTGATCGCGCCCATTCCGGCACCGATCTCAAGTACTTTATCATTCTTTGATATGGGAAGCCAGGAAACGATATTCTGTCTTTCCTTTGCAAAATGATAAAGATACGCCCATTCGTCGTGTTCTTCAACAACTTTTCTGAATTCTTTCGGATCTTTTTCTTCGGAAACTTTCAAAAGTCTGTCTTCTATCTCACCTTCCGAATAAAGGTCCTTTCCGGCATAGTGCTTTAAATCTATATTCACTTTTCCGATCTTCATATTATCCATAAATCACATTGACCTTTGAATTCATATCAAAGTATCCGACCGAATCCTTATCGGAAACAACAGTAACATTAAGGCAGTCATAAAGTCTGTGGTAAACGGTAAATTCGCCTTTTTCAAATCCCGTGAGTCCAAGGGATAAAAGATACTCACCGCCCTGAAGATTCATATCCTGAGTAAATTCGATAGTAACCTTGGTACCGCCCTTTATGCCTTCGGTGATACTCTTTTCTATCATCGTATTGGTTCCGGTGATCTCGGTACCCTGTACGTTCTTAAATGTAAATGCAAAGATCGGGGCTTCAAGATCCTCGTAAATCTCTGCATTTACCACGATCTTAAATCCCGTTCCTTTAACGATCGCATTGGTATTTCTTCCGGTCTGATCGAATATCTTACAGTCCGTATATTTTGCTTTTCCGGATCCGTATTCAAGAGTATCCTGATTAAGTGCTGTATTTTCAACACCTTTGGAACCGTCTTTGTACTGGCCGACAAGGACCTGCTTGTAAAGATCGATCATCTCTTTGGGAGAGCCTTCTCCGAGCTTGTCACCCTTGTTTAAAAGGATAACTCTGTCACAGTACTTTGCTATGCTGCTTAAATCATGGGATACAAAAAGGATCGTTTTACCCTGACGCTTGAAATCATCGAATTTCTTATAGCATTTTGCCTGGAAGAAAACATCGCCTACCGAAAGTGCTTCGTCCACGATAAGTATCTCGGGATCGATATTTATAGCGACCGCAAAAGCAAGACGTACAAACATACCCGACGAATAAGTCTTTACGGGAGAATATACATAATCTCCGATATCCGCAAATTCAAGTATCTCGGGAAGTTTTTTATCTATCTCTTCTTTCGTAAGTCCCATCATCGTGCCGTTTAAATAAACATTTTCAATGCCTGTATATTCGGCATTAAATCCGGCACCGAGTTCAAGAAGTGCTGAGATTCGGCCTTTAACATTTGCCTTTCCCTTAGTGGGCGTCAGGACACCTGTGATGATCTTAAGGATCGTTGATTTACCGGATCCGTTCGTTCCGATGATACCCACGGTCTCACCTTTTTCAACCGTAAAAGAAACATCCTTTAAAGCTTCGTTCTTCGGATATTTTTTCCAGGGCATCAGATGAAAAGTATCTATCAGTCTGTCTGAAGGACGCTTGTAAAGACTGTATATCTTGGTTACGTTCTTAACCTCTATCGCAGTTTCTTTTACATCCTTCTCTTTATTCAATTCATTGTTTACATTTTCACTCATATCTTTACCTGTTTATAAAACATCCGCAAACAACGGACGAAGTTTTTTGAATACATATGCACCTATTCCGAAAAGAACAAGTACTATTCCCCAGAAAACAAGAGTATCAAGCCATCTTTCGTGTACCCATGTTCCTTCGAACAAAGAGCTTCTGTATCCTTCGATAACGTAGAAGATCGGATTAAATCTGAAGAAGGGACGGAATCTTTCCGGTACCACGGTGATCTCCCAGAGAATGGGTGTTCCCCACATACCGATCTGCAAAAGTATATTTATGATCTGCAAAAGATCTTTAAAGAATACCGTAACAGCACTTGTAGTATAAGTGATCGCAAGAACGAGCATAAACAGGCAGAAAGAATAATAGAATAACTGCAGGATCTGGAAACTCGGTTTAAAACCGTAAGCAAAATACATTACGAGCAAAACGAATATAAAGAAGATATGGATAAAGGTAGCCGAAACAGTCTTGATAAAGGGAAGGATCCCGACTTTAAATACGACCTTCTTTACCAGATAATTGTATTCGTTCATCGCATTTGCACCGGTCGTAACAGCCTCATTTAGGAAAAACCAGGGAACGAGTCCTGCAGTCAGATACAAAACATAAGGTACTTCGCTCTCGTAAGGTCCCCTGCTGTGGATTATAAGACCGAATACAATAAAATAAAGAACGACGGTAACAACAGGCTGAACAAAAGCCCATACTCTTCCGAGTGAGCTTCCGGCATACCTTTTCTTAAAGTCGTTCTTTGATAATTCCCAGATTAAATTTCTGTTCTTTTTAAAATCGTTCATTTATTACGTATCTCTGTCTGTTTCATTTATGTTTGTAAAATGCATTTTTATTTGCACATACATAGTTATTTTACCATAAAATCCGCCCTTTTTCAAAAAATACGCAATATTATCTGAGTGATCTCAAATAATCCTTATGTTCGTCGGTCACACGAAAACTTTCAATAGCCTTCTGGATCGCTTTTTTGTGGCACCAGTCGTCAAGTTTTCTCTTTTCAAAATAAACTATGCTCGCATCGTACTGTTTAGCCAGAGCCGTTGCAAAATACCATGCGACCATCATCTTAAGGTAATAATCGTCTCCCTTTTTCGATGCGACCCACTTAAGATATTCGCTCTTGAAATCGTTATCCAGAAATTCATTCATGAGCATTCTCATACCGAATCTCGATGTATATACATGATCTGAATCGATCCATTTTTTGATGTAAGGAAGGATCTCATCATGATTCTTTTTGAAAACCTTGGGACTTGACTGATCGCATACGGGCCAGCAGTCTATGTATGGCAGAAACCTTTCTACTTCTTTGATGCATTCGTTAAAATCTTTTATCATTGCGATCATAAAGAAATGAACAAGGTTTTCCTCGTAATATTTGTGAGGAAGCTTCTTTAAAAATGCATTTCCCTCTTTTGTGTTAAACATCTCTTTTGCGATCGCTCTCATCCGGGGTGTTTTGACCCCGAGGATCGTGTCTTTATCAATATTCGGAACAAGTTTACTCTGGAATTCCTTATAATCGTAATCTTTGTATTCTTTCAGTCTTTCGTATACCGTCATAACCTCTCCTTTTAAGTACCCTGCATTCTTTAAAAACCTTTTTTATTATATCATTTTTGATCATCAAATCATATATAAAAAAGGATTGTCCGCATAAACGAACAATCCTCTTAACGCAACATTTTATTTTGGTTTAGAAGGTTATTTCAGTGGTATAGGCATCACACTCCTTAAGGTTTTTATGTATAGGAAAATACTAAATGTTTGGTTCTTCTTCAGCTTCGGTAACAGATTCAATTTCCGCTGCCGTTTCGTTTTCTTCTTTTACTTCTTCTATCTTTTCGAATCCGACTGTTACTTTGAAAAGATCTCCGTCGATATCAAGTTTGAAATCACCGCCCTGAACTTCAGTCATAGTCTTTGCTATCGCAAGTCCTAAGCCGTTTCCTTCCATATGTCTTGATTCGTCGTTTCTTGTAAATCTTTCCGTAAGTTCATCGGGAGAGATCGTTATTATATCTCTTGATGTATTCTTAAATGTCAGGAATACTTTTTTATCTGTCTCTTTTGCTTCAAGGAACACTCTGGTTCCGGGACATGAGTATTTGTAAATGTTCTGCAAAAGATTGTCCACCACTCTCCAGAGTTTTCTGCTGTCAACTTTTACATAAAGGCTTCCCTCGGGAATATTTTCAACCGTTTCAAGCTGCTTTTCCTCGAATCTGTCTTCATATTCCGCAGCTGCCTGCGACAACATGGTTCCGACTTCGATCTTTTCAAGGATCACTTCCATATTTCCGGTAGTTGCCTTTGATATATCAACAAGATCATCCAGGAGTCGTTTTAACTTGTTGGACTGTCTGTTTAAGACTTCCGAATACTCGGAGATTCTTTCCATACTTTCCGTCGCATCTTCATTCGGCACATATTTTGCCGCTTCGGTATTGATCAGATCCGAATAATTGATAACGGAAGTGAGCGGAGTCTTAAGATCATGCGAAACATTGGTGATAAGTTCCGTCTTCATTCTCTCGCTCTTCATTTTTTCATCAACGGCTCTGTTTACAGCCAGACTCAGATTGTTAAGATTATCTCCGTGTTTTTTGTATGATCCGAATAAATGTGTAAGTTTAACTTTATAATCCGTATTGCCTTTTGCAAGTTCATTTCCCGCTTTAAACAGGCTGCTTGTCATGATCAGTATGTAAAAGATGATCGGACATACGATACATTTTTCCATGAAGAAAATAAATAGCAACAGTAAAAATACAGGGAATGATTCGGTTCCCGCTCCGAAACATATCGAGATAAAAAATTCACCTATCGATATGATCGCGGTAATAAGCAGTGCCAGCCATATTACAGGAATATTCTTAATAAACAGCCATAAAAGACGGATCAATCTGTAACATATCGTATTTCTGAACACATTCTGAAGTTTTATCCTGTGGATAAAGTTTATGATCCACATCGCTGATATTATGATCATATATGCAAATACACATAATCTCTGTTCGATATCAGCGAATTCATTAAGCATCGGAAAGCCCAAACATAATCCGAAAAGATATACGAATGTTACAAGATCAAAAGGGATCTTTGTAAAAATGTTTTCTTT
>CADARM010000050.1 GCA_902790275.1 uncultured Lachnospiraceae bacterium
CTCGATAAGTTTCTTTGCGCAGTCTTCATCTTTTGTAACGATATTCTGAATGTTACCGCCCAAAGCTATCTCGATAGCCGTCTCATACTTGGCTTCAACCTTGATGATATCGGCTACAACACCGATAATTCTTTTATCCGACTTCTTTTCATCCATGACTCTCTTGATGGATGAGTTAAAACCGTCATATCTCTCACAGATATTCGAAACTGCTTCGAGTTTGGATTTTTCCTGATGATATTTGATCTGAACTTCTTTAAGTTTATCGTCGCTTTTTGCAAGCTCGTCATGGAAAGAAGAAACCGTAACATCAAGATCTTTGCTCTTCTGGTTGATCCGGGCGATCTCTTCGGTTATCTTCTGGAATTCGTCCTCGAACTGCCACACGTGGTCGCCCAGCCAGCTCCAGTTGCCCGCCTTCGGCTTTGATCGTAGCTCTTTCATTCAAAAGTTCGATGATATATGAATTTCCTTTATCGATATATGAAGTTACGGTTTCGATAAGTGTCTCGACTTCGGTAAGTTCGTCTTTTGCCGCATCGTTTGAAACCTTTTTGTC
The DNA here is from genome assembly GCA_902790275.1 of uncultured Lachnospiraceae bacterium. Lineage (GTDB taxonomy): Bacteria > Bacillota > Clostridia > Lachnospirales > Lachnospiraceae > UBA3766. The sequence goes on from CADARM010000050.1 coordinate 560, forward strand.
GGCTATTTCCTTATCGATCTCCGATTTTAATTCTTCGACCTTCTTGATCTCCTCGTTTTTGGACGCGATCAAAGAATCCAGATTGTTTAATCTGGTCTCATAATGCTCCATATTGTCGGTAGCAGAGGAAATCTGTTCGTTAATAAGATTGATCTCGCCTTCGAGTTTCTCACGCATAACATCCGTATCCGCGAGTTTGGCTTTATTTGAATCTATCTCTTCTTCGAGATGAGCAAGAATGTTCTCTACTTCTTCGTAATCTCTTTTAAGCTTTTCACCGAGATGAACCGCTTCTTCATAATCGGACTGGGCGATCTTTTCTTTTTCGATAAGATCATTGATCTTTTTGTCGATCTCAGCGGAATCAAGCAAAAATACGTTAATATCGTATTTCTTCAATTCTTCTTTCTTGGAAAGATATATCTTTGCTTTTTCCGACTGCTTTTCGAGAGGTCCGATCTGTCTGTCGAGTTCCGAAAGAATGTCGGTAACACGTAAAAGATTTGCTCTTTCGTTTTCGAGCTTCTTTAACGCTTCGACTTTTCTTCTCTTGAATTTAACGATACCTGCAGCTTCGTCGAAAAGCTCTCTTCTGTCTTCGGGTTTGGAACTTAAGATCTTGTCGATCTGACCCTGACCGATGATGGAATAGCCTTCCTTACCGATACCCGTATCATAAAAAAGCTCGTTTACGTCTTTAAGACGGCAAACGGTATCATTGATAAGATATTCGGATTCACCTGAACGGTAAATCCTTCTGGCAACGGTAACTTCATCAAAATCAATGGCAAGAGCATGGTCGGAATTGTCGAGAGTGATGGCTACATATGCGCTTCCGACGGGTTTTCTTAACTGAGTACCCGAAAAGATGACATCCTGCATGGATGCACCACGAAGCTGTTTGATCCTCTGTTCTCCCAAAACCCATCTGACGGCATCGGCAACATTACTCTTTCCCGATCCGTTGGGGCCTACGATTCCGGTGATACCGTTGTTAAATTCAAACGAGATTTTATTTGCAAAAGACTTGAAGCCCTGAACTTCAATGCTTTTTAAATACATTTTAATCTTCCTTTGTATAAATCTTTATGCCGTTATAAGCAGCAAGCTGTTCCGCTTCTTTTTTATTATGTCCTTCTCCGGAACAGATAAGTTCATCATTGATAAATAATCCGACTACGAAATGTTTGTCGTGATCGGGACCGGTCTCTTCGATAACTTTGTATTCGAGAGACATATTGTCCTGGGACTGAACATAGATCTGCATACGGCTCTTGGAATCAACAAAAAGCTGATTCTCCGAGATATCGTTCAATAAGAACTTTTCGATATAATTCTTGGCTTCCATATATCCGAATTCAAGATATACGGCACCGATGATAGCTTCAAAAACATCTGACAGGATGGAATTACGGTTACGTCCGCCGCTTGCATCCTCGCCTTTTCCGAGAAGTATATATTCGGAAAGATTCATTCTTTTTGCAGTAAATGCCAGAGAAGGTTCGCAGACAAGAGATGCCCTCAATTTGGAAAGTTCACCTTCGGGCATATCGGGATGATGTCTGTACAAAAAGTCGCTCGATACGATCTCTAAAACCGCATCGCCGAGGAATTCCAGTCTTTCATAATCTTCCCATTTATTTACTTTTAATTCGTTAACGAAAGAAGAATGCGATATCGCGCTGCGCAAATTGGCGGTATCCGCAAATTTCAAACCGATAAGATCTTGTAAATCTTGTAGTTTTTCATCTATATTCATTATTTGTTTTCCATAACCTTTTCTATTAATAAAACGGCTTCGCCCACATTGGCGATAGTCTCGACGTCTTCTCCGTCAAGAGAGATATCAAGAGCATCCTCCACACCGAGTATGATCTGGTATACGTCAAGCGAATCAGCGCAAAGATCACCTATAAAAGTCGTTTTTTCAGTGATCTCGTTAGGATCGACATTTAAAATTTCAACGATCTTCTCTTTTAAAACTTCAAGTATATTATCCATGTCCACTTCCATTTTAATTCTCTAATCCTCCTGAATCTGGGTGATGGCAAAACTCTCACTCAGTATATCCAGCATTCCGCTGTCTTTATATTTAATGCACTGTTCCAAAGCGTTCTTTATCTCTCCGGCTTTTGAGTTGCCGTGGCCTTTAAGCACAAGACCTTTAAGTCCGAGGAGAGGCGCTCCGCCGTATTCTGATGCGGAAAATCCTTTAAGAGTCTTTTTAAGAGCAGGTTTTACGAGTGCCGCACCCATTTTGCTTCTCGCATTAGAGAGCATTGACTCTTTGATCTTAGTGATAAGCGTATTTCCGAGGCCTTCATAAAGCTTAAGGATAACATTTCCGACGAAAGCATCGCATACGATAACATCGCAGTAGCCTGCGGGAATATCTCTCGCTTCAACACTTCCGATAAAATTGATATCGGGGCATCCTTTGAGCAAAGGATAAGTATCTTTTACAAGAGCGTTTCCTTTTTCCTCTTCCGTTCCGATATTAACTATCGCTACTCTGGGATTGTCAACGCCCATCATCTTATTCATATAGATGGAACCCATTTTCGCAAACTGTAAAAGGTTGGAAGGCTTCGAATCCACATTCGCGCCGCAGTCGATCAAAAGAGAAAAACCTTTGGCTGTAGGGATAAGAGGAGCCAGAGGAGGCCTTTCAACCCCTTTGATCCTGCCTACGATAACCTGGCCGCCAACCAGAACGGCGCCGGTACTTCCGCAGGATACAAACGCATCCGCTTCCTTATTCTTTACCATGGTCATTCCTATTACTATGGAAGAATTCTTTTTCTTCCTGATCGCAGCAACAGGAGGCTCGGCCATTGAGATTATCTCAGTAGCGTTAACGATAACAAGTCTTTCCTTATCATATTCAACGCCTTCGAGTTCCTTATTGATAAGTTCCTCAACGCCTACAAGGAAAACCTGTAACTCGGGATATGCTATTATCGCTTGAAGGGCACCTTTGACAACTTCCTTCGGGGCATTGTCGCCTCCGTGAGCATCAAGCGCAACCTTTACAAAATCACTCATTTTCTATGCCTCTATGTATTACATATGTCCATAAAAATTCAACTTTAAATATACATAAAATTGGCCGAAAAATCAAGAAATAGTTTATTATTAACTTTTTTGTTGACAAAGTTATTTTCAAACTGTATACTCTTTAACGTACGAATAAAAAAGATACAGGGAATTGGAGGTGTAAAGATATGTCTATTTGTCCTAAGAACAAATCATCCAAAAGCCATAGAGATAAAAGAAGAGCAAACTGGAAGATGGGAGCAACAACATTGGTAAAATGTTCTAAGTGCGGCGCACTTACTGTTCCTCACAGAGTATGTAAGGCTTGCGGATGCTACAATAAGAAAGAGATTATTAAATTAGACGAAGAATAATTCACTTTCGATTTAAAATATAAACCTTCCTTTTAAGGAAGGTTTTTTTATTGCACCGCTCTGCCGTCCAAGCATCAAAAAAGGCGAAGTGAGCGTTCACTCCGCCTTTAAATTTTATAGAAATATCTTTTACTGTGCGCTTGCCTGGCAAACTGTGATGGCGATAACACCAACGATATCCTGCCATGAACATCCTCTGGAAAGGTCGTTAACAGGCTTTGCGATACCCTGAAGGATAGGTCCGTAAGCATCAGCCTTTGCAAGTCTCTGAACGATCTTGTAAGAAATGTTGCCTGCATCAAGGTTGGGGAAGATAAGAACGTTAGCCTTACCTGCAACATCAGAGCCCGGAGCTTTGGACTTGGCAACCGAAGGAACGATTGCTGCATCAAGCTGGAACTCACCGTCAACAACGATATTGGGATACTGTTCTTTTGCGATCTTTGTAGCTTCAACCATCTTGTCAACAAGAGGATGTTTAGCTGAACCGACTGTAGAATGTGAAAGCATTGCACATACAGCCTTCTCTCCTACGAGGCTTTCAAAGCTTTCTGCAGATGAAGCTGCGATAGCTGCAAGTTCTTCGGGATTGGGATCCTGATTTAATCCGGAATCTGCAAAGATAAATGTTCCGTTAGCACCGTATTCGCAGTTGGGAACATCCATGATGAAGAATGCGGAAACAAGCTTGCATCCGGCTTTTGTTTTAAGAATCTGAAGTGAAGGACGAAGTGTATCTGCTGTAGAATGGCATGCACCTGCAACAAGTCCGTCTGCATCGCCTGCCTTAAGAGCAACGATACCGAATGTGATCGTATCCTTAAGAAGGATCTCTCTTGCCTGCTCGGGTGTCATACCCTTAGCTTTTCTTGTTTCATATAAAAGATTTACGTAATCGTCAAGTTTTGCGCATGTAGCGGGATCGATGATCTCAGCCTTTGAAATATCAACTCCTGTGCTCTTTACATGCTCGTCGATCTCAGCCTGTGAACCGATAAGAACGATCTTTGCGATGCCTTCTTTGATCGCGCCTTCAGCTGCGTAATATGTTCTGTCATCCATTGTTTCAGGAAGAAGGATAGTTTTGTCCTGAAGTTTTGCTCTTTCTTTGATTCTGTCAACAAATGCCATTTTTATATCTCCTTTATATTAATTAATTGAAAGTTCATATTGTTTATTTCAACTTTATTATTATACATTCAATATTTTTGGTATTCAATACTTTAATTCATTGTTTAATGTTTAATGACCTTAGTTTTTGTAGACAGTTCAGATGCGAACAAAGAAGGCTTAAGACTTCTTTTCTCGTCATTGACAAAGCCGATCCAGAGTTTTTCCTTAGCCCTTGTCATGGCAACATAAAAAAGTCTTCTTTCCTCTTCTATGTCTTCTTTGGTAAATGCCTTTTTATGCGGAATATTGCCTTCGTCAAGATCCGGGATATAAACTTCATCCCATTCCCTTCCCTTTGAAGCATGGATCGTGCATATATCGCAGGCATCTTTGGATTTAACCGAAGACTTGCTTTTCTCTTCTTTGTTTAATAGTTCAAAATAGTCAATAAAGTCTTCTTTAAAAGGAAATTCTCTCGCGATCGATTTTAATTCTTCATAATCGGTCTTATAATCGATACCCTTTTCAAACAGATATTTATCATAACCGACAACTTTCATGATATAAATAAGGCCTTCAAAAGAATCCAGCCTGCCAAGTTCTTTCATCTGTCTTTCAAATTTGAATATATTCGTTTTTAAATATGTCTTTTTTCCGCACGCAGCCATTAGGTTTACATAACTATAACAGTCATTTTTGGAACGTTCTTTACATTCCGATATAAAATTCCTTGAAATATATCTGTTAGGCTTATTGGCTATTTTTGTAAGATTCGAAAATGTCCTTTCATTGTTCGCGATCTTAAAATATGTCAAAAGATCCTCCGTAAATTCTTTGTTTTTGCTTAAATCAACAGTCTTTTCGTAATTGACTTTTATATTGTTCTTAAGAAGGGAATACCTCAGGCTGTCCGGAATATAATTTGTTCTTGTCAATATAACGATACTTCTTTTACCTGCGTCTTCTTTTACCTCTTTAGCCAGTGCATCATACTCATCCATGGACGATAAGTATTCATTAAGTTTAAATTCCCCTGTGCCCCCGGGATTCTTTGATACTATCTTTTTATCAAACCTTAATGTATTGAAAGAAATAAGATTCATTCCCGCTTCGACTATGCTTTTCTTGCTCCTGTAATTATTTACAAGCTTTATTACATTCGCATCAAAGTCTTTTTTGAATTTAAGGCAGATATCTGAAGAAGATCCTCTGAAACCGTAGATCGACTGGTCTTCATCACCTACAGCAAAAACGCTTTTTCCAAGGAACAGCATCTTGATAATATCGTACTGTTTATAATTTATATCCTGAAACTCATCTATCAAACAGTAAGAATACCTGTTTTTCCATTTATTTAAGAATTCAGGATCGTTGTCAAAATATTTTTCCACGAAAATAACAAAGTCGTCGTAATCCATAAGGTTTCTTGAACGGCTTTCTTCATTGTACTGACCAAAAATACGCATGAAAACATCTCTCTCAAGATAAAGAGGCTCGAACGATACATTTTCGTTTTCCATGTTTTTTAACCTTGAAAAATCATCCAAAAGTAACTGAAGATCCAAGTTTTCGGCATCGATCGAATTATCAAGCAGAACTGTTTTTAATATATTCAGTTTTTCATTAAGGGAAATGATCTGAAGATTTTCTGATTTGAAGTCTTTGATAATGGAATAAAACAGCGAATGGAATGTACAGAACGTAACTTTGGAATCCAAGTCGATAAGTTTTTCAAACCTTGACTTCATCTGCACGGCGGCAGCCTTGGTAAAAGTGATCACAAGTATCTTCTCGTACGGGATCTTTAACTTTTCATGTAAATAAAGGATCCTGTGAGTTAAAACCGCCGTTTTGCCGGACCCCGGCCCCGCTGTAACAAGCAGAGGACCGGGATCGGCGTTAATAACACTTATTTGATTGTCATCAAATTTCATTCGATAATTTTTCGATGGCCGCTTTTATTCTCTTAAGCGACTCTTCCTTTCCTAATATTTCAAGAATCTCGGTAGCGCCGCAGGGAGTCATCTGTTTTCCGGAAAGTGCGGTTCTGACAGGCCAAAGTACGGTACCGTTTTTCAATTCTTTCTTTGCGGCAAAATCGATAAGAAGCGCATAAAGATCATCATTGACGTATTTGCTTTCATCAAGTTCTTCCAGAACGGGAAGGATGTCTTTTAATACATCAAGAGATATAGCCTTATCAGTCTTCATCTTTTTATGTACATACATCTCTGAATCATACTCGGGTACTGCCTCGAAGAAATCAATATGATCCGTGATGTCCGGAAATACTTCTATTCTTGTTTTAACCATTTCGGCGATCTTTTTAAAATCAAGATCTTTACTGATGGCTCCTTTGATAAAAGGAAGTGCCTTCTCGTAGAATGCATCAAAATCCATGGCCTTGATATATTCGCCGTTCATCCATTTAAGCTTTGTATAGTCAAATACAGCCGGCGATTTATTGATGTGTCTGTAATCAAAGGCTTTAATAAGTTCATCAAGAGACATGATCTCCTGATTGTTTTCGGGACTCCATCCGAGGAGTGCCACAAAGTTTACGATGGCATCCGACAAAAAGCCCTGCTCGATAAGATCTTCATATGAAGAATGGCCGCAGCGCTTGGATAATTTCTGATGGTTTTCGTCTGTTATCAAAGGACAGTGAACATATACGGGAACTTCCCAGCCGAAAGCTTCGTAAAGTCTGTTGTATTTGGGAGATGAAGAAAGGTACTCATTTCCTCTTACAACATGAGTGATACCCATAAGATGATCATCTACAACATTTGCGAAATTATATGTGGGGAAGCCGTCGGATTTGATAAGGATCATATCGTCAAGTTCAGAATTATCAACAGTGATATCACCGTAGATCTCATCATGGAAAGTCGTTGTACCTGTATTGGGGTTATTCTGTCTTATAACATAAGGTTTTCCTGCTTTAAGATTCTCTTCAATCTCTTCTTTGGAAAGTGAAAGGCAATGCTTGTCATAAACATTGATCTCTTTGTCGCCCTCTGTTCTTGTAAGAGTCGCAAGACGTTCTTTGTCGCAGAAACAGTAATAAGCCTCACCTTTTTCGATGAGTTTCTTTGCATATTCAAGATAGATACCGCTCTTCTGTCTGTCAGACTGAACATAAGGGCCGAATCCTTTATCCTTATCAGGTCCTTCATCATGAATAAGTCCCGTTTTCTCCAGAGTTCTGTAAATTATATCAACAGCACCCTCTACGTATCTTTCCTGATCTGTATCTTCGATACGTAAAATATAATCTCCGCCTTCATGTTTTGTGATCAAATAAGCATATAAAGCGGTTCTTAAATTTCCTACATGCATTCTTCCTGTAGGTGAAGGTGCGAATCTTGTTCTGATCTTGGTCATTTCATCTTCGAAACCGTTGACCGGTCTCATCCTTTCTTATATTTATAAAGTATTATATCCGTTAACCGTTACTTATTATAATATCTTTTTAAAAATAATAAAACTGTTTTTAAAATTATGGTTTTTTTAATCTTTTATGGTTTTACCTTCATTGAAATGCTAAAATAGGAAATCAGAAAAAAGAAAGGCTTATAATTATGATATTATCAGACCAGCACATGCATACGAATTTTTCAGGCGACAGCAAAGCCGTGATGTCCGAAATGATAGATTCGGCGATCGATAAAGGTTTAAAGACCATTTGTTTCACGGATCATAACGATCCTTTGTTTCCATGCTATCGCGAAGGCGAATCGGGAACATTCGATCTCGACACATATAATTACAACCAAAAAGCAATAGAAATAAGAAACGATCTTGAATTGCAAAGCAGGATCAATGTAAGGATCGGTATGGAACTGGGCATTTATCCGAAGATCTATGACCTTTGCAAAAAGATCACAAAAGAATATCCTTACGATTTTATTATCCTCTCCTCACATACGGCAGGCGAAGTCGATCCGTATTTTAAATCATACTGGGAAAACATCGATCCGGTAGACGGGATCAGGATGTATTACGAAGAGATCCTTAAAAATGTACAGAATTTTAATGATTTTGATGTTTACGGACACCTGGATTACTGTGTAAGATACACAGATACGCTTCCTTCTCAGAGGAGTATCAGCAATTATAAAGAGATATTTCGTGAAATATTCAGAATACTGAAAGAAAACAATAAAGGAATAGAAATAAATTCCGGCGGATTAAGAAGAGGCAATTTAAAAGAATTCAACCCCGACCCGGAAATAATCAGATTCTATAAAGAATGCGGCGGCGAAATAATAACTTTCGGAAGCGATGCCCACAATGTTAAAGATATCGCATGCGGAATAAAAGAAGCAGGTGAAATACTTAAAGATATCGGTTTTGATTATGTGGCCGAATTTAAAGAAAGAAAAGCTTCTTTTGTGAAGATTTAAAAGCAAACAAAAATTAACTTCTCGGATGTGTCTTATCGTATACGTCACGAAGATGATTCTGCGTATTGTTAAGATATATCTGAGTAGTTGAAATATCGGAATGTCCGAGCATCTCCTGAACGGCTTTAAGTTCTGCACCGTTTTCAACAAGGTGAGCTGCAAACGAATGTCTTAAAGTATGAGGGGTGATATCGGCATCGATCCCTGCCATTTTTGTATAACTCTTTATAAGTTTCCAGAATCCCTGTCTGGACATCTGAGATCCGGAGCAGTTCACAAAGAAATACTTCGAATCGTTGTTCTCAAGTAAAATATCCCTTGAATTAAGAATATATTCGGTCATAGCATTATGAGCCTTGGTTCCGAAAGGAATAAGTCTCTCTTTTTTCAGATCGCGGATCTTAATGAAATCCATATTAAGATTAATATCGGAGTTTTCAAGTGAGATAAGTTCGCTGACTCTGATACCGGTAGCATATAAAAGTTCAAGCATAGCTTTGTCTCTTATCTGCTTGGGAGTTTTACCCGAAGGCTGTTCAAGAAGCAATGTCACCTCATTCTTAGTAAGAATGCTGGGCATCTTCTTTTCGATCTTCGGAGCTTTTAACTCCTTGGCTACATCATCTTTGCAAACCTGTGAATATTGAAGAAAAGCGAAAAATGCTTTTACCGAAGCAACACTTCTGGAGATGGAAGCATTGGCAAAATTGCCTTCAAACATCGAATCGATATATGCTTTAAGATCCGAATATTTTACATCTTCCCAATTATTGATACCGTGTTCGTTAAGATAAGCAACTACTTTAAGCAAATCCCTTTTGTATGACATCTCGGTGTTTAAAGATGTTTTTTTCTTGTTATGAATATAATCTATAAACAACTGAATTTGCTTTTCCATAAGAGCCTTCCGAACCAATGTTAGTAAAGAAAGTCAACACATTATGTCAATCGTTGACTGCATAAGTTATTATATTAAAATTGAGATGAAAAAGCAATTGAAAAATGGAATTTATTTCGAAAAATTGCCTATTTTTAGGCATCTTTTAGACGCTTTCCTATATCTTGAATAAGCACAATTCAAAATAACTAAATATAGAGAGGGACAAATTTTATGGTATTTATGTTAAGTAAAAACTAAAGTAAAACATATTATATAAACAATTTATGTTAATCGAAAATATTGACTTTTTTAGTCAAAGGAAAACACCCCGGAAAAGATCCGGGGTGTTCTGTTTTTTATTATTTGCTTAACAGTTTTCTTACACTTACAAGCTTTACAACGATCACAAAAATGTCGATAGCCTGTGACAGCTCTTCTATCGGAGGGAATGTAGGTGCGATCCTTATATTTGAATCAAACGGATCCTTTTTGTAAGGATATGTAGCGCCTGCTCCCGTCATCGTTACTCCTGCTTCTTTACACAGGGAAACGATCTCTTTTGCACATCCGTCCATCGAATTGAAGGATACGAAATATCCGCCGTGAGGATTTGTCCAGGAACCGATTCCGAGTCCGCCGAGTTCTTCCTCGAGTTTCTTATGCACAAGTTCAAACTTGGGTCTCAAGATCTCGGCATGTTTCTTCATATGTTTCTTCATGCCTTCGAAGTTCTTGAAATATCTGACATGTCTTAACTGATTTAACTTGTCATGACCGATAGTCTGGATCGTGATCACACTCTTTATATAATCAAGATTCTTCTTGGAAGTTCCGAGAGCTGCTATACCGCTTCCGGGAAATGTGATCTTGGAAGTCGAGCAGAATTTGTATACCATATCTTCATTGCCGCATTTGCTGCACTCGGAAAGGATCTCAAGGATATTATCCTGATTATTGTCATATAAATGGTGAATATTATAAGCATTGTCCCAGTAGATCCTGAAATCTTGGGCTGCAGGCTTTAAAGCTGCAAATCTTCTTACAACATCATCCGAATAAGTGATACCTGTAGGATTTGCATATTTGGGAACACACCAGATACCCTTAACTGCAGGATCATTGTTTACATATTCTTCAACCATATCCATATCGGGGCCGTCGCTCTTCATGGGTATGTTTATCATTTCAATGCCGAACTGCTCGGTAATGGCAAAATGTCTGTCATATCCGGGAACGGGGCATAAGAATTTTACTTTATCGAGTTTGCACCAGGGTGTTGAACCGCATACACCGAGGATCATAGAACGGCATACGGTATCATACATTATATTAAGGCTTGAGTTACCGAAAACAATAACGTTCTCATAAGGAATGCTCATCATATCGCCCATAAGCTTTCTGGCTTCGGTGATACCCAGAAGTTCACCGTAGTTTCTGCAATCGATACCTGCTTCCGACTTGAATTCGCTTGAAGGATTAAGCGTATTAAAGAAATCAGCCTCCATATCAAGCTGGGAAGCTCCGGGGAGTCCTCTTGCCATATTAAGCTCAAGACCTTTTGCTTTTGCTTCTTCGTATTTTTTTGACAGTTCTTTTTCCAATGCGATCAACTCGTCTTTGGACAATGAAGAGTATTCTTTCATAACTTCAATTTGGATTAAAAACCCACTCCTATAAATTTAATTCAACGTTTATTATTTTAATACCTTCAGGGCAATTCTTCAAGAAAAAAGTAGGAAAATAAACTAAATAAACCCCCTGCATAAAGCAAGGGGTTTAGTTTTACTTAGCATAATCAATAACTCTTGTTTCTCTGATGACATTTACCTTAACCTGACCGGGATATTTAAGTTCATCCTCGATCTTTTTGGAAATGTCATGAGCAAGTAATACCATATCGTCATCCGTGATCTTTTCGGGTATTACCATAACACGTATTTCTCTACCTGCATGAATAGCAAAAGATTTTTCAACACCTTCGAAATTGTTGGATAATTCTTCAAGCTCTGTAAGTCTGGTCGTATAAGCACCCAGAGTTTCTCTTCTTGCACCGGGTCTTGCAGCTGAAATAGCATCGGCTGCCTGAACGATACGTGCTATAAGAGATGTGGGTTCAACATCACCATGATGTGATTCAACAGCATTTATAACAATTGCGGGCTCATGATATTTACGACATAATTCGGTACCGAGAGTAACATGTGTACCTTCCTGATCGTGATCGACAGCTTTGCCGACATCATGAAGCAATCCGGCTCTTCTGGCCATTTTGGCATCAAGACCGATCTCTTCAGCAAGAAGACCTGCAATATGTGCCACTTCAATGGAATGTTTAAGAGCGTTCTGTCCGAAACTGGTACGGAAATGAAGTTTTCCGAGAATCTTGACAAGTTCGGGATTGATTCCGTGAACACCTGCTTCAAGTACGGCGTTCTCACCCTCTTCTTTCATAATGTTCTCAACTTCTTTCTGTGCTTTTTCAACAGATTCTTCGATCTTTGCGGGATGGATCCTGCCGTCAAGA
>CADARM010000051.1 GCA_902790275.1 uncultured Lachnospiraceae bacterium
ATCGGCAAGAGTTTCATCTTTATAATCTACAGCCGCATCAAAATCGTCATCTACAAGATAACCTTCCATACCGCATATAAGTTTAAAAGGTTTCTCCTTAAACTTATCATGCATGATATGATCTACTTTCGGCAAAGCCTGAACTACACCGTGGTCGGTAACGGCAACAGCACTCCAGCCCCAGGACGCAACAGTCTTTACAAGATCTTCTTCTTTGGCAACACCGTCCATTTCCGAAAACCTTGTATGGCAGTGAAGTTCAACTCTCTTTTTAAGACTCGTATCCATTCTGGATATACGTTTAATGCTTGCAGGTTCGATACCGAGGATCCTCGATAAAACAAGTTCGTTGTTATCGTATTTATCCATGGTAACACTACCCTTTAAGGCTATATCCATACCGGGTTTGATTATGCCCTTACCCTGATCGTAAAATTCGGGATAAAGCATAAGTTTACAGCTTATCGAATCCGTTCCGTCATAGATATCAAAAAGAAGCATATGACGTTCGTTCCTAAGTTCCTTGTCTTCATAATTAAAGACAGTACCTTTGACACACAATCCTTCGATCTCGCCTTTGACATCACAAAGATCCGTGAAAGGTCCGTCAACGGAATCTCCGTAAAGCACACCGGGCTTATCGGATCTGATGAACTTGCGTGAATATCCGCCGCCTGTTTTCTGTCCGTTGAATTTGGAATTGTTAAATGTTTTCTTTTCGGGTGTTTCAGCCTTCTTTTCTTCGGTCTTGTTTTCTTCGGGTTTCGATGATGAAGCTTTCATCGAAACATTGACATCACCGGCCTCACCTAGCATTTCCTCATCATCGTCTTTCTGAACTGGTGCATGCTTTCTTGCATATTCCTGAAGGATCATATCAACTTCATGATCGGATTCTTCCTTAACTTCAAAAGTCGTTGAAGCTTTGTAATCGATCTGGATGTTTCCTTCAACATTACAGCGCATCAAAAGAAGCGTCTGAAGCGCTTTCAATAGTCTCGAAGCATGGATCTCGGAAACCATTCCCTCTTCTATGTATACATACATATCGTCAGGTGATTCAAAAGAAATATCGCTTCTTGAGAGCAAAGTATATAAAACCGGCGATTTCTTTTTTATTTCATAAAGAACCGTATCGGAATACTCATCCCATAAAGTCTGTAAATTGTATTGTGATGATAATGAGAATCTCGGCATGACTTCAACAAGCGCATAGTCGGGGAAATACGACTTTGAAAGCGCTTTGGCCATTTTTTCGACATTCTTTGAAGATAACAGATATTTAGATTCGATATAAATGCGGACATCTTTGGAATCACTGCTTTTGGAAATCTTCAACACTTCGGTCTGAGATGCAATTTCGCTTATTTTAGAATCAAGTTTAACTTCGGGAAAAACTTCCAAAAACAGATTATCCATTAAATGCTCCTATTTCCAATCGTCAAGCTCCGCTTTAAGAGCAGCAAGAAGCTGATCCTGAGGAAGTTTTTTGACGATTTCTCCTTTTTTGATAAGCAGGCCTTCGTTAATGCCGCCGGCAATTCCGATATCCGCTTCTTTTGCTTCTCCGGGCCCGTTTACGGCGCATCCCATTACAGCAACTTTAATGTTAAGCGGATAGTCCTTAACGAGATCTTCAACCTTATTGGCAAGACCTATAAGATCTATCTTCGTTCTTCCGCATGTAGGGCATGAGATCACTTCGATGCCTTCTTTTCTAAGTCCAAGGGAACGTAAGATGGTCTTTGCGGACTTGATCTCCTCGAGAGGATCTCCTGTTAAAGAAACCCTGATCGTATCGCCGATACCTTCATGTAAAAGGATACCGAGGCCCACGCTTGATTTTATGTTTCCGGTATAGATCGTACCGGCTTCAGTGATACCTACATGCAGAGGATAATCGCAGGATTCGCTTACAAGTTCATACGCCTCAACACACATGGGTACGTTTGATGATTTAATACTAACGACTATATTTTCATAGCCTTCGTTTTCTATCATTCTGACTTTATCGAGAGCGGATTCAACAAGACCTTTTGCGGTAACGCCGTTATACTTCGCAACAAGTTCCTTTTCAAGAGAACCGGAATTAACGCCGACTCTTATAGGGATATTTCTTTCTTTCGCAACGGCAACAACCTTTGAGAGTTTCTCGGCACCGCCGATATTTCCCGGATTGATACGGATCTTGTCTGCGCCGTTTTCCATAGCAGCGATAGCCATTTTGTAATCAAAATGAATATCTGCAACGCAGGGAATATGCACACTCTTTTTGATACGTCCGAAAGACTCGGCAGCTTCCATTGTCGGAACCGTAAGTCTTATGATCTCACATCCGGCTTTTTCAAGAGCAAGGATCTGCTCGATGTTACCTTCGGTATTCTCTGTAGGAATGTTGGTCATTGACTGAATGGCTATGGGATTGTTGTTTCCTATTGCTACATTACCGATCTTGATCTCTCTCGTTTTTTTTCTTTGCATATTATAAACCTTTCATATGTCCAATTGTCTGTACAGATTTACATAAGATGGCTAAAAAATCCATTTTCGTGTTTTTTAACGAAATTTAAAAAATAATTTTGTAAAGTTTAATTATTTACCTGAAAAATTTTGTTATATCGTTACAAAGAACGAATACCGACAACAGCAAAAGTAATATAATGCCGGCCATATGCACGAACCCTTCGAATTTTCTCGGAACAGGCTTTCCTATTACCGCTTCGATAAAGAGGAACACAAGTCTTCCGCCGTCAAGCGCAGGGAAAGGAAGAAGGTTCATGATACCTAAGTTTACGGAAAGCAGAAGCGCGATATTTACCATATTAAGGATAACCGTAAATACACCGTACTGCTTGGTATCTTCTATTGTCGTATCTATTACCTGTGCAACACCGACAGGACCCGCAAGATCGTCTTTATTTAACTTTCCGGTAAAGAGCATCTTCAGGGATTTAAATGTAGCCTTAAGCCAGTATCTGACTTCAAGGGCCGAATATTTAAACATCGAGAAATTTGAACAGTCTATAAAATCTTTTGACTGGATACCGATTATCCTCTGCGCTCCGACCTGCATGGGGGTAAGAGTCGTAACATACTTCTGACCGTCTCTTTCAAATTCGATCTCATATACTTCCGATTTATCTACAAATGTGATCAGTCTTATCTCAGAAAAAAGATATACTCTCTCGCCGTTAACTTTTGTAATGACATCACCGGCCTGAATGCCTGCGGCTTCCGCAGGATAATTGGGATTTACGGCATCGACCGTTGTACCTGTTTCACCGGCAAAGAATACAACAAAGAGACCCAGGATATAAGCAAGGATAATGTTAAAGAACGGACCTGCAAATACTGTTGCGATCCTCGAGAAAACGGAAGCATCTTTGAAGGATTTGTTTTTCTTGTCGCTCTCTAAATCCTTTGTAAGTTTTTCTTCGTTTTCCTTTTCTTCCTCTTCATCTTCAAGTTCATCGGGATTTTCAAAAATACAGGCACCTCCGAAAGGAAGAGCCCTAATGGAATATTCGGTTTCGCCTTTTTTGAAATGAAAGAGTTTGGGGCCCAGACCTATCGTAAATTCATGTACACGAATGCCGTTAGCTCTCGCGATAAGGTAATGACCGCCTTCATGAAAAACGACGATAACACTGAATATGAGAATAAAAGATATTATTGTCCAAATAAAAGAAAAATCCATGTCAAAAATCTAAATCAAATTATCCAAATCAGTATTTGGATGAAATATAATCGTATACCTGTTTCTCCGTCTGAAGGATCTCCTCAAGTGACGGAGTTTTGCAATAGTCAAAATCAAGTGTGAGGGCATCTTCGATGATATCGTATATCTGAAGGAATCTGATCCTTCCTTCCTGGAAGAATCTGTTCGCTATCTCATTTGCGGCATTATATACCGTTGTATAGATATAACCGCGGTTATACGAATCTATGGCAAGCTTAATGCCTTTAAACGTTTCATGATCTGGCTTTAAGAAATCAAGCTTCGATAACGAGAAGAAATCGATCTTACGCTCGGGCATGGTCTGACGGTTTCCTTCGTATAAAGCATACTGGATAGGAAGCTTCATATCGGGTAATCCGAGCTGAGCCAGAACCGCATTGTCTTTAAACTGAACCATCGAATGGATAATGCTCTGAGGATGGATGATAACTTCCACATCTTCTATATCTACATCAAAGAGCCATTTAGCTTCGATCACTTCAAGTCCTTTATTAACAAGAGATGCCGAATCGATGGTGATCTTTTTACCCATAGCCCAGTTGGGATGATTTAGCGCATCTTTTAACGTTACATCCTTAAGATCTTCATATTTTCTGCCTAAAAAAGGTCCGCCGCTGGCAGTAAGAAGGATCTTGTCGACCATCTTCTTATCCTGCGCTTTCAGACACTGATAAATAGCTGAATGTTCGCTGTCAACGGGATAAAGATTTACATTCTTTTCCTTACATAAAGGAATGATGATATGTCCTGCAGTAACCAGAGTCTCTTTATTTGCAAGTGCGATATCTTTTCCGGCATTGACTGCAGCGATAGTAGGTTTGATACCTATCATTCCGACCATAGCAGCAACGAGCATGTCACATTCGGGAAGCGTCGAGATATATTCAAGACCTTCCATTCCGGATAAAACTTTTGTATTTAATGAAGCGATCCTTTCTTTTAAAGAAGAAGCAGCTTCCTCAACAAAAAGTACTGCATATTCGGGATCAAATTCCCTTATCTGCTTTTCCATCAGATCAACATTGGAATAAGCAGCAAGTGCTATAGCTTTAAAATCATCTTTTTTATCTTTTACGATCTCAAGAGTCTGAGTTCCGATAGACCCTGTAGAACCGAGTATTACGAGATTTTTCATCTTTTCTCCGTTTATTATTTCAATGCAGAATTATTTACAAACAAAATTATAAAGAAGTAAACCGTAGGTGCCGTAAAAAGAACCGAATCGAAACGGTCGAGCACTCCGCCGTGTCCCGGGATCGCGTTTCCGTAATCCTTAACGTTATTGTTTCTTTTAACCGCTGAAGCAACAAGATCGCCGCACATTGCGATAAATGCTCCGAAGCAGCCGATAAATCCGAATATGGGGATAAATTTATAACTCAAATTATAATGATAAATGTAAAACCATCCGTAAAGAGCGGTCGCAATACCTGATCCGAGAATACCGCCGATCGCACCTTCCCAGCTTTTCTTGGGTGAAAGATTCGGAGTCATCTTATGTTTTCCGATAAGTGATCCTACAAAATAAGCACATGTATCGGATACCCAGGATGTGATGAAAATGATCCATACGAGCATCTTACCGTTTTCCGCTTCACGCGTGTAATAAATGAACGACATCATCAACGATGTATAAATCAAAGCAAAGATTCCGCCGGCCACCTGATTAACATGGAATTTGGGATACCAGAAAATATATACGCAAAGAATGCTTATGACTCCAAGCATAAATATACACAGGAAAACTATGGTGTAATTGGTAAAGAATCCGTTGGAAGTAAACAGCCAATCAACCATACGCTGAGGGAAATACTGGATTATTTCGAATAAAAGAAGCATAAGATAATAAAGGCTGATCGTGATCAGACCTATAGCTTCTATTCCGTTGAAACGATGTCCTTCCTGTCTTACTTTACTTGCCTTTGTATATTCCAAAAATGCGGCACATGATAAAACTCCGAGTGCGCAGGCTAAGAAAGGACCGCCGAGATAACCTAAAACCAATGTCAGAACCAGAATAACGGCACCGCTAAATAATCTCTTCCAAAACATCTTTATCTCCCGTTACTTAGCGTCACCGAAACGCCTGTCTCTTTTATTGTATTCTTCAATAGCTTTTATAAGCTCGTTTTTGTCAAAATCGGGCCAATGGCAGTCTGCGAAATAAAACTCGCTGTACGCGATCTGCCACAAAAGGAAATTGGATATACGCTGTTCTCCACTTGTTCTGATAAGAAGGTCGGGATCGGGAATATCCTTTGTATCAAGGTTATCTGAAATATAATCTTCAGTGATATCTTCAGGATCAAGAGTACCGTCTTTGATCTTTTTTGCGGTATCCTGCATCATTCTTCTGATCTCGTCTCTGGAACCGTAATTGATCGCTATCTGAAACTGTAATCCTGTATTGTTTTTCGAATCTTCTTCAAGATCTTCAATAAGTTTCTGAATATCGGGAGCAAGTCTCGTTCTGTCCCCGATGATCCTTATCCTTACATTATTCTTTGCAGCCTTTTTGAAACCGGATGAAAGGTAGCTTCTTAAGAGTGTCATTAATGCTGACACTTCATCTTCGCTTCTTTTCCAGTTCTCCGTGGAAAAAGCATATACGGTAAAATACTTAATGCCGAGTTCGTCACAAACATATAACATATCCTCGACATTTTTGCCTCCCTGAACATGACCCATCTTTCTGGGAAGGCCTTTTGCTTTTGCCCATCTGCCGTTTCCGTCCATAATTACGGCAACATGATTCGGAATCTTTAAATTATCCATTCAGTAAACCTCACATAAATTATAAGCGTTCAATTTACATTGAACGCTTATATCTTAATATATTATAACATATTTATGCATTTTTTTAAACAGTAAGGATTTCCTTGGCTTTTTCTTCGATAAGATTATCGATATCCTTGATAAATTTATCCGTGATCTTCTGAAGTTCGTCCTGAAGATCCTTTACTTCATCTTCGGAGATCTCAGTCTTGGGAAGCTTCTTGAAAGAATCGTTACCGTCACGTCTGATGTTTCTGATGGCAACTTTTGCTTCTTCACCTTTCTTTCTGACATCCTTAACAAGATCTTTACGTCTTTCCTCTGTAAGTTCAGGGAATACGAGTCTGATAACGGAACCGTCGTTTGTAGGTGTGATTCCGACATCCGAAGCCATAATAGCTTTCTCGATATCTTTAATGATCTTCTTTTCCCAGGGAGCGATCTGGATCACTCTGGGTTCGGGAACTGAAATATTGCCAACACCCTGAAGAGGTGTCATTGTTCCGTAGTAATCTACAAATACTTTGTCTAATACATGAGGATTGGCTCTTCCCGCACGGATAGTCTGGAAATCCGATTCAAGATGCTCGATCGTTTTTTTCATTTTTTCATCATAAGATACAAGTTGTTCTTTCATATAAGCCCCCTTATTAATTTATTTAGGTCTGAATATTTTTGTTTTTATTTTGCTGTAACTTTGGTTCCTTTAAATTCTCCGTAAAGTGTATTTACGATCGAATTCTCCTCGTTAAGAGGGAATACCCAAAGTTCCATCTTATTGTCTCTTGCAAGGATCGAAGCAGTCATATCAACTACCTGAAGATTCTTTGCGATAACTTCATCGATGCTTATCTCATCATACTTGATCGCATTAGGATCGGTCTTTGGATCCGCACTGTAAACGCCGTCTATAGATTTTGCGAGCAATACCGCATCCGCATCAACTTCGATAGCTCTTAATACCGTAGGAGTATCTGTTGAGAAATAAGGATGTCCCGATCCTCCGGCAAAGAAAACTATATTGCCTCTTTTGAAGTATTTGTTTGCTCTGTCTTTGGAGAAAAGCTTTGTAAACGATCCTACTTCAAAAGGAGTGAGTATATTTGTTTCAAGGCCTACGGATCTGAAGATCTCGGATACATAGATACAGTTCATGACCGTAGCGAGCATTCCTATCTGATCGGCTTTCGTTCTGTCGATGTTCTCGCTCGTTCTTCCTCTCCAGAAGTTACCGCCTCCGATCACGATCCCCACTTCTGTTCCTCTGTCATGGATCTCTTTAACCTGAACGGCTACTTTCTTAACGGTCTCTTCGTCAAATCCGAATTTCTTTTCACCTGCAAGCGCTTCACCGCTTAATTTAAGTAAAACTCGCATTTATAATACCTCTTATTTTATAGATTTTCAAAGAATGCACTGGGAGATACTTCAGCATATTTCTGAGAACATTTTCCTTCGATAACAGCTCCGTTGTTGATCTGGACACTCTTGCAGTCGATGTCTCCCAAAACTTTAGCACCGGACTTAAGTACTACAGGTCCGTTTACATCTATCTTGCCCTTTACGGCTCCGCCTATCTCGGCTTCATTCGATTCGATATCTCCGATAAGTACCGAATCATCGCTTAAATAGATACCGTTATATGCTTTTGTGTTTCCTCTTATCTTACCGCCGTTTAACGAAAGGATAAGGCCTTCAACGTTACCGATGATCGTACCTGTTACGATAAGTTCACCGCCTGCTTTTACATCGCCTTCGACTGTTCCGTCGATCTCAACGGATCCGTTCGATTCGATACCGCCCTTAACGTTTGTTCCGACGCTTATAAGTGTAAGCGAATCGCTTATTTCTTCGTTTGTATAACCCTGTGACAGATTCTCTTCAGCATCAGCATTAAAAGCTGCTACTTCTTCTTCGATGGAAACAGTCTCTTCACTTACTGAAACTTCTTCCACTGCTTCGGAAATCTCTTCTTCGATTGTCTCTTCTTTTTCATCGATCTCTTCGATCGGAGCATTTTCATCGATACCGTTTAAGATATTTCTTATCTCACGCTCGAGATTCTCGTTGGGTTTCTTTTTATTTTTCTTTTTTTCTTCGTATTTGGATGCTTCTTCTTTGAAATGCTCACCGTTTAAAGCAACATCTCTCTCAACTTTTTCATCCGTGAGTTCGTTTACGGCAGAAGCAAGATCTTCTTTTAAATCGTTAAAAAATCCCATTTATTTCACCGTTTATTCTTCTTCAGTCTTTTTTGTAACGTGCTGTACGGGTTCTGTATTTTCCGTTATCGGAAGGAATACAACATCATCCCTTGTCTGAAGGCTTTCAAAAATGATCTCAAGCGCCTCGATCGTGGAATGTTTGTCATTGGCATCATGCATAAGTACGACTGCTTCGTCTTTGCCCTCGATGCCCTTTAATACGTTGTTTGCGATCTGTCCTTTAGCAAGTCCGCCATAGGTTGCATCGTTGCTTGTCACGTTCCAATCATAGTATACCAAATTTTTGTCATTTAGGAAATCAAACAACTCATTTTTGTCACCTTTATATATCGTATTGGAACTTCCGCCGGGGAACCTGTAGAAAAGAGGCGCAACACCGGTCTTTTCTTTTATAAAATCATAAACTTGATTTACATCATTCTCAAAGCCATCAAGGTCCGAATATACATCGCTGTATACATGCTTATATGAATGGAGAGCCAAAGTATGACCGTCGTTAACGATCCTCCGGTATTCGTCATCATATCCTTCCTGCGCAAGCACAAAGAATGTTGCTTTTACGTTATATTCCTCAAGAAGATCGAGAAGTTCATCAGTGTAACGGCTCGGACCGTCATCAAATGTTAAATAAACTCTCTGATATCCTTCATATTCCTCAGCATCCGATGATACTTTAAAAACAAAGTTCTCTTTTGCGGGATTATCAACCTGTTCGGCCTTTGTTTCCTCAAAAGCAACCTTCTGGGTTTCTGTTACTTTCAAAAGATTTAATTCATTTGTAAGTGAATTTATCGAAGAATTGGTTTTATGCATCGTAAAGATTATAAGTACACACAAAACATTGGGAAGGGCAATAAAAAATCCAACGGCTAACAGGATCAGCCTTTTGAAGATCTTTACACGTTTTTTTCTGAATTCATTGTATTGAAGATTGTCGTTTGAATCCATCACTCTACCTCTGAAGAATTGCACATGAATTCCCGAAACATACGATTTTTATATGTTTACAGGGGTGTGCAAGAGTAATGATACCACAGTAAATAAACGTATTCAAACGGTAATTTTGCAAAGTTGTTTTCTGTATTTTCTTAAACCACAATATGTTGTAAATAGGTTAAAAAAATATTTTATGGCCGGCTAAATGTATTTTTTCAGTCAGATCATAAATACAAAAAATACCCTCCGTTTTTACACAGAGGGTATTGAAATCTTATGTTTAGTTTTGGATTAAGCGTTCATCTGAGCTGCAACTTCAGCTGCGAAGTCTTCGTTCTTCTTCTCCATACCTTCGCCAACTTCGAAACGAACGAACTTAGCGATGTTGATGTTAGCATCAACGCTCTTAAGGTATGCAGCAACGCTCTGCTTTCCGTCTTCTGCTTTTACATAAACCTGATCAAGTAAGCAGATCTCTTTAAGCTGCTTAGAAATACGACCTTCTACAAGACCAGCGAAAATCTTATCTGCAGAGATCTCTTCCTTCTTAGCAAGTGCAAGCTGGCCAAGCGCTGCCTTACCTGCATCAGAAATGAAGTTGGGAAGATATTTATTTGTCTTGTTTTCTTCGTAGTTCTTCTTGTCTTCATCGCTCCAAGCACTGCCTGAAACTGCTTCTTCAAGAAGCTTGTTAAGAATGGGCTTGGGTAATGTGAATGCATCGTTTAATGCGCTTTCAAGTGTGATATCTTTGATCTTTGCAAGTTCATCTGCAGAGATATCGTTTCTTGAAATGTATGTAGGGTTCATAGCTGCAACCTGCATAGCTACGTTTGTAAGAGCTTCCTTAACTGCATCGCCCTTTGCACCGTTAGCTGCTACAAGAACACCGATCTTTCCGCCGCCATGAATGTATGAAGCAACTTCATCGCCTTCAACTTTCTCAAATCTTCTGAAGGAAAGTTTCTCACCGATCTTAAGTGTCTTTTCAGCAAATACTTCTGTAAGACCGCCGTCAAGAAGTGTCTGTACGTCTTCGCCGTTAGCACCACCCTTAAGGCCTGAAGCAAGTGCCTTATCAGCAACTTCCTGAACGAACTCCTGGAATACTTCGTTCTTAGCAACAAAGTCTGTCTCAGAGTTAACCTCAGCTACAACTGCAGCACCGTCTGTAGAAGCAACCTTTGCGATACCTTCTGCTGCGATTCTGCTGGCTTTCTTTTCCATTTTAGCTGCACCTGATTTTTTAAGAATATCTACAGCTGCATCCATATTGCCGTCAGCTTCTGTAAGAGCCTTCTTGCAATCCATCATGCCTGCGCCTGTCATTTCTCTTAATTCTTTTACCATACCGGCTGTAATAGCTGCCATTTTTATATCCTCCTATAATCTATAATCGCCTTCCCCTCGAGGGGAAGGTGGTTCCGAAGGAACCGGATGAGGTGTTTGCCTCTTATGTTACATTTTTAATGAAATTATGCTTCTGCTTCTTCTGCATCTGCTTCTGCAGATTCAGCTTCAACGTCTGACATGATCTCGCCCTGGTTAGCTTCGATGATAGCATCAGCCATCTTGCCTACGATAAGCTTAACGGCACGGATCGCATCATCGTTTCCGGGAATAACATAATCTAGATCTTCAGGATCGCAGTTTGTATCAGCGATACCGATAAGTGTGATTCCGAGTGAATGTGCTTCCTGAACACAAATCTTTTCCTTCTTGGGGTCTACTACAAAGATAGCATCGGGAATTCTTGTCATTTCCTTGATACCGCCAAGGTTCTTCTCAAGCTTGTCCCATTCTTTCTGAAGCTTAGCAACTTCCTTCTTTGTAAGAACTTCGAATGTTCCGTCCTGGCTCATCTTCTCGATAGCTTTAAGTCTTTCGATAGAAGAACGGATTGTCTTGAAGTTTGTAAGCATACCACCAAGCCATCTCTCATTAACATAGTACATACCGCAACGCTCTGCTTCGCTCTTTACAGCATCCTGAGCCTGCTTCTTTGTACCAACAAAAAGAACAGTTCCTCCTGCCTGTGCAATTTCAGAAATTGCATTGTATGCTTCGTCAACCTTTCCTACAGACTTCTGAAGATCGATAATATAAATACCATTTCTCTCGGTATAAATATAAGGAGCCATCTTAGGGTTCCATCTTCTTGTCTGGTGTCCGAAGTGCACACCTGCCTCGAGTAACTGTTTCATTGAAATAACGCTCATTTAATTTTCCTCCTTGGTTTTTCCTCCGCATACATCAACATCAAGGATAACCTTTTCAGGCACCAATCCTCATAACAGTATGCGTGTGTTTTAGCGCAACGCTTGAATTATAGCATAATAAAACCCCTTTGTGCAAGGGGTTTTGTAAACAATTATTGTTCTCCGCAAAGGAACTTTGCTATGGTTTCGAAATCCGAGCCTGTCGGAATGTCGTATTGTCCGACTCTCAGTCTCTTGTCATAACCGTTCGCACAGAGATATTTGTTGAATTCCACATCGTCATCCACAAGGCCTGCATCCTTTGCTGCAGCTGCTGCGGATTCAGAACTCATACCGGATTTGACTTCCACTTTAACGGTTTCTCCGGAAACTGTTTTTTTAGTATCTGTTGTAGTCTTTGTATCCGTTTTGCTGTCTGCTGAAGTATCTGT
>CADARM010000052.1:0-12011 GCA_902790275.1 uncultured Lachnospiraceae bacterium
GGTTGAATTAAGTATTTCTCTTTTTGCTTCGTTTTTCCGTCGGAATCCTTTAAGTGTTTCCATTCAAAATAGTAGGAAGCTGGAATAATACATCGCCTATGTTCCCAGGAATCTTTGAAATTTTTCTTTTCGTAAGCGGTTTCTGATCTTGCATTTATATATAGAAGATTTTTTGGTTCGGTGGTTGCAGGATTCGGAGCAGGAATATTAAATCCCCATTTCATAGCAAAGAAACACATTTGCCCGTTTTTATTGGGCGCAATAACAGGAGCGAGTTCAGAAGGATGAACTTCGCCGTCTGTGATTACTGGGATTCCAAAATTGCTAACCATTTCTTGTGTTAAAGGCAATGATTCAACTTTATTTGCTATTTCTCTTAAATCCGGATTTGAATTGTCGTAATAATACCGTGTACACATATTATTTCCTCACAAAAATATAATAACATAAACTTGTGGAAGTGACTTCCATAAGTTTATCTTTCAGTTCTATTATTATCTTTACGAGAATCTTTACCAGGTTGTTCTTTTTCCTTATTAAAGTAAGTATTTAACTTTTCTTGATCTTTCTTTAAAGCTGCTAATTCTTCTTTGGCAGAAGAGTTATGAGACTTTAATTGTTCACGTTCTTTTTCGAGTTCTTTAAGCTTATTTTTTAATTCTTCGAGAGAAACGCTCTCGGGTTTGATACCGTATTTATTCAGAACGCTAGATGCACCTTCAAATAAAGTAAGATTTGTTTCGTTTTCCATAAGGAAATATTCTTTGTCCTTAGCTTCTAAATACTTATCGTGACAGGGTTTTGTTCTTTCATAGATTTCCAGATATCTTATCTGCTCCGATAAAGAACGTTTTTCATTATCTATTTCAACAATTCTTGATCGATTATCTTTAATCTGAAGTTCTTTTGATTCGATTATTTCATTTAACTCATGCAAAGAACCGGCAGAGGCATAAACTTCGGCTGCTATCTTTAAGTTTGTTAAAGTGGCATACTTAGATAGACCTATATTATCTTGAATCTTAGGATCAGAAGTATTTATCAGATTTCTTTCGGATAAAGGTAAATGCTTTTGTTTTTCAATCCATTCTTCTCGAGATTTGATTTGTTTCTCAATCCGTTCAATGATTTCCTCTTTGGTATTACCTGTACCGAGGTTCTTATGAGTTGCACGGATGAAATTACCATAATCTTTAGGCTTAAATGAAATGTATTTGGAGGATCCTTCTCCAATATCTTCACCGTTTATTTCATAACCGATATTCTTCATTTTGTTAAGAAAATCCTCATAACTTTTAGCGGATCTTATGCAATCAAAAATATCTCTTTTAAGAGTAAGTTTGATAGAATTATTCTTCTTGTCCGCTTGCCATTCGTTATATTTCTTTCCTTTTTCAACACCGGGTTTAATAACTGAGAGTCCGTGTTCCTTGCATAGCTCGTCCGATATTCTTCGTATTTCTCTATAGGTATCTTTACAATCGTGATAACGCTTAAGCGAATTAAAGTTTATGGAAGAGAAGATTATATGATTATGTATATGCTCCCTGTCAACATGAGTTGCCAGTACATAACAATGCGAGTCATTTAGTACTCTTGATGCGAGTTCTTTTCCTATTTTATTAGCTTCTTCGAATGTAACTTCTCCGGGAGCGAATGATTGGATTAAATGATATGCAGGATTAGGTTTACCGCGCTCATTTATTTGATTACTTTCCAAAGAAAAATCTGAAGCAGCGGTTTCTATACCACAGGCAAATGTATCTACTAGAATGCGATTATCCGTCTTATGAGGGTTACATATATAAGCGACGGATTTACCTACTGTTGATTTGATTGCGTGGATCTTAGTAATTGCCATACATCCTCCAATATCATTCTTGATCTTTTGACTTCTGAATCGCTTATGTGACCATTAGCATTAGCTTGATGAGCAATCTGATTAATATTGTTTGCCATATTCGAAAGTAACCAGTTTTGTTCTTTTAAGTGTGAATAATCTACGTTATATACAATTCCATAGAGGATTAGCTGTCTTAAGAATACAGATCTGTTTGGAAGTCCTGATAATTTGACTTTGGCATTCAACAGATCGAATTCGTCTTCGTTAAGATATAAATTTATGCTGATCTTTCTTTCTCGATTCTCCATATGCATTCCTTCCTATTAATAATATTTGGGTACAGGGTCCCGAATCCAATATTCGTAAATAAGTAACGGTACTTATTTCGTATATTGGTGCCAAGTCGTGACTTTGGCAGTGCTTGCTAAAACAAAAACCAAAAGGCTCTTGCTTTAGTAGGAATACCTCTGGCTAGAGTTCTTTGAAATTAAAAAAGAACTGCCGGGCATACTATGCCTACAACAGTTCTTGAAATAATGCTAAATGATTGGAGGCAAATAATCAATAGTTTTTATAAGAAAAGATTCGTTTGAACATTTCTTTAAGTCGCTAAATACGGGACTTTAGTACGAATTGAGTACGGTTTATTGGACTGTGTTTATGAGATAATTTATTATGGAGAGGTTTGGTTACAAAGAAGTTCAAATGAGGCGATCGGGAAGTATATGCGTTTGTTCCAATATACTGTCTCTTTTTTTATTTTCCAAATTCTTTATTCCCGGAATCTGGCACGGTTCGTAATCAGACGCATAACGCGCGTTACGAAATGTATAACGCGCTACATATTACGAAACAAGTTTTGATATATTGTTTGTATAAGGAGAAGTGCCCATGATTCACGATTTGGAGATTTTCTCTGAAGATGAATATGTTTCATTTATCAGTAAAAGAATTCAAAAAATACAATTCGAACTAAATAAAAGCAATCTCGAGATGGCTAACATCTTAGAAGTTACAGAGAGTACTTATAACCGATATATAAGTTCTGATGTAAAGGTTCCTGCTTTCAGGTGTATGAGACTTTGCCTTGCTAAGAATATCGATGCCAATTATCTTTTCGGAAGTAATCCGGACGGAAAGATGTTTATTAATAAGGAAGAGTCTCATGCAGACCTGGAATACGATTTATTAAATCTTAAAAGTCGTTTAGAAATCGAAAAGAGGTTTATGTCAGATAAAGATCGAATCAGATACGCTTATCGGTTATTTGAAATAGGATTAGAACTTAACAAGTAGTTTTATCTTTCAAATAAGGTGCACGACGGCCTACAACAGTTCTTATTTTGAACCATCGTGCATCTTTTTGGCGGATAATACCGCTATTGATCTTTACAATTGAATATCGTTCACACTAATAGGAACGTTAAAGTACAAGGAGCCGCGACGTTAGATGCGCCATGACACCGAATGTTTAATCCGGTCGAGCGATAAACATGCTGCGTAATGAATGGCGATGATCTGTACTTATAATAATGATACTTCCGGCATGCGAGTCGGCCTATTTGAAGAGGTGGTGAAAGACCAATGTGGAGCTTAAAGCTCACTTGTTAGTGTTTTTATATTGAGAACATTCATATAGAAGTGTTTTAATGGGGGATTATTATATATGGAAGAAACTCAGGAGAAAATTGATTATACTATGGCGTTGGCTTTAGTAAAGGACTTATGTAAAAAAGAACTTTTAGATAATAATGCGTATGATTATTTATATAGGAAATATCACGCAAAAACTCTTGTAAAAATTGATAATAACGTGCTAAAATGTATGTGTGGTGTAATAAAGGAAAAACCGTAAAGCGATTTTTGGGGTTATATGAATAGTAAAAACGATTTCCGCGTTGTTGCCGTATATGCAAGAGTATCTACTGAACATGAAGCTCAGATATCTGCACTTGATAACCAGGTTCAGTATTATGACGATATTTTGGATAAACATCCGAATTGGAAATTATATGAACGTTATATTGATGAAGGCATAACCGGTACTTCCGTTAATAAAAGAAAGAACTTCATGAGAATGATTGAAGATGCTCATAATGGAAAGTTCGATCTTATCATCACAAGGGAAGTGTCAAGATTTGCAAGAAATACGGTAGACGCTTTACAGGAAACAAGAAAATTAAAAAAGATTGGCGTTGAAGTTTGGTTTACTGAAGATAATATCTGGACAATGAATGATGAAGATGGAGAATTAAGGCTTACCATCATGGCGACACTAGCCCAGAACGAAAGCAAGAAGACTTCAATGAGAAGCAAAGCCGGTCAGATGATCTCATTTAAGAACGGAGTGTTCTACGGCAATGGCAATATCTTAGGATATGACCGTGCTGGTAAAGAGATGGTTGTTAATCCCGAACAAGCTGATACAGTTCGAAGAATCTTCGAAATGTACGCTCAGGGTAATGGCGTTAAAGAAATAAGATATACCTTGGAAGCAGAGGGAAGGAAAACTGCGACCGGGTTAACAAGTTGGCAATGCGGAAATATAAGCCGAATACTAAGGAATTCTTTTTATTGCGGTATTATAGAATATAGGAAGCAATTTGTTCCTGACTATTTGGAGCAAAAGAAGATTAATAACCATGGACAAGTTGAAAAGATTACTGTTAACGGTTCACATGAACCGATTATAAGTAAAGACCTTTTCTTCCGATGCCAGGAAAGACTTGATGAAAGATCTAGACCTAACGGCTTGAAAGGCCGATATGGTAAAAGGTCTTCAGATGATGTTTATGCTAGGAAGTTAAAATGCAGATGCGGATCATCGATGCATAAAACTATTTGGCATAATGATAAAAATACAGGAAAAATACAATACGCATTTTATTGTTATAATCAACAAAAGAACGGTTCATATAGAGTCAGGCTAAAAAGAGGATTAGATGTTTCAGAAAGCTGTGACATAAAGATGGTCCAAAGATGGAAACTTGAAGCGATGGCTGCGGAATTGTTCAAAGGCTTTTGGAATGACAAAGAGCAAATCCTGAGGATAACAGAGGATATGCTAAACGATTATATCAACAATGCTCCGAAAGATGATTATGATGATAAGAAAGCTCGGATTGAATCAAGGCTGTCTGAGATAAATAAAAAGTATGACAGGCTTTTGGAACTTCGTATCAATGACGAGATAGATAAACCTACATTTGATAAGAAGCGATTAGAGATTCTTGATGAGAAAGATCATACAACAAACGAGTTACTCGATATAGAAAATTCGGAATTGGAAAAAGAGACTTCCGGCAAAGATGCTTTTTTAGATAAGCTTGAAGTATTAAAATATGGTCTGGAGCAAAATTTTCAGTTTGATTATGATAATATTCCGGATGAAATAATTGAAAAATTTGTAAGGGAGATACAAATAGTCGATGATAATACTTTTATATGGAAATTAAAGTTTGACGATTTCGATAAAAAACTGTATATTAGAGGCAACTCTAAAAAACACGATGTTTCCTTAGAGGATTTTATTGGTTCCTTTAATACGGATGAGCAGGACAGGCTGCTATCAATGCTAAATAATTTAAGATTCAAATAAATTAAAGGGAAAGCGTTAAGCTTTCCCTTTTTTATTTCTGTATAACATTCATTCCTGTGAATTTGAAGATCTCATTTCAAACATAACAAAAACTGATATGGAGCTGTTCGAAATTTAATAAGTATTTTTTTGATCAAACCTTTATTATAAAAATATATTTGGGCCGGGGACAGAAAGGAAGACTATATGGAAAATTTTGAATTTTATTCACCTACATGTTTTGTATTCGGAAAGGATACGGAAAGCAAAGCCGGGGAACTCGTGAAAAGATTCGGCGGAAGCAAGGTTTTGATCCACTACGGCGGGGGCAGTGTGGTTCGTTCGGGATTACTTGATCGCGTAAAAGCATCGCTTGATAAGGAAAACATTCCCTATGTGGAACTCGGAGGTGTAAAACCCAATCCCCGAAGCGGACTGGTTTATGAAGGTATAGATCTTTGCAGAAAAGAAAATGTTGATTTTGTTCTTGCAGTCGGCGGAGGAAGTACTATCGATTCCTCTAAAGCTATCGCTGCAGGTGTAGTATATGACGGAGATTTCTGGGATTTCTATCAGGGCAAGAGGATCGAAAAGGCGTTAAGCGTCGGAACTATCCTTACGATCGCTGCTGCAGGCAGTGAAGGAAGCCCCGATACCGTTATCACAAAAGAAGAAGGCATGTTTAAGAGAGGTGCGAGCGGAGATGCCGTTCGTCCCAAATTCAGTATCTTAAATCCCGCATTGACACAGACTCTTCCCGCATATCAGACAGCTGCAGGTATCACTGATATCATGGCTCATCTTTATGAGAGATATCTTACCAATTCAACGGATGTTGAAGTGACTGACAGACTTATAGAAGCCCTGCTTCTTACAATGAAACATGAAGGCCCGAGAGTTATCGCGGATCCCAATAACTATGAAGCCAGAGCAAATATCATGTGGGCAGGAATGATGGCTCACAACAATTCCTGCGGTGTAGGAAGAAGTCAGGACTGGAACAGCCATACGATAGAGCATGAGCTTTCCGCTTTGTATGACTGTGCACACGGCGCAGGACTTGCTGTTACAATGCCTGCTGTATTCACGTATACAATGGATCATAATGTAATGCGTTTCGCTCAGGCTGCAGTAAGGATCTGGGGATGCCAGATGGATTTTGAACATCCCGAAGTTACTGCAAAAGAGGGAATCGAAGCTTTCAGGAATTTTCTTTCTTCTATCGGAATGCCTAAGAATTTTGAAGAACTCGGTGCTAAGGAAGAGGATATTCCCAAACTCGTTGAAGTTCTCTGCAGAGGCGACGGAAGAGACGGATCCATTTCAGGATTTGTAACATTAAACGAAGATGACTGTACAAAGATCTATAAGATGATGGTTTGATACCGGAGGATTGAAATGAAGAAAAAGGCTTTATTTATTGGCGGAACGGGTACTATCAGTACTGCGATCGTAAAAAGACTCGTTAAAGAACCAGGCTGGGAAGTATGGGTACTTAACAGAGGCAACCGTTCGAATGTTTTACCCGAAGGAGTAAAACAGATCGTTGCGGATATAAATGATGAGACCGATGTTTTAAACAAACTCGGTGACATGAAGTTTGATACGGTCTGTGAATTTATAGGGTTTACGCTCCCTCAGATAGAAAGGGATGTGAGGCTTTTTGCAGGCAGGACAAAACAGTATATTTTTACAAGTTCCGCATCTGCGTATCATAAACCTGCGGCAAGCTATATCATTACAGAAGGCACAACTCTTGCAAATCCTTACTGGCAGTATTCGAGGGACAAGATCGAATGTGAGGAATATCTATTAAAGCAGTATAAGGAAAAAGGCTTTCCCGTAACGATAGTACGTCCCAGCCATACATACGATGAGAGAAATATCCCTCTCGGCGTACATGGTAAAAAAGGATTCTGGCAGGTCATCAAAAGAATGCAGGAAGGAAAACCGGTTATCATTCAGGGCGACGGAACAAGCCTCTGGACATTAACCTGGAATGCTGATTTTGCCATAGGTTACACAGGCCTTATGGGCAATAGACATGCGATCGGGGAAGCTTTTCAGATAACATCGGATGAGACTCTTACCTGGAATCAGATATACGAAACGATAGCGGATGCGCTTGGTGTTAAATTAAACGCTTATCATGTATCCACCGATTTCTTAAGAGCGACCGGCGATAAATACGGATTTGATTTTACGGGTTCGCTCTGGGGTGACAAATCGGTATCTGTGGTTTTCGATAATAAGAAACTTAAAAACATCGTTCCTGATATGTGTACCAAAGTAAGATTCGATACAGGTGTAAGGATCGCTCTTGATTATGTTTTGTCTCATCCAAAAGAATGCCAGACGGAAGACGACGAATTCGACAGATACTGCGATAATGTCATAAATGCACTTGAAAAAGCAAAAGGGGAAGTATAAATAAAAAAGCTCTGCCTGCATTATAAACGGCGGAGCTTTTTATTTTGAAAGAAAAGAAAGAGATAAGATAATTATTGCCAGGTTGATTTTTTTGTGATTTGATAATAACATAAAGATTGGTATACAGAAATCACCAGATTTGAATATATTTATAAGACCAGATTCCATGAAAAAATATTTAGATGTTTACGAGAAAATAAAAAAAGAGATAACGGAAGGTGTATATAAGAAGAATTCCAAACTTCCGTCCAAAAGGACATTATCCGATCAGCTCGGAGTAAGTGTTATAACCGTTGAACATGCATACGAACTTCTTTACGAAGAAGGCTATATCGATGCGGTTGAAAAGAGCGGTTATTTTGTGCTGTACGAATCCGGAAATTATTATGGGGTTTCAGCCAATGATAAAAAAGAAAAGATATTAACGGATATAGTTAAAGATAAGCTGTCATCTGAAGGAAAAGAGAAAGGCAGAGCCGGTAAATACAGTTTTAACGAAGAGAATTTCATATCATACGATATTTATGCTAAAACCGTCAGAAAAGTTTTGTCGGAATATCAGGATGAGGTCCTTGTTAAATCACCTTCTTTCGGTAATGAAAAATTAAGGATATCGATAGCCGATTACCTTTTAAGGAGCAGGGGCATAAAGGTATCGCCGAATCAGATAATCATCGGAGCGGGAGCCGAGTATCTTTACGGACTGATCGTAAGAACATTCGGCAAAGATACGGTTTACGGAATAGAAACACCCGGTTACAGAAAGATCAAAGAAGTTTATGAAACGGACGGTGCCAAAGTTGAAACTCTGAAACTCGGAAAAGACGGTATCTTAAGCAGCGAACTTTTAAAGACGAAAGCGGATATTCTTCATGTTACGCCTTTCAGAAGTTATCCCACGGGTGTCACGGCATCCGCAGTTAAGAAAAACGAATATATCCGGTGGGCTAAAAATAACGGCGGAATCATCGTTGAAGATGATTTCGAATCCGAATACACGCCTTCAAAAAAGAATGTCGATACCATTTTTTCGATGGAAGATGAAGGCAGAGTGATATATGTCAATTCATTTACGAGAACGATAGCTCCTTCTGTGAGAATGGCGTATATGCTTATCCCTGAAAACCTTACGGATTTGTTCATTGAAAAGATCGGTATCTATTCATGTCCTGTTGCCACTCTTGAGCAGCTGACCGTTTCTTATCTTCTGGATAACGGAGATTTTGAAAGACATATCAATAAAGTCAGACGAAAAATCAGAGGAAAATAAAATTTAAAGGACTAAAGACAGACAACAATAAGACAAAGATTTCAAAACGCTAAAAAAGCCTGTAAATGTCACTAAATTATCGTTTATTTTTTTATTTAATTTACTATAATTAAGTTGTGTAAATGAATTAAATAGGGGAATAAAAAAATGGGCGACGATTCTAAAACTAACAAAGGCTTCAAAAAAATTTCGAAGCTTGTGATTTTTTATCTTCTTTTTATAATGATCAACATCGGATTGAACAGACTTTGCGTTGTTCTTCATATTCCGTTGTTTCTTGACAACATAGGTACTCTTTTTGCCGCTGCTTTGGGCGGTTATCTTCCAGGCATCATTGTCGGATATTCTTCAAATATCATCAATTCAACAGCAGATCCCGCGAACGCTTATTACGCTGTATTAAGCGTTATGATTGCTGTGTGCGGGAGATTTTTCTATGAAAAAGGTTATTTCGACAAATTCCATAAAGCGATCATAACCATTCCTGTATTTGCGTTTATCGGCGGTGTTCTTGGTTCGCTCCTTACATACTTTATGTACGGATTCGGTATCGGTGAAGGTATTTCAGCACCTTTTGCAGTATCTTTGCTTGAAAGCGGAAAAGTAAATGTTTTCTGGGCACAGATGATCTCGGATGTCGTTATCGACCTTATAGATAAGACTATAACCGTTATTATCGTATTTATTGCCATAAAGATCATTCCTGCGAAATTTGCGGATATAATCGCTCTTGTTGACTGGAGACAGAGACCTCTTAACAAAGATGAGATCAGAGAAGTTAACAAGACGGAAATCCGTAAGCTGCCTTTAAGAAAAAGGATCGTTATCATTATCGGTACTATCATGATATTTGTTGCGCTGGTAACTACTTCGATAAGTTATTTCCTTTACCAGCAGTTTGCGATAACTCAGTATAAATATGCTGCAAAGAATGTTGCGAGCATTGTTGCAAGTACTATCGACGGAGACAGAGTAAATCAGTATTTCGAAGAAGGTACGGGATCCGTTGACTATGCCGATACAATGAATAAACTTCGTAAGATCTACGAAAGTTCACCTGATATTAAATATATTTATGTATATAAGATCCAGCCGGACGGATGCCATGTGGTATTTGACCTTGATACCGAAGATACCGAAGGCGGAAAACTCGGAGATTTTGTAGCGTTTGACGAATCATTCCTTGATCAGGTTCCTGCACTTTTGTCCGGAAATGAAATAGAGCCCATCATTTCAAACGATACATTCGGATGGCTTTTAACAGACTATGAACCCGTATACGATTCGAATCACAAATGCGTGTGCTATGCGTGTGCGGATATCAGCATGGAAGAAATCACATCCAACGGGATCAGTTTCCTTGCCAAAGTTTTATCCCTTTTCCTCGGATTCTTTATTATGATCCTTTGTTTTTCCATGTGGCATATGCAGTATCATCTTACTTACCCGATCGATGCCATGACACATGCCGCAAGAAACTTTGCTTATAACAGTGAGGAGGACCTTGAAGACGGTGTTGACAGGATCAATGAACTGAAGATCTATACAGGTGATGAGATCGAGACTTTGTATGAATCATTGTCCAAAACTTTCGGTGAAACCGTAGGGTATCTTGAGGAAGTTAAGAATAAAGGTGAAGAGATCGCAAAGATGCAGAACGGCCTTATCTATATCATGGCCGATCTTGTCGAGTCGAGAGACAAGAGTACAGGCGATCACATCAGAAAGACAAGTGCCTATGTAGATCTTATCTTAAAGAAATTAAAAGAAAAAGAAATGTTCAAGGATGTACTTACAGACGAGTATGTCTATGAAGTTTCCAATTCTTCTCCTTTGCATGATGTAGGAAAGATAAAAGTTTCCGACCTTATTTTGAATAAGCCCGGACGTCTCAACGATGAAGAGTTCGAGAAGATGAAACAGCATACTCTCGAAGGCGAAAAGATCATAGAGAATGCCATGAAACTTTCTTCCACATCCGATTATCTTAAGGAAGCAAAGAACATAGCCGCTTATCATCATGAGAAGTGGGACGGTTCAGGATATCCTTACGGTAAAAAGGGAGAAGAGATCCCTCTGTCAGCAAGGATCATGGCTGTATCCGATGTATTCGATGCATTGGTATCTGCCAGAGTATATAAACCCGCAATGAAGTTTGAAGATGCAATGGCGATAATCAAGGACGGTTCAGGCAAGCATTTCGATCCCGATATTGTCAAAGTATTTGTTGAAGCCGAAGAAGAAGTAAGGAAAATAGCAGAAGAACATCAGAAGATTTTTACTCCGTCATAAGTATTTAATCGTTGATTACAATATACTTTCGATTTATAATCGATTTGTGTGTAAAAATATTTACCGGAGTATATTATGTCTGAAGCGGATAAAGTATTTAAAAAATCATATAAATGTCCGATCTGCGATTCAAATTTCAAATGCCTTACCGTTAAGCAGGGTAAAGCGAGAATGGTGAGTTCCGATATCGATCTTAAAGTCAATTATCGCGATATCGAGCCTTTAAAATATGATATCATTCTCTGTCCCGTATGCGGTTATGCCGCACTTGAAAGATATTTCGACCGTGTTTCGGCTTTTCAGAGAAAAAATATCATAGATAAGATCTGTCAGTCTTTCAGCTATGTTTTCGAAGATAAAGATGAATTTACATTTGATGATGCCATCGTCAGATATAAATTCGCCGTGCTTACTAGCCAGGTTAAGATGTCCAAAGCTTCCGAATTCGGATTCCTTTGTCTTAAAATGGGCTGGCTTTACCGTTCATATGCGGATTCCCTTGACGAGAGCATGAAGAAGAAAAAAACAGAGTTAAAAGAACAGGAGAAGACATATCTTACAAATGCTTTCAACTATTTCGAAACGGCAAGAGCCAAAGA
>CADARM010000052.1:12023-14997 GCA_902790275.1 uncultured Lachnospiraceae bacterium
CAAGAAATACATGAGCATCATCCTTTCCAACAGAAATGCGACCAAGAGAGTAAAGGACAAGATCTTTGATCTGAAAGAACTCCTCGACGGACAATCCGGCGAAGAGGATGAATGATGATAAAAGACATCTTTTAAATACAGAGAAATATTTTGTTTACATATTTCTTTCTTTATGTTAATATGTCTTTTGTATGCGAACCGATTCTAAGTTGTTTGACACTCCGACTTACAACCTGGAATTGGCAGTAAATAATTTAAGGAGGAAACAAAAATGATTTCTAAAGAGAAGAAGCAGGCAGTTATTGCCGAATATGCTCGTTCAGAAGGCGACACAGGTTCACCTGAAGTACAGATCGCAGTTCTTACAGCTCGTATTCAGGAACTCACAGAGCATATGAAGAAGAATCCCAAGGATTTCCATTCTAACAGAGGTCTTCTTAAGATGGTTGGTCAGCGTCGTGGCTTACTTAACTACCTTAAGAATACAGATATCGAAAGATATCGTGCTCTTATTGAGAAACTCGGACTTAGAAAGTAATTTTTACAGGCGGGCAATTTTTTTGTCCGCCTTAATCCGTTTTAATTACAATCAAAATTTTTGATACGGTAACTTGGCAGAAGAGTATTCCGAAGCCACTGAAAGATTTATGAAATATCCCGATATTTGGTGGATTTTTCAGTAGTTTCGGCACTTCTGCCTTGAAATATAAAAATATTTAAAGGAGAAGAAAAATGGCATTTAAAACATTCAGTCTTGAACTTGCCGGACGTACATTATCCGTTGATATCGGAAGAGTATCCGCTCAGGCTAACGGCGCCGCTTTTATGCATTACGGCGACACAACGGTTCTTTCTACTGCTACAGCTTCTGAGAAGCCCAGAGACGGAATCGACTTTTTCCCTCTTTCAGTTGAATATGAGGAGAAATTATACTCTGTAGGTAAGATCCCCGGAGGTTTCAATAAAAGAGAAGGTAAGGCTTCTGAGAACGCTATTCTTACAAGCCGTGTAATCGACCGTCCCATGAGACCTTTGTTCCCCAAGGATTACAGAAATGATGTTACTCTTAACAACCTCGTAATGAGCGTTGATCCCGAGTGCCGTCCCGAACTTGTTGCTATGCTCGGTTCAGCTATCGCTACATCGATCTCTGATATTCCTTTTTGCGGACCCTGTGCTACAACACAGGTAGGTCTTGTTAACGGCGAGTTCGTTATTAACCCCAACCAGGAACAGTGGAAGAACGGTGACATGCAGTTAACTGTTGCTTCTACAAGCGAAAAAGTTATCATGATCGAAGCCGGTGCCAACGAAGTTCCCGAAGCTAAGATGATCGAAGCTATCTACAAAGCACATGAGATCAACCAGACCATCATTGCATGGATCAATCAGATCGTTGCTGAAGTAGGTAAGCCCAAACATGAATATGAATCATGTGCTATTCCCGAAGAACTCTTCGCAAAAATGAAAGAGATCGTAACTCCCGAAGAAATGGAAGTTGCAGTATTTACAGATGAGAAGCAGAAGAGAGAAGAGAATATCCGTGTTATCACAGAAAAACTCGAAGAAGCTTTCGCTGAGAACGAAGAATGGCTTGCGATCTTAGGCGAAGCTATTTACCAGTATGAAAAGAAGACAGTAAGAAAGATGATCCTTAAAGATCACAAGCGTCCCGACGGTCGTGAGATCACACAGATCAGACCTCTTGCTGCTGAAGTAGATATCATCCCCAGAGTTCATGGTTCATCCATGTTCACAAGAGGACAGACACAGATCTGCGATGTTTGTACACTTGCTCCTCTTTCAGAGGTTCAGAAGATCGACGGTCTTGATGACAACGAAACTTCCAAGAGATATATGCATCACTACAACTTCCCTGCATACTCCGTAGGTGAGACAAAGGTTTCAAGAGGACCCGGACGTCGTGAGATCGGTCACGGTGCTTTGGCTGAAAGAGCACTTATTCCCGTTCTTCCTTCAGAAGAAGAGTTCCCTTATGCTATCCGTTGCGTATCCGAAACATTTGAATCAAACGGTTCCACATCCATGGCTTCAACATGTGCATCATGTATGTCTCTTATGGCTGCAGGTGTTCCCATTAAGAAGATGGTTGCAGGTATCTCCTGTGGTCTTGTAACAGGCGAGACAGATGATGACTTCATCCTTCTTACCGATATCCAGGGTCTCGAAGACTTCTTCGGTGATATGGACTTCAAGGTAACTGGTACTACAGACGGTATCACAGCTATTCAGATGGATATCAAGATCCACGGTCTTACAAGACCCATCGTTGAAGGTGCTATCGCAAGATGTCGTGAAGCAAGACTCTTCATCATGGATAACTGTATGAAGAAAGCTATCGCTGAACCCAGAAAAGAGATCAGCAAATACGCTCCCAAGATCGTCCAGATCACTATCGATCCCGATAAGATCGGTGATGTTGTCGGACAGAAGGGTAAGACGATCAACGAGATCATCGCAAGAACAGGCGTTAAGATCGATATCACAGATGACGGCAAGGTTGCTGTTTGCGGAACTGATATCGATAAGATCAACGAAGCTATCAATATGATCAACACTATCGTAACAGATTACGAAGAAGGCCAGATCCTTAAGGGTGTTGTAGTTTCCATCAAGGAATTCGGTGCATTCGTTGAATTTGCTCCCGGCAAGGAAGGAATGGTTCACATTTCAAAGATCGCTAAGAACAGAATCGAGCATGTTGAAGATGTTCTTACACTCGGCGATAAAGTAACCGTTAAGTGCATGGGCAAAGACAAGATGGGAAGAATGAGCTTCTCTATCAAGGATGTCTAAAATACATAAACTTAATCGATCCTTAAAGCTGCAGGTTTAATTACCTGCAGCTTATTTTATGGTATAATATAAAGGTGTTTTTAATATAAAATGTAAATGATCAAAGAGGGGTTTATTTATGAAGAGAGTATTTCTTATTGTTTTGGACAGCTTTGGA
>CADARM010000053.1 GCA_902790275.1 uncultured Lachnospiraceae bacterium
CGTCAATGATCTTAAGGACTGGAAATACGAAGGCGTTATTTATACGAGAAAAGACGATGCCTTAAACGAAAAAGACAATATGTGCCTCTATGCACCCGATGTAACACAGGGTCCCGACGGAAGATATTATCTTTACTATGCGCTCGATAAAGTATCGACCATCTCCGTTGCCGTTTGCGACACACCCGCGGGAAGATATAAATTCTACGGATACGTTCACTACGAAGACGGTGTAAATCTCGGCGACAAAGGCGAAGAGCATCAGTTCGATCCCGCTGTAATCACCGAAGGCGATACGACATATCTTTACACCGGCGGTGTATGCGCACCCGGAGACGACAGGGTACACGGTTCGATGGTAACCGTCCTCGGAAGCGATATGCTCACCATAAAAGAAGCACCCAAATTCCTTGTTCCCGGACCCGTTTACGCTAAAGGAACGGACTACGAGAATCACGGATTCTTCGAAGCTTCTTCAATAAGAAAATTCGACGGAAAATATTATTTCGTTTATTCATCGGAAGTTATGCACGAACTCTGCTATGCGACAAGCGACAAGCCCGACAGGGATTTCAAATACGGCGGAGTGATCGTTTCAAACTGCGATATCGGCATCTCCACATACAAGAAGGCTGAAGAGCCCGCCGCATACGGTGCTAACAACCACGGCGGTCTTTGCGAGATAAACGGAAAACGTTATATCTTTTATCACCGTCAGACAAATAACGACTGGTACGCACGTCAGGGCTGTGCCGAAGAGGTTAGATTCCTCGAAGACGGAAGCATCCCCCAGGTTGAGATCACATCCTGCGGTTTAAACGGCGGACCTTTATCAGATACGGAAGAATATCCTTCCTACATCGTCTGCAACATGTACACCGACAAAGAGAGGATCCCTTACGTCGGCGGACATCATGTTCCGAGAGTAACTCAGGACGGAAAAGACGGCGAAGAATGTGTTGGATATATCTACAATATCGTCGAGAATACGACCCTGGGATTCAAGTACTTTGATTTCAAAGGCGTAAAAGGAATCGAACTCGAGGTCTGCGGATACGGAAAAGGCGACTTCGAAGTCCGCACCTCACCCGAAGGTCCCGTTCTCGCAAAACTCGGCGTTGATTTTGAGACCGTATGGGTAACCTACAGTGCGGAATGCAATATCCCCGACGGAGTATCGGCTCTGTATCTTAAATACACCGGCTTCGGAAACATGGGACTTAAGTCTTTCCGATTCATTCATTGATCTGCTTACATCTTTGGCTAATCGCATATATGAAAAAAGGACCGTCGAAAGACGATCCTTTTTTTATGTCCTAATTCCGTTTTTTTATTTTTCAGCCTGCTCGTTTTTGTTCTTTTTTAAAGAAGCGATACCGAAGGATATTGCTGCAATGACGATCGCTGCGACCGTTGCGATAAGAACTACCATCCAGTTAACGTTTGCGAGTCCTGCAAAATCAAACTCACCGGATTCGGGATTCTGAAGATGAGGGAAGATACTTGCGATATCAACGATAAGGCCTGCTGCCAAAGCAAGTCCGCCTGTCCAGAAAAGAAGGGGAACCTTGGTCTTTGCCGTCTGAGGCATATGCTTGATCGTGGGATTTCTGAAATCGATCAGTGAACCGATGTAATAAGCAAGTGCTGCTGTCACGATCGTTTCGGGAACCATGTATGTTGCGTTGTATCCGAAGGAATAGATAAGTGCTGCGTTTGTGGGGATCGATAATCCTGCCCATACCGTAGCACCGGAGATAACATGGCATGCATATCTTAAAACACATGCAAGGATCGCACCTGCAACTAAAGCTGCGGGCTGATTTTTGATGATCTTTCTGAATGCTCCGCCGAAGCCGATGACTGCGAACGCAACAACATAATCAAGAAGGATAACTGCGATGATCGAAATGAATGTTGTTACATACGAAAGTGTCTTAAGTCCCAAAAGCTGCTGGATGATACCGAATGCAAGACCTGTTAAAAGACCGTATTTTACGCCGTGTCTGTAAGAGATAAGGATCACCGGTAACATCGAAGCAACCGTTACCGAACCGCCGTAAGGCAGGTCGATGAGCTTAACCAGAGAAAGAACGATGCCTACAGCAAGCATTAATGCGCATTCGGCAAGAATTCTTGTGTTTGAAACTGAATTGGGATCTTTTACTTTTGTGGAATCTTTTGTTTTTGACATAAAAAAACCTCCATAAACTTTTAAGCAGGAGGAGACAATTAAAACTGCTTCCTTACGCCGGTATTACCCGGTTCAAGTAATAAGGGTCAGATATTATTAATATCCTTCTCAGCAAATGCTCCCCTAGCAAAAACAATATTTACAGCGGTTATTATAGTTAAACCGAAAAGAAAGTGCAAGTACTTTTTTATCCTTTTATCATGATCATTCCCGCCATGGTCCCACGCTTTCCTTTCTGCGCTCTGTGCGAGAACAAAACATCATTGTTGCAGCATGTACAAAGTCCCGAGATAGAGATATGCTCGGGTAATATTCCCGAATACGCAAGCGTACCGAAAATGATGCGGCTTAGATCGATATCGAATTTATCGTCGTCTTTTTCGAAATACCAGGCATCGTCGAGATAATCGAATTCTATGAATTCCTCGAATACGTCTCTGCTTACTTCATAACAACACATGCCGATGCAGGGTCCGATACCCGCGTAGATCTCCTCGGGTTTTGACCCATACTGCTCAGTCATCTTTTCAACGACTTTAGCGGATATTTCCTGTGCCGTTCCTTTCCAGCCCGAATGTGCGATGCCGATGGCTTTATTGACCGGATCGACAAAGAATACGGGAACGCAGTCCGCACATGTTACTGTGATCGCGAGATTGGGTTCGTTGGTCACAAGTGCGTCGATATTGACGTAATTGAAGGGCTTTAAGATACCGCAGCCCGCATCTTCCCTCGTAGCCACGCGGACATGATTGCCGTGATTAAGATTGCCGATAACGACATCCTCAAGGTTTATCCCGACGGCCTCCGTGAAAAGCTTGTAATTCTTCATGATGTTTACTTTGTCATCGTCGGTCTTTATACCGAGATTCATTGAAGAATAATACCCTTCACTCACCCCGCCTTCTCTCGAAGAAAAAGCATGTGTCAGGAAATCGAACTGCTCGAAATCCGGAAAGGTATAATACATTACTTCGTTGTTATAGTTTTCTTTCATTTATTCCCTCTCATAATTCCCATAAAAAACAAAAAGCCCGCGACATCTTGATCTGCTGCCGCAATTAAGTGACATGCTCAGGCGCCCTTGCGGCACCCGGAAGATTCCTCTTAGTGCTGCTTCGTTCCCGACCTGACACGGTTCGTGGATTTCCGCTGCGCAAGACCCAAGCATGCCGCCTAAGTGCGGCAACCTCTGAATATCGTAGGCGAATTTGAGTATATAGATTTTATGCCCGATTGTCAATAAACAAGACCTACAATATTTTTTCCATGCCTATTTTCTGAGGCTTTAATCCCATGGCTTCGTAGAATTTCAAAGCGCCGGGATTGCAGCTCCAGACATTTAAGGTCACATTGTAAAAACCGTTCTCTTTTGCGTACTCTATGACACTTTCGTAAAGCGTTTTTCCGACATGTTTTCCCCTTGCGTTTTCGTCCACACAGATATCGTCGATATAAAGTGTTTTGATATCAGTTAAAACATTGTTGTTAAGCTCCTGCTTGTGGATGCAGAAAGCATGTCCGAGTACTTTGTCGTTTTCATCCGCGAAAACAAATACCGGTGTTTCGTCATCGGCGATGATCTCTTCGAGTTCGGCCGCATTGTACTTTGTGACCGGCCCTTTAAAGATATCGGGCCTTCCGTTGTGATGCACCATGTCGACCTGAACAAGAAGTTCGAGTATTCGCGGAATATCGTTTTTATTTGCTCTTCTTACCATAACAGATCCTTTTTATCCCATGGGATTGATCTCGGTTTTTGTGGTTCCGTCCACTCCCGTATATACGTAATAGGAAAATCCCTGCCACTTGTAAGCCTGTCTCCAGCCCTCGTCTGCCTCGGGGTAATAGGAAGCTTTGGCGGTTATGACGAATATGTGATCCCCGACCCTCTCCGCAGTTTCAAAAGCGGTAAATATCTCGCCTTCCTTATGATCGAAAGGATACTCGGCGATAAAGTTTTCCTTAACCACCTCTGCGGAAAATACTCCGTCGTAAGCGACAAGATCGCCGTATGTTCCGTTCGAAAGACATACTTCGCCTTCGGGCTTTATATCCGTAAAGAGGATCTCATTATCGTAATTAATGAAGAAATAAGGTTCCGAGATTATGTCATATTCCGAAGGAAGACCGTCCTGAACTATCTTTAAGGAATCTTCCATTCCGGGCGTAACTTTTACGAGCAGGTAATCCTGAAGCTCGATGTCCGTTCCGTCAAACCACGCGATACCGATGTAAACATCACTTTCGAAACTTGTGATCTGACAAACTCTCGGATAACCGTATTCGCCGTACTTTGATTCGTCTATCTTTCCAAGTTCATACGTAACGCCGCTTGTGCCCTCGAGTTCTTTTATGATGATGGTGTT
The DNA here is from genome assembly GCA_902790275.1 of uncultured Lachnospiraceae bacterium. Classification (GTDB taxonomy): domain Bacteria; phylum Bacillota; class Clostridia; order Lachnospirales; family Lachnospiraceae; genus UBA3766. Next base: position 4,564 of record CADARM010000053.1, read on the forward strand.
TCCGTCCGCCGAATAATTAAACAGTCCCGCAAACAGGTCTCTTCCGATAAATTTGCTTCCGATAACATCTTCATTCTGGTATGTATCCATGTAATTGAAGTAGATGGTTCCGTCCGCGGTATATACTGAACCCTGATGGAAATTATCGATCGCAAGTACCGAATTGGTATCGTCTATTCCGAGGATCGTGTCATAATCTCCCTCTTCCGTATAGATCTCACTGCCGCTTCCGTCCGGCCAGAATCTTGTTATATATCTCACGCTGCTGTAATCGTCGGTGACAAATGTTTCGGTATAAAATCTTCCGTCAAGATAATAGATCTCGCCGGCATTTAAGTCATTGCATGCGATACCTGAGGCTCCGTTTCTGGTATCGTAATAAGCGATACAGCCCATATCCCTTAACTGCTCGGTCTCGAGGAAATCGGCCCAGAAACAGTAAACATCATCGGGTGCGCCGAAGGCGCTGAAATACCTGAAGAAAACAACATCTCCGACCTGAACGAAATATGAACCGTTATTTAAAACCTTGTCGGTCGCTTTAAACTGAACAAGGATATCCCTGACTCTTCCGTTGGGTCCCGTAAATGTAAGACCGCCGTTTATCGCGGATACATCATCCGGCTCATAAAGTGCCGCTACCGGAACATCCGACCAGGATACTCTCTCGAATTCCAGTCTGTTTGTATTTTCCGGATAATCGCTCATGAAAGGGAAAGATCCGTTGTCTTTGTCGAGAATAAGTGTATCCCCGTTCACCTCATATCCGAAATCACTCTGTATGGGCGAACCGTCAGAGATCAGACTCTGCATGAGGGATATCTCTTTTTTGTCGGCCTTGAATTCTCCTTCGGCAAGATAAACTTCCCTGCCTGCCACCTTCTGATATACGATGCTTTCTCCGCTCGTTTCACCTTCTTTAAATTCGATATAATAAGGTTCGGATGAGTATTTTTCTCTCCAGAGTCCGTAAAGATCCTTATTCGGATCGAAGGTGATACCCGTTATATCACTTCCGTAATCATAGTCAAAACCGAGTACTCTGTCACTTCTCTTAAGTGCGATCTTTCCGTCGCTGAATCCGAAGGGATTGCCGTCTTTTCCCGATATCTCGATACCGTCATCCTTTATGGTTAAGGTTCCAAGGACCGGAGAACTCCAGAATCTTGTCAGATTGGACATTACGGAAAACGACATCGCGCCGATCTCGATCGAATCCTTATTTTCATCGAGGATATCCTCGGGAGATTCGGGGAATATCTCAACAGCCCAGAAAGAATAAAGATCTTCGTCTTCGGCATATCCCGCAAGTGCATAGAGATTGTCGTATCTGTTATAGATCGTAACGATCACTTCTTCGCCGTATGCATCCGTCCCCAGGTAACTGCCTGATACTCTTTCCGCAAAAGTACCGGGAATCGCACCGCTTGTCGAAGTATATCCCGAATCCTGTGTATCGGGATCTGCGGCATCCGGATCACCCGGATCTGAAGTATCAGCACCCGGTGTTATCTGTGCCTGTCCGTTGTTATCGTCCTTGCCCGTAACGTTTCCGGGCAAACATGCCGTTAACGACGTTACAAAAAGCAGCGCGGACATTATCACGCTCAGTCGCTTAAACAGTTTTTTCATAGTATCATTCTCCCCTTTGAACCTCTATGTTTTCGGGTCTTATTCGACCTTGTCTCTTGTTATGTTTCTCGCCCATTTATGGCTGTAAAAATGCTTAAATACCCAGGGCCATTTTACGAACTCGTCCGTACAAAGAAGGAAGTATACCCACTTTACGGGAAGTTTTAAGACAAATGCGGAAAAAAGCCCCAGAGGGACCGCATATAACCACATGTCTATCAGGTCGCATTTTAAGCCGAATCTGCTGTCGCCGCCGGCTCTGAACACACCCGCGATAAGACAGGTATTTACGCTTGTTCCGCTGATGTAATACGTATTTACAAGAAGCATGAATTTAAGGTAATCCATGGCTGTAGGCGTAAGGTCTGCAAGTTTTAGGGTCACGGGCATTAACGCGAGTACGACAAGACCGCCGATTATACCCGTTACGACCGAAAGCCTTAAACAGATGTGACCTGCTTCTATGCCCTGTTCTCTGTTTCCTTCTCCGAGGATCTGTCCGACTATGATGCCCGACGCCGAACCTATGCCGTAACAAAGGACGGTTCCTAAGTTCCTTACGACATTTACGATCGAATAAGCAGCAACCGCATCGTCTCCGAGGTGTCCTAAGATTCCCGAATATGCACTGAACGCAAGCGCCCATGCAAGATCGTTTCCGATAGCGGGCATTGCCATGCTGATAAAGTCCATTTCAAGAAGCTTGTATCTTTTAAACATCGTCGAAAAGGTAAGTCTTACGCCGGGCTTCATAAACAACGATACATAAAAGCATCCGGCCAGCTGAATGAATCGGCTTATCGTGGTCGCTATCGCAACACCTGCCACCCCGAGCTTTGGTGCCCCGAAAAGACCGAAGATAAATACGGCATTAAGTGCCACGTTGAAGACGAGCGCTATCGCTTCCAGGACAGTAGCCGTCGTAACCTTTCCGACACATCGAAGTATCGACATGTATACGGCACTTACCGCCCAGAAGATAAGTCCGGGGGCGATGAGCACAAGATATTTTGCACCTATATCGACGAGCAGATCGTCATTTGTGTATATCCTCATCAGGAGGCGGGGGATCGTCAGGCAGAGGACGGCACCGACGGCTGCTACCGACAGTGCGAATTTAAAGCCGATGCCCTCGACCTTTTCAATGGTCTTCAGATCTCCCTTGCCGTAGTACTGTGCCGAAAGCATCGCGATACCCGTTCCTATTCCGTAAAGGAACATAAAAAGAATGCCCACCATGCTGTTAGCGAGCGAAACGGCGCTTATCGAAGACTGTCCCACGTAGTTTAACATTAAAACATCGGCGCTGTTTACGGCTGCGTCAATGATATTCTGAAAGACGATCGGCAGTGCGACCACCCATATTTTTCTGTAGATTTCTTTCTTATTATTCATGATCATCAGTCTTGATTATACCATTCATGAGCTCAAACAGCCATATTTTCTTATATTTCGGGCTTTTAAGGCCCCTGTAAAGTTGACATTTCAACATCGCGTTCGTATAATTTTCTTGTTGAATAGTCAACGTTTTGGCCTGTTTCGAACTAAGAAAGGACGACTTGGATATGGAAGACAGATTCGAGAGATTTACATTTTCAATTTTTGAGATCGAAAAATGCTGGCACAAACTTACGGGCGACGAGATGGCTAAATACGGACTCAAAGGTCCCCATTCGCTTTACCTTATAACTCTTGCAAAGCACGAAGAAGGCATCAGCGCGACCAAGCTCTGCGAGATCTGCGGTAAAGACAAAGCGGACGTTTCGAGAATGATGGGCATCATGATCGAAAAGAAGCTCGTGGTCAAGGAAGGAAGCTACCGCAACAATTACGGCGGTGTCTACAAGCTTACCGAAGCCGGAAAAGAAGCAGCCGTAAATGTAAAAAACAAAGTCCTTGTGGCTGTCGATGCAGCGAGCAGGAACCTCTCGGAAGAAAACCGTGCGATCCTTTATGATTCATTAAGCCTTATTTCGGGAAATCTCAAAGCTCTCGTACGTGACGGTATCCCCGAAACTCCTTAGTGCGTTTCTTGAGATAAGCCTTTACTTATGCTATCATTCAAGGGTGATCCGCCCCCTGTTTTGCCGGACAGGCGGATAATAAACAAAGCAGGAAACCGTTATGGATAAAAAAGGCAGAGTATACGTATGCCACACCTACTACCATGTATATGTGGCACTGCTTAAAGAATTCAATCTGGATAAAGAGGAAAGATTTAAAGCCGACCTGGTTTTAAGTCTAATGTCCAACGACTTCGAAAATCTTTCGGACAGGATCCTTGAAAACAAAGTTTTCGAGAATGTATATCTTTTCGACGAAAAACGCGAGACCTTTTTCCCGGAAGTTATGAAATACAAGGAAAACAAGGGCAATATCGTCGCAAACATGATCTCGAGGATCAAATTCACGAAAGAATTTGCAAAGGCCGAGGAAAAATATGTCCCCGTGGACTTTTCGAAGTATAAGGAAGTCTATGTCTTCTGCGACTCCGACCCCATCGGACTCTACCTAAACCAGAAAAAAATACATTACCATGCATTGGAAGATGGCTTAAACTACTTAAAGCCCTACACGCCCGTCCCCGCAAAGGCCGACAACAGAGGCGGTTTTGCGATGAAGAAGTTCTTCAGCATGAACTTAAACCTTATCTTCATCCGCGACGGATACAGCAAATACTGTATCGATATGGAAGTTAATGACTTAAGCGTAATCGACGATACATTCAAAAAATACAAAGAGGTTCCGCGTGCCGAGCTTTCCAAAGCACTCGATAAGGAAGCAAAAGAGATCATGATGAGAGTCTTCGTCAAGGATTTCGACAACTTGAAGAAACAGCTTTCAAATGTGGATTCGGGAAAGAAAAACATCATCATCCTGACCGAACCTCTTACGACGGATCTTAAGCAGAGAGAAAAACTCTTCAGAGACTTAGTCAACGAGTACTCAAAGGAAGGCTGCGTATTTTTAAAGCCCCATCCGAGGGACGAGCTCGATTATCCTACGGTCTTTTCGGACTGCATGCAGTTTGACAGAACAGTTCCGATGGAGATCTTAAACTTCTTTGAAGATATAAGTTTCGATAAGGTAGTCGCCATCTACACACAGCTTGACGCTATCCGTTTTGCAAAGGAAAAAGTATTCTTAGGTCACGATTTTATGGATAAATACGAAGACCCCGAGATACACAGAAAGAACAGAAAGTAAACGTATGGAAAAGCAATTAAGCATAATAGTACCCGTTTACAATATGAATCACGACAATAATCTTACCTTCTGCCTCGATTCTTTACTGAATCAGACGGTTGAAGACTACGAGATCATCGCTGTCAACGACGCTTCCACGGATGATTCCCTGGGGGTTTTGTTGGATTACGAAAGAAATTATCCCGGAAAGATCAAAGTCATTTCCTACGGTGAAAACAAACGACAGGGCGGAGCCAAGAACGCAGGCTTAAAAGAAGCCACAGGTGAATGGATCGGCTTTATCGACAGCGATGACTGGATCACGCCCGACTTTTACGAAAAGCTCATTAAAAAAGCCGAAGCGACAGGCGCGGATCTTGTCGGATGCGACTACAACATCGTATCAACTCACACTTTCGAAGTAGGAAAGATCGTCGAGGGAAACAAGGCTTCACAGACCGGAGAACTCGATATCGATAAAAAAAGAGACCTCTTCCGCTCACCCGGAAGCATGGTCATTAAGATCTACAAGCGCAGCGTGATCGAGGAAAACAACTTAACTTTCCCCGAAAAAATCTTTTATGAGGACAACTGTGCGGCCAGGATCTGGATACCGTATTTTAACCATTTCGAATATATAAACGAACCCAACTACTATTATCTTCAGCACGAGACATCCACCGTTCACACCATCACAAGATCACGCTGCGAGGACAGGATCAAGGCGATGGACATAATGATGGATCAGTTGAAAGAAAGAAATCTTTACAACACTTACGAGCAGGAAGCCGAAGACATTTACACGCAGCTCGGCTTCAGGATAACTCTTTTCAGTTATATGCTCGGATGTAAAGACAAGGAATATAAATTTGTAAAAAAACTGGCAAGCGATTTCCTGTTTCGTTTCCCGAATTTCAGAAGTAACAAATATTACAATATTCCTGATGCGGAAGAGGAAAAGATGGTAAATCTCTGCCTTAAATCTCCGTTTTTCTTTTACGTCTACTACTCGTTGCTTTGGAAATACAGAAATCTAAAACACTAATCTTTAAGGAGCATTTAAGACAGACATGAACGTACGCATTATTTCTGACTCGACGGCAGACGTCAGCAGGGAAACAAGGGAGAAGATCACCGTTATCCCTTTATCGCTTTTTTTCGGTGAGGAAGAATACATCGACACGGTGACCATCACTTACAGGGAATTTTACGAAAAACTGATCGAGAGCGACGAACTTCCCCGCACCTCTCAGGCCAATCCCGAATCCTTCCGCGAAGTATTCGAGGACGTGGCAAAGAACGATGAGACCGCAGTCCTTATCACACTCTCATCCACATTTTCGGGGACTTATCAGAGCGCACTCATCGCAGCCGAAGATTACGAAGACCGTATCTTTGTGGTAGACAGTAAAAATGCCACAATCGGCTCGGGAATCCTCGTCGAGCTCGCAGTAAAACTTTCGGAAGAAGGTTTAAGTGCAAAAGAGATATACGAAAGACTTCTCGAAGAAAGAGAAAAGATCTGCTTAATGGGTATCGTTGATACCCTCGAGTATTTAAAGAAAGGTGGCAGAATTTCAAAAATATCCGGATGCTTTAGTAATAACTATTGACGATGATATATTGTACCCACCCAAGCGAATTGAGAATCTTTACCTTTCCTACCTTCTTCACCCGCATGCTGTTGTGGCAGCCCACGCAGTTTTAATTCCCGTATCCAAGTCGGGAAATATTTTGCCTTATAAATTGTGGCCTTCGGGAATTGAGGCTTATCAGGATAGGCCTTCTATGCAGTTGTGCGCAATTGGAGCGTGGGGAATCTTATATCCTACCATCCTTTTTTCTAAGGCAAAGGATTTGTTTGATAAGGAGGCAATTACGCGGACTTGCCTGTATGCAGATGATTTATGGCTGAAGGGGGTGGAACTGGTTGCCGACATTCCTGTGGTTGTTGCGGAAGAATTCCA
>CADARM010000054.1 GCA_902790275.1 uncultured Lachnospiraceae bacterium
GACTTTTTGTGGTCGATGGATGTCGATACCCGTACGTTTACCTTCTTGACTCCGCTCGTAGACGACGAAGGTCGTGCGATTCCGAGAACGCAGGGCGTTCAGGATATTCGAGCGATGATGCCCGATGACGACTACGCCTTCTTTGACAAGCACTTGAATTCCCGTATTGTGGAATTCCGTGCCAAGGGGCAGGATTCCAGTGAAAACCGCGGCGTGAGATTGCGCCTGATGGGTGAAGGTGGCAAGCTGGACTGGTATGCTTTTTGTGGACGCCTTTACACCGAAGAAAATGCAAAGATTGTGTTCCGCGGTTCGGCTCGCAAGCTAGACTTGTTGCTGGAAAAGCCGATTACCGAAGATTCGTCGGTAAGCGAATCGACCCAGGTGGCGGCTCTTGCTTTCCCGGATATCCGTGTTTTCTGGATAGATCGTGATTATAAGATAATTTCCAACTGTTGTATAAGCATTCATTATCTTTTCGTAGAGGCTGTCAAGGATACCGGGTTCGGAAAGTTCACTGTCCCTTAAACTTAAAAGGAATTTCTGTGCGTCGTCACCTTCCATGCTCCTTTCAAAAGAAAGATTCAAAAGATTACGGTTTAACACTCCGCTTAAGCCTTTTTTCAGAAGTTCGATGTATTTATGTCTGTCGCTTTCGTCAAGATTGGTCAGATATGTGTTCATTCTGCTCTGAATCCTTTTCTCGGAACCTATAACATAACAGGTCTCGATCTTAAAAGAAGCGTCATCGCAGAATTTAAGTCTCTTTTTTAATTCGAGTATTTCGCTGTTGTTCATTTTATTTACTCCGCTTACGGGCAGTTTTACCGCCCAATCCTAATAATTTTAACACACTTTTTTGGCCATCTCAACAAATGTGTCAAAGAGAGTTTATATTCGTTGATTTACTCTCTCTTTTATTGTAAAATTTAAGTGGAGGTGATTACATGCTTGCAGTACTTGTACCTTTATTTGACGAAAATATGGCGGTTAAATCATATTCTCTTCATTCGAGAAGAAACAATATCTTTACCAATCCGCTTTTATCGACCACAGGTATCAACGATTCCGTCGGACAGATCGACGGTCTCGAAATAATAGACAATGTCGGAGTGAATACTCTTTCAAACGATAAGGAACTATTTATCCCCGTTAACAGTATCTCGCTTTTCACCGACATCGCTTCAAAATGCCGTGCTCCTCACAAGCGCATCGTTCTTTTGATGGATAACACTCTGGCACCCAATGAAATGAATGTAAAAAGGATCAAGGAATTAAAAGAGGACGGCTACAAGTTTGCGATCGAAAAATTAAAAGTTGCCGATTTTGAAAACTATCGTCCGGTTTTAAGTCTTATCGATTATATTTACCTTGATTATTCAAAGATCGATATTTCAAAAGCACGCATCTATTTCTCGAAGCTTTATCCCAACATCAAGCTTATCGCTGAAAACATTCAGACCAACGAAGCTTTCGAAATGTTAAAGACCCAGGGCGGATATCACTTCTATGAAGGTCCTTTCTACCGTATCCCCGTAACTCAGGGCGAAACGGATGTCGCACCTTTGAAGATCAACTATTTAAGCCTTATCAATGTCGTAAATCATCCTGACTTCGATCTTACAAAAGCAGCCGATATAATCTCAAGAGATACGGCTCTCGTAATCTCTCTTCTTGAGATCGTTAACAGGATGAGCAAGAATTCGGAGATCACATCCATCCGTCACGCAACGGCAATGCTCGGTCAGAGAGAATTGAAGAAATGGATTACCACGGCCGTAGCCAAAGAACTTTGCTTCGATAAGCCCAACGAGATCACACGTCTCTCACTCCTTCGTGCAAAGTTTGCGGAAAACCTCGCTCCGACTTTCGGTCTTGCGATGAAATCCGAGGAACTCTTCCTTATGGGTCTTTTCTCGGTACTCGATATCATCCTTTCAAAACCGATGAACGAAGCACTCGCCATGGTAAATGTTTCAAAAGAGATCTCAGCAGCACTGCTCGACAACTCCGGAGACTTCTTCAAAGTCATCTACTTCATAAGAGCTTATGAAGCTGCAGACTTTAACGAGATCAACCGTCTCGAGATCGTTGATAAGATCGATGTGAGCAATGTATATGACGCATACAAAGAATCTCTTAAATGGTACAGAGATCTGTTCTTCTAAATGATAAACACGGAAATTAAAAAATGTCGGGAAATGATCAAATCCCGACATTTTTATTTTACTTTCATTCTGTTTAACAGGTATTACCAGTCATACGAATCGTCCGTGGAATAATCAAAGCTGTCATAGGATTCATACCACGAATCATAATAATCATCGCCGAAATCATACCAGCTGTCATAATCGTAATCGTCATAATATCCGTCATAACTGTCATAATCATAATCGTCATAACAATCATAACAGTCGTCATCGTAATTTCTGTCGTCTGAGTCGAAATAACCGTCCGATCCGTAATAATAATCGAAATAGGAATCCCAGTCGAAATTATCCCAGTCGTAATCGTCAGTGTATGAATCGTTTGAATCCCATCCGGAGAAGTCACTCGAATCCCAGTCATAGGATGTCGCATCCACGGTATCGGAAAACTTTCCGAGGAATGTAATGTATTTGGTATCAAAACCGCACTTCTTGAAGATATCGCAGAGTTCATCGTAGAATTCGCTGTCTCCGTAAGGAAGCGTAACCGACAGGCCCGTCATATACGCATCACCTGACGTCGATGAACAGTAAAGGACCGATTTCTTCATGATGGATTTAAGCGCATTTGATTCATCCGTATTCATCGTGGAAGCAAGTGCCATGATATCAACGGCATGGCAGTATGTTTCCATCGTGTATGAAGGCATGAGCCAGTCCCAGATATCTTTGTCACCGTCGCGTAAGAACATGCTCTCGGGTGCACGATCCGATTTCTGCATACTCATCGTGTAATCGTATGTAAGAAGATCGTTTTCGTTCGCATAAGCAAATTCGGTCCATGCGGTATATAAAAGTCTCGTATATCTTAAATCGATAAGAGCGAGAACTCCGTCATTTTGAACGGAAAGGCTCTCTCTTATGAAATCGTCTACTATTACTTTTCCGACATCCGTCATGGGTGTGGATGAATTGTATCCGAGCAAACTTAACCAGTTCTGATATTCCCAGCCGCTTCCGGATTCGAAATCTTCGGATACTACAAGATAATCCGAAACATCACAGAGCACGCATGCTGTTTCAAGTCCGCCCATGAGACAGGAATCAAAACCGATCATTTCGAATTTGACGCCCGAATCCCTGATGGCTCTCTGGATCTCATCGATCGTAAGTGCTGCAGTGTAATCGTTAATGTTTTCATCAACACCGTAACCGTATACGACTCCGCCGCCGTGATCCCAGAAGATCAGTATGTTTCTGTCTGCGGGATAATTGTTCTTGCAGTATACTATAAAATCCCTGATCGTTTTTTCATCGGTGATATCAAGCTGATCCAGAGTATCGTCAACAAGTTCGAGACGATTGTCCTTAACTATGAATCTCTGCGATCTCTTGTTTGAAATACCGTCGGTCTTCCATTTCTTTGTTCCGCCTGTCTGAATGACAACGTTAACATTATCGGAAAGGGTCGCATTGAGCATTTCCCTTAAGTCTTCAGTAGCATATCCGTACTCACTCTCAAGATCGGAGCCGTTCATGTATACCATAACGGTAACCGTATCGGTTCCGTCGCCTTTTAAATGAACGAACTGGTCTCTGATAACACTCGATATTTCCTCGGGCTCTACAGTATTCTCATTCTGATATGTAATGGGTTCTTCAACGACCACATTGGTTGAAGTTGAACTCGGGTTACTGACCACAACCTGCTGTGATCCCGAAGGCTCTTCATAAAAAGCGGCAAAGCCCATTAACACACCGAATCCAAGAAGGATGACTCCGGCAAATGCCGCTATAAGAACCGAAGCTACGGACACGAGTGCTATCACCCATCCGTAGCCGAATTTCTTTTCTTTTTTCTTTTTTGTAACGGTATTCTTTTTTACGGGATTGGGAGTCTGATTGATATAAACGGTGGTTCCCTGAGAATTGACTACCGTAAAACGAAGTCCGCACTTATCGCAGACGAGTTCGTTTTTATCTATCGGATCTCCGCATCGTACACAATAAAGCATAAATTCACCTATTTTTTCTTCTTTTTCTTTTTAACGTCAAGACTCTTTATCTCAATAGTCTCTTCTATCTCGAATTCATCTTTCTTCTCTTCTGACTTCTTATCGTTCTTTTTGTCTTTCTTTTCCTTCCTGTTAAGTTTTTCAAGTTCGAAAGACTCGAAATCATCGTCTACGGAAAGAGTACGTCCCTTAAACTTCTTTAACTTTCTTAATGCCATAAACTCATTGGCAGCGGGAATGAAATCGGTCAGGAAATAGATCGCTCCGATCACACCTGCGACAATAAAGATCCATGCCCACCATCCGCTCTTGTTTATGATCATGAACACACCGAATACTATAAAGCTGACTATACCGAGTAAAGGAATAAAAGAGTTCTCGGTCCTTTCTCTTGCTTCATAATATTTTTTCTCAAAATCGGATGCTTTGTCGCCCGGTTTCTTTGAAGGTTCAAGGCCAAATGATATGATGCCCATATAATATAAGCCCGTAAGAAGGATGAGTATGCCAAAGGCCGAAGGGATGATCGGCTCCAGATGCCATCCTGCATCAAGGATCTCTTTGGGGTTTTTGATATTGTAGTAAACTTCGAGCGATGTGGCGTCTTCGTCCAGTTCCTCATGTTCGGAATAAGCGGTGTAGACCATTTCCGTACCAACTTTGTAAGCAAGTTCAAGCATTGTATAAGGCTCTTCCTCTTCGGATTCGACATTATATCTCGATACGATGGTAGCTTCCGTCTTCTGCGCATACAGATTGACCGAATTGTACAATATAAACAAAACGATTCCGGCGATAAAGAAAATACCGCCGAGTATAACGCAACCCATACCTACATTCTTGTTGTTAAGCTTGTTCATAAATTATCCTAACCTTCGTTGGAGTATACTATATTTTTCATCATCTCGAAGTAATCCCTGATATCGGAAAGATATTTTTCCGAATCGAATTCTCCGAATGAGTAAGCTTTCTCTCTTAATCCTTTGATCGTATAGCCTACGGTCATATCGAGCATTTCCCTGGTCACGCCCTTGACAAGTCTTTCATTTGAAAAGTTCTCCAGAGCTTCATTGACTTTCTCGGTATACGGCTCAAGTCTGGTCTTTGCAACTTCGAGGATCTCCTCATCCTTTTCGTCTTCCATTGACTGGATCATCATGGGTACGAAAGGATAGATCTTTGCTACCATGGCTTTGGTCTCTTCAACGGTATAGAGTATATCAAAATAATCCGTCCTCGTTACGGACAGATTAACCGCCAATTCCATATTCAGATACTTTACGCAATAATCGGAGATAAAGGTATAGAGACCGGCCTTATTGACAAAATAATGAAACCATAATCCTTTGGAAACACCTGCGACCTTAACCATGTCATCAGTGCTTGCGAGTTTATATCCTTTAAGCGCGAATACCTGCATCGCGCCATTTATCATTTTATCCTGCTTTTCTTTCTTCAGGTCAAAAAACTTGTCGTTCATCAATCATAACTCCCGTAAAAATTGACTGCTTTAGTCGATAACATCTTAACATATTCAATGCCCAACTTCAATGCTTTTCTATTTACTTTTAGGTCCATAAAGAGTAAAATAAATGTAGTTTACTCAAAGGAGGTTATTCTACAATGAAGAAAACTACAAAGGGATTTCTTTTAGGCTTAACAACCGCCGCTGCATGCGTGGGAGCATATTACATTTATCAGAACAGAGATAAGATTTTCAAAACCGAAGAGATTATAAATGACGACGGAACAGTAACAAAGAAACGTTCCTATATGGACCTTGACAACATCAAGGAAAAGACAAGCGAAGCAGTCAACAAGACTAAAGAGACTGCACAGAACACATGGAAAAAAGCTCAGGACAAATTCGAAGGTCTTAAGAAGAAAAAAGACGACGATACCGTAGCTGAAGCTTTTACCGAAGTTGTTGAAGATGTTAAGGAAAAAGCCGAAGACATCAAAGAAGATATCGAAGACAAAGTTGAAGAGATCAAAGAATCCGTAAACGATTGATCTATAAAAAATATAAGGCGCCGTATCAAACGATACGGCGTCTTTTTTAGTCTTTGTTTCTGTTTTTTAATTTCAGTCTGTTCATCTCTCTCGCGATTCTCATCTGAGCACTTTTGTATTCCTGAATGCTCTTCTTCTGAAGTATCGCTTCTTTTGCTTCCTCTGCAGCTTCTTTCGCTCTGTTGGCATCGATCTCATCGGGTGTCTCGATAGTATCGACCAGAACCTTAACGTCGTTGTCTGCGACTACAAGAATGCCCTGAGACACGCAGGTCGTTACCCTGGTCTCATCGGGAAGCGAATATTCAAGTATTCCCGGCACAATAGCTGCCACCATGTTCTGATGCTTGCTCTGAATGCCGTATGAACCGTCCGTGATAGGAACCACAAGGCTTAAGCACTCTCCCTCGTAAAAATTCCTCTCAGCGGCAAGTATATGCAGCGTAAAACTGTTCATACTTATAACTCTCCGTTTTTAATCTTCTCTGCTTTGATCTTACATTCTTCTATCGTTCCCACATTGAAAAATGCAGCTTCGGGAAGATCGTCAACCTCTCCGTTTACAATAGCCTTAAATCCTCTGATAGTCTCGGCAACCGGAACGAATACACCGGCATTACCCGTATACTTCTCAGCTACGTGCATGGGCTGGGACAAGAATCTCTGAACCTTTCTGGCACGAAGAACGGTAAGTTTATCTTCTTCGGCAAGTTCGTCCATACCGAGGATAGCGATGATATCCTGGAGTTCGGCATATTTCTGAAGGATCTCCTGAACCTTTCTTGCGATCTCGTAATGTTCTTCACCTACGATCGAAGCTTCAAGGATTCGTGATGATGATTCAAGAGGATCGACTGCGGGATAAATACCCTGCTCGGCGATCTTTCTCGAAAGAACCGTGGTCGCATCAAGGTGAGAGAATGTCGTTGCGGGTGCGGGGTCGGTCAGGTCATCCGCAGGAACGTATACAGCCTGTACGGATGTAACGGAACCGCGCTTCGTTGAAGCGATCCTCTCCTGAAGAGCACCCATTTCCTCAGCAAGTGTGGGCTGATAACCTACGGCTGAAGGCATACGTCCGAGAAGTGTAGAAACTTCGGAACCTGCCTGCACGAATCTGAATATATTGTCGATGAACAAAAGCACGTCTTTGTTCTGTGTATCTCTGAAGTATTCAGCCATTGTAAGGCCTGAAAGAGGAACTCTCATACGTACGCCGGGTGCTTCGTTCATCTGACCGAATACAAGCGCTGTCTTGGCAGATACGCCGCTTTCCTGCATCTCACGCCAAAGATCGTTACCCTCTCTGGAACGCTCTCCTACACCGGTGAATATAGAATATCCGCCGTGCTCAGTGGCAACGTTGTGAATAAGTTCCTGGATAAGTACAGTCTTACCTACGCCGGCACCGCCGAAAAGTCCGATCTTGCCTCCCTTGGGATAGGGCTCAAGAAGATCTATGACTTTGATTCCCGTTTCGAGGATCTCGATCGCAGGGCTCTGCTCTTCGAATGAAGGAGCCTTTCTGTGAATATTCCATCTTTCTGTATCTTTGGGGATCTCTCCTTTTCCATCGATCGGACGGCCGAGAACGTTAAACATTCTTCCCAAAGTACACTCTCCGACGGGAACGGTGATATTATTTCCTGTTGCTTTGACTTTCATGTCTCTTGCAAGTCCCTCGCTTCCTGCGAGCATAATGCAGCGGACAAGGTTATTTCCGATATGCGAAGCAACTTCCATAACTCTTTCTTCGCCTTCGACATCAACTGTCAGAGCTTCTCTTATCTTGGGTAAATTTTCTTCAAATCGTACATCAACTACGGATCCCGATACCTGAACTATCCTTCCGGTCATTTTTGCCTCCGTTTATGGATAAATATTTACTAACTGCGACTCCTGCCGAGTGCTTTGTCGCGCTTTTTCTTTTTCGCACGTGCGCCTGCCGAGATCTCCGTGATCTCCTGTGTGATCGCAGCCTGTCTTGTATGGTTGTATTCGATCGTAAGCTTGTCTATAAGTTCTTCGGCGTTCCTGTTCGCGGAATCCATCGCGTTCATTCTGGCATTCTGTTCACTGCAGAAACTGTCTACCAGAGCACCGTAAATGATACCCGTAACATAGCTTGAGATCATATTGTCCAGAGCTTCTCTCGCATTGGGATAAAATTCTATCTCTCCCGTCGGCCATACGAAGTTTCTGGTCGAATTCTTTTCGGATTCTTTTTCGGCTTTGCTTAAATTGAAATCGGATCTGTTGAAAGGAAGAAGTCTCATAACTTTGACCTTGGCTTCCATTCCGCTTTCATAATCCGTAAAGACTATATATATCTTTGATAATTTTTTGTTGTCATAAAGATCGAGCAAAAGATTGGATATCTGTCTTGCTCTCGATAAAGTAGGATTCTGTGCCGTATAAAGGAAAGTCTTTTCGATCGGGATGTTCTTCGAATTGAAATACCTTCTTCCGTACTCACCGACAACGAAAAGAAGCTTGTCATGCTTTTTGGTCATAAGCTTGGTGGCTTCTTTGATGACGTTCTGGTTATACGCACCCGCAAGACCCTTGTCGGCAGTGATAACAAGATATCCGTAAGTACCTTCGATCGTATATGAATCTCCGGCGGGATAAAAATAATCACTTTCGACATTCTTGACCGTTTTGAAGATTCGTCTGATACTTAAGGCTACTTCTTCAAAATAAGGCTTTGTCTTGTCGAGTTCCTTTTTTATCTTTCTCATTTTGTTGGAAGATATAAGGTACATGGCGTTAGTGATCTTCTGCGTATCCTTAACGCTCTGAATATGACCTTTTATCTCCTTCATATTCGACATATAAAATACCTCTTACAATCAGTTGCGTCCCTTGAATTCAAGCGCATATTTCATGATGGCCGCTCTGTCATCATCACTGATCAATCCGGTTGAATCGATCTTTGAACAAATATCCGAATGAGACATTTCAAAATGCTCAAGAAGCCTTGCAATCTCACTCTGAATGTTCTTTACGGGAACATCCATAAAATATTTATTTAAAGCAACTGTCAACAGAATTACCTGCTGATGCTGTGAATACGGCTTGTACTGCGGCTGTCTTAAGATATACATAAGGCCGTGGCCGTATGTTAACTGCTTCTGTGTAGCTTCATCAAGGTCGGACGAGAACTGTGTAAATACTTCCATTTCTCTGTACTGTGCGAGATCAAGACGAAGTGAACCCGAAGATTTCTTCATGGCTTTCGTCTGAGCGTCACCGCCGACACGGGAAACCGACAATCCGACGTTAACCGCAGGACGCTGTCCTTCGAAGAAAAGTTCACTCTCAAGGAAGATCTGTCCGTCGGTAATGGAAATGATGTTTGTCGGAATATATGCCGCAACATCGCCCGCCTGTGTTTCTACGATAGGCAATGCTGTGATCGAACCTCCGCCGAGTTCGTCGCTTAAGTGCGCCGCTCTCTCGAGAAGTCTTGAATGCAGATAGAATACGTCACCGGGATATGCTTCACGTCCGGGTGAACGGTCAAGCAAAAGGGATAAGGATCTGTATGCAATGGCATGCTTTGAAAGATCATCGTAAACAATCAAAACATCCTTGCCCTGATGCATAAAGAATTCAGCCAGAGAGCATCCCGAATAAGGTGCTATATACTGAATTGGTGCTGCATCCGATGCGGATGCATTAACTATGATGGTGTAATCCATCGCACCGTGTTTTTTAAGATTGGTAACCATCTGTGAGATAAGGCTGGCTTTCTGTCCTATGGCAACATAGATACAGATAACGTCTTTACCTTTCTGGTTAACGATCGTATCAAGTGCGATAGCTGTTTTACCGGTCTGTCTGTCACCGATGATCAATTCTCTCTGTCCCCTTCCGATAGGGAACATGGAGTCTATACAAAGGATACCTGTTTCCATGGGTCTGTTAACAGGCTGTCTTTCAATGATTCCGGGTGCGGGTGATTCGATGGCTCTGTAATCTTCTGCCTCGATATCTCCTTTACCGTCGATGGGAATGCCGAGAGGGTTAACTACTCTTCCTAAGAATCCGTTTCCTACAGGAACACCTGCGCTTCTTCCGGTTCTTCTTACCCTGCTTCCCTCGCTTATCTCGTCCGTATCATCGAAGAGAATACATCCTATCTCGTCTTCACGAAGGTCAAGCACCATTCCTCTGATACCTTCGGAGAAAAGAAGGATCTCACCGTAGGTGGCACTCTTTAATCCGGATACCGTTGCAATACCGTCACCGATACTTGTTACAACACCGTATTCCGTGGGAACACCCTTTGGAGCCCAGTCTTTGATATTCTCTCTGATAAGCGGGATAACATTGTCGGAATACTTCTTTCCGACAGCATTAAGGATCATTTCCTTGAACTGTTCGAGACGGCCTGCATTGGTCCAGTCATAGACTTCCTGGCCCACTTCGAGACGGAATCCGTCTGCGATCGACTTATCCTCTATCCATTCAAGGGAAATGTCTTCGCCGTATTTTTTTGCGATAAATTCTTTTATTTTACCTTCCTGCGCTTCGGAAGGTTTAAGCGCACTGTAAAGAACGCTTGTTGCAACTTTATCGTTACTCATTGTCTACTTCCTTTTTCGCAGCATCCAAAAACTGATCATATGTATCCAGATCCGAACGAAGAACGATCTTCTCTGTTGCTTCGTTTACGATCTGTGCGATTTCTTTCTGAGCATCGTTCAATATTCTGTCATGCTCTGCCTGAGCTTTTTCTCTGGCTTTTTTAAGAATAGTCGCAGCCTCTTCGTTGGCAGCCGTAATGATCCTCTCTCTTTCGGCAAAAGTCTCTTTTCCCGCGATCTCCTTCTTGGAGTTGATCTCGGAATCGGCGCTCTTTA